>DYIT01000018.1:17834-24610 GCA_020723505.1 Candidatus Kuenenia stuttgartensis
TGCGCAGCCCGCTGTCCGCGTCCACCTTGAGATGCGTGGGAATGTCCATGCCGCGTATCTCGCCGTAGATCTTCGCTGCGCCGTCGACGTCGCCGCTCTCCAGAAGCTTGTTCGCCCTCTCCAGCTCCTTTTCGACCTTTTCCTTTATCTGGGTCAGTTCCCTCTGCCTCTGTTCCTCTCTGGCCCTCAGCGCCTCCTGGCGCCTCCTCGCCTCGGAACTCACTCCGCTCATGCCGTAGTCGGAGACGATACGGCCGTATTCCATGGCGGCGTCCGTAAACCTCCCCGACGCCTCGAACTCGGCCGCCTTGCCCTCCGCTTCCTTGAAGGCTCCGCGCGCTGAAAGCTCGTAATAGAGCGCCACGAGGCCGAGGATCGCCAGCAGGGCTGCGGCCGCCGCGGCAATCTTGAGCGCCTGCGGCACCTTCCTCCCCTCGGGCTTAATCTCCTTGGTCTGCTCCTCGAACTTCTTCCTGACGTCGGACCTTCCCGGGTCGAGCCGCAGAATCTTCTCCCATATCTGAATAAGCTCTGTCTTCTTCTGCTGCTCCTGCAAGTCGGCCGAATTCCGCACGAGCTCCTCCAGGCGCTCGTATCCCGCGATGGCTTCCGGAATCTTGCCGTCCTCGAGATTGATGTTGACCATCTTGCGGAGGGTCCCGATGTCGCTTCTGTCCTTGTCAAGGATGTACTGCGCCACCTCCCTGGCTTCATTATGCTTGCCTTCCGACACATAGGTCCTCAGCAGACCGCGCCCGGTCTCGAGCGACGCCTGGATGTTCCCCTTCCTGATGTTGTATTCGTAGAGCTTCTGATAGGCGAACGAGTCCGACGGGTAGAGCTTTATAATCTGTCCGCAGACCCCGAGCGCCTCGGCCTCCTGCCCCTTGTCGAAATGCTGCCTGGCGAGGATTTTGTAGAACGCAGCCGCCCGCTTGGCGTCGTACAGCTTCTCGTACACGCCAGCGAGCTTCGAGATTGTCTCAACGTCCGCGGGATCCATGTCGAACGCCCTCTCGAGGAGCTTGGCGGCGGTTGTGTACTTCGTCTCGGTCAGCATGTATTCCGCGCCGTTCCGGAGGTCCTGCAGGGACGGACGATAGACTTTTCCGGCTTCGAGGTATTTGCCGACTATCTTGAAGACCTTGAACTTGGGCAGCAGCATCTGGTCGATGATGTCGGCGAGGTTGCTCTCGCCCGTTAGCTTCTCGAGTATTTTCCTCTCGACCGGATCCTTGACCTCGCCGAGCCTGTCGGCCATCTCCTTTGACAGGACGATGATTTCCTTGTCGTCCCGAAGGTCGTGGATAATCTGCTTCCATTCGCTGACCTTCTGGCGCGCGTCCTTGATTATGTCCGCGATTTTGAATCCGTTGCCGTTTATCCTGTAGCGGTCGTCGAACTCGCCGGGCTTCAGGACCTGCTTTATGAACTTGTACTGGCCTTCGCGCAGCGTGAACAGCTCGAAGAACTCCTCCTCCATCTGCATGGTGACCGCCCTGTCGCGGTCCTCAGCGGAGATGTAGCCCATGTCGATGAGGATGTCGCCCAGGAGCTTCTTTTCCTCCTTCTGCCTGGCAAGCGCATTGTTGAGCTGTTCCTCGTCGATGTGCTTGTGGCGGAGGAGTATGTCGCCGATTCTGATGGCGTTGTTGCCGTCGACGGTGTACAGCCGGACGACTTCGCCGTCGACGTAGAGGCTCGTTGCCTTCTTCTCCGTGGAGACCGTCAGGATACCGGTCTGCCTGGCTCTTGCGATGTCCTTGAGGACGAAGCCGATGTCCCTCGCCTGTATGTCCCCCTCGGTCTGCCAGTACCCATCGGCGTATGCTTCCGGAGCGCCGGCGAAGTCCTCGACCCTTTCGGTGGCGGCTTCGCCGCCGGGGAGTTCAGGCATCGGGCCTTCCTCCGGTCTCGCCGCCATCGTGTCGGGGGTGAGATCCCTGTCGCCGAATACCACTGTCGGGATATCCACCGGGCCCGCCCTTTCGACCTTCAGGGCCTCGGGCGGCAATTCCTCGCTATACCCGGACAGGTCCAGCGATTCCAGCGCATGCACGACGGCGCTGAAATCCTGGAACCTGTCGTCCGGATTCTTGGCCATCATTTTCATGATGAGGTTGGCCACGCTCCTCGGAAGAGAGGGGTTCCTGATGGCCGGATCAGGGACCGGATCGGAAATGTGCTGGTAGATAATCGAGACGGAGCTTTCGCCCTTGTACGGAAGCGTCCCGGTGACCATGACGAACAGGGTCACGCCCAGGCTGTACTGGTCGGACCTGTGGTCAGCGGGCCTGCCCTTTCCCTGCTCCGGCGACATGAAAGCCGGGGTTCCGAGAATCTGCCCGGCGTTGGTGAGTATGGCGGTCGCCTCGGTGTTCTTGGCCAGTCCGAAATCCGCGACCTTGACGATTCCATCCTCGGTCATCATCAGGTTGCCGGGTTTGATGTCCCTGTGCACAAGGTTTTTCTTCTGGGCGGCGAGGAGTCCGCGGGAGGCCTGCAGGGTGATGTCCACGGCCGTCTTAACCGGCAGCACGCCCCTGCTGCGCATAATATCGTCCAGGCTTTTGCCTTCGATTAGCTCCATCGCGATGTAATAGATGCCTCCGGTGTTGCCGGCATCGAAGACCTGGACGATGTTCGGATGCGCGATTTGGGCGGCAATCGTCGCCTCCCTGAGGAAGCGGTCCGAGAACATGGGATTCTGCTTGACGAGCGAGGTCGAGAGGATTTTCAGCGCGACGGACCGTTTCAGGCTGATTTGCATGGCAAGGTAGACCCTCCCCATGCCTCCTTCGCCAATCAGCCTTTCCACTTGGAATCCCTTAATCGACATCCCAAGGTAAGGATCCAGCTGTTCGGCAGTGAATTCGACGTTCTTGCGTTCAGGTTCGCCCATTATTCTGATTGAGTCCGAAGCGTCCCCCCCTCGTTGACCTCGCCATATGGCAGTGTCCGCCTGAATTTCGCGCAGACGAACATGTGAAGGCATTTTATCCAATAAATGCCATCAATTCAATGCATAACTTCTTTGATACGACAGATTTCCGGGCCCGCCGGGATTCTTCCCCGGCGGTCCATCCGCCCTCTTCCTCATTTCCGGTTTCCAGATTGGAATGACTGGTTTCCAGCTTCGCTCGCGATGGAAAATGCTTGTGTTCAGACGCACTGCGGATAGATTGGTCCGGTCGTTCTACCGCCTGCCTTGTCCACGGCTGCTTGCAGGCGCGTGATCCACGTATTGCGGAGCAATCATGCAACACAGGAAGTTGAAACCGCAGGACCTGCTCGGAATCATGGAAGCCGAGGATCCCCAAATCAGCCCTGACGGCCGGAACGCGGCATTCGTCAGGATGGAGATGGACGGGGATGAGAACATCTACCGCAGGAGCATCTGGATTGCCCCCTTGGGCGGCGGCAGGCCGTGGAGGCTCACTTGCGGAGGCGGCAAGGGCGATTCGTCCCCGCGGTGGTCCCCATCGGGCGACAGAATCGCCTTCACATCGCTCAGGACCGGACTTCCTCAGATTCACGTCATCCGCGTCGACGGCGGCGAGGCCTCGCAAGCCACCCGTATCAGGACCGGCGCCGGCAGCCCCGCCTGGTCGCCCGACGGCAGGAGAATCGCGTTCATCTCGAGGGTGAACGACGAGGAAGCTGACGCAATCCGCCGCGGGAAATGCCTCGCGGACGGGAAACCGAAATCCGGCGATTCGCCGCCGGAGCCTGATCCCAAGGTCATCGAACGAATCATCTACAGGGAGGGGACGGAATATCGCGACGGCAGAAGGTCGCACGTGTACGTGGTCGACGCCGACGGGAGGGGCGTCCCCCGCAAGGCGAGTTCCGGCGACTTCGATCACACGGCGCCGGTCTTCCATCCTTCGGGCAGGTCGGTGATTACGACTTCCAACCGCAACGGGGATGAGGATTCCGACGTCGTCCAGAACATCGTAGCCTTCGACCTCCGCACCGGCCGCATAAGGCTGCTCACCGACAACCTTGACGCATGCGAGGCGGTCAGGATTTCGCCGGACGGGAAGCACATCCTCTACATCGCCTATCCCGGCGAGAAGCTCTATGCGCACAACCAGACCGCGCGCCGCATGCCCGCCGCAGGAGGAAAGGAGGAGATTCTCTCCGGTTCCTTCGACGGCGACGCCGAAGCGGTCGGCGTCCTTCCCGAGAGCGGGGAACCGCTCGTGCTCGCCTGCAGCCGCGGCGACCGGCGCCTGTTCAGGCTTGCAGGCAGGAAGGGCATCCCGGTCTCCATCCCGACGTCCGCTCCGTGGATTGAATCCTTCTCCGTCGCGAGTTCCTGCGACGCGGTCGCGTTCACGGCCTCTTCGCCCCTCCATCCCAATGACCTGTTCAGCCTTAATCGCGGCAAGGAGCGGAGGCACACTGATCTCAACGGGAAGTTCCTCTCGGGCTTCAGGCTTTCGATGCCCGAGGAAATCTCCTTCAAAGGCAAGGACGGCCTTGGAATCCAGGGCTGGTGCATGCGGCCTTCCTCTCCGGGGCGCGCGAAGCCGCCGCTGGCGGCGGAAGTCCACGGCGGGCCGCATATCATGTGGGGGAATTCGTTCTGGTTCGAATTCCAGATGCTCGCATCGAACGGGTATGCGGTCTTCTACTGCAATCCGCGGGGGAGCTCGGGATACGGACGGAAATTCAAGGGCATGCTCTACCGCAACTGGGCCGTCAACGACTCCATGGACGTGCTTTCCGGCGTGAGCACGGCCGTCCGGAAGGGTTTCGCCGACGGCAAGAGGCTCTTCCTCACCGGCGGTTCATACGGCGGATACCTTTCGGCGTGGATAATCGGCCACGATTCCCGGTTCAAGGCGGCGGTCCTGCAGCGCGGAGTCTACGACATGACCGGCTTCTACGGCTGCTCCGACGTCCAGTACCTGATGGAATGGGAGTTCGGGAGCTTCCCGTGGGACGAGCCCGGGAAGATGTGGAGGCATTCTCCTCTCGCCTACGTGAGGGCGATGAAGACTCCCGTGCTGATTGAGCACTCGGAGAACGATTTCCGCGCCCCAATCAACACTGCCGAGGAGCTGTACATCGCGCTCAAGAAGCTCGGGAGGGAAGTGCGATTCGTTCGCTATCCCAGGGAGGGGCACGAGCTTTCGCGGAGCGGCGAGCCGCGGCACCGCGCGGACCGGCTTTCGCGGATCATGGGATGGTTCGACGACCACGATAAATGACGCGGGCGGAAGGCGTAGTGAGCCCGCGTCATTTATTTACATCTGTCAACGTAAGACCGCTACAACGTCCCCATCAAGTACTTCGCCAGAAGAACCAATGCTGCGATTGCTGCGAGGACTAGACCGATTATCAGTTTCCATTTCGAATAGATCAGATATTCTCGTATGAGGAGTTCTCCCTGCCTTGCTCTAATTTCATCAATCTGGATAGCCGGATCGATTTGTTTCCGTGAGCGAAGCTCTTCGACGACGGCTTCGAAACGGCCTGGAAATGCCTGCGGATTTACGAAATCCAGCATCTGCTTCAAATCATAATCTGAGACGGATTTAAGGTATTCCCTATACTTGCTATCGTCCATCTTCGTGAAATCCGGCATGGCAATTCGTCTCCCGATCTTGAGGCACAGGGAAATGGGTTTCCATCACCGTAGGGGCGGGTCTCAGACCCGCCCTTACACGCTGTTTGATTGCCATTCGCAGTGCTAAATCGTTTTCTAGCCGCCTTTGACAATTTCGACAATCGTTCCATCTTTGTCGTATTTGATTACGATTTCATCGCTTTCCCACATCGGCACCGAGTATCTCGGATCCTGGTATCTGTTTTCCCAATAGACGTATTTATGGAATACCCAAACACATTCAAACATCCCGCTCGATGACACCCTTGTTGCAAGCGGAGGGCCAAGTTCAGCCTTCAGACATGCAATGTTTTGCCCTACAAATTTCCTTAGCTCCGAATTAGGCAGCGAGCTCTGGCGCCCGCCCTCATGGCGAAAGGGAGGCGCATCGCATGATCCGGCGATAGCTGCCAAAACCATGACTGACGCAATAGACCTGATGAATAACATCCCAGGATTCGATAATGGGAATCCGCGAAGCAGGGACTGAGAACCCCTCCTGCCTTAGCCTTCCATGCCGAAAAAGTCCGGACGTTCTCCCACCGCCATTCAAGCCTTCGGCGGCTTCATGCACTTCCCTTCCAGATCCGCGTCGAAGGCGCGCCCTTCGGCCAGCAGCCTGCGGTACTCCACGAAATCGATGACGTCGCTGCCGGTGATCTTCTTGGTGTTGAACGCGTTGAATCCGAGGAACGCCTCTGTCATCATGTTTGCCGCGAGCCAGTGCCTGTTCGCGAGCTTTGACTGGTCCCAGAAGAACTTCTTCTTGGCTCTCACTGAATCGATTGACTTTATGAGGCATCCGGGCATGAGGTTCGTGAAGTGCCAGACCATCTCGTCAACCGCCTTGTCGAGGAGGGAGGAATCGTTCCTGAGGTCGGCCATCTCCTTCAAAGCGCCTTCCTTGTCCTTCCCCTTCTTCATCTCGCCGTAGACGATTTCGCCGTCGTCAATGTACTTGTCCGTAATCACGAGCGGATTGCGTACCCACTTGTCCCCTCTCCGCAGCACCGGCGCCACCTTGGTGACAAGGGTCTTCATCTTCATCTTGTAGGCGGACCACAGCTCGCAGGAGATGCAGTTCCACATCGCGTCTTCCATGCCGAGGAACCACGGGAGGAAGTCCGAAGAGCCGACGTCCGGGGCCGATCCGTGCCTG
>DYIT01000018.1:24620-25081 GCA_020723505.1 Candidatus Kuenenia stuttgartensis
GGGACCGGCCTGGCCGAACACCGCGGTGTCGGCCGCGACCGTGATGTCCGTGGCCATCCCGATTTCCTGACCTCCCGCCACCCGCATCCCGTTCACCCTGCATATCGTCGGCTTCTTGCAGTTCAGAATGGCGTCGACCATGCCGTTGAACAGGTCCATGTACGCCCCGTATTCCGAAGGCCTCTTGGAGTAGTATTCCGCGTATTCCCTCGTGTTCCCGCCGGTGCAGAACGCCTTGTCCCCGGCGCCCGTGAAGACCACGGCGACCACCGACCTCTCGGCCGATGCCCTGTTGAAGGCGGCAATCACCGCCTTGACCATCTCCGTCGTGTATGAGTTGTACTGCTTCTCGTTGTCGAGGGTCACCCATGCCGAGTGGAGTCCGCTCACCCTGGCGCCGGCGGCGTCCTTGACCTCCCTGAGCTCGAACCTGACGCACGGCGGCTCCGGTGCGAACAAAT
>DYIT01000018.1:25091-30202 GCA_020723505.1 Candidatus Kuenenia stuttgartensis
GTTCCACATCGCATGATCCTTGGCCGCATTCTCGCGAGGCATCCATTCGAGTGACATTTGCTGCTCCTCAAAACCGCGTTCATTCCGAACAAGCAACGATGCTGCGCGTCCAGCGCGATAGAATTATATCTGGAATCACTATCCGGACAAGCCTGCGCGGGCTCCTGGCGGCGGCCATCGGCCGGCGTGAAGGCATACGGACAGGGTTCGGAGGACAGCGCCGGTCACCCCGGGTGCGCGACTGCCGGACGCGCCGACACGGGCAAAGCGGGGTGTTCAGGCTCCGGCTAGCCTGGCCGCGGCGTATACCGCCCCGCCATAGATTGCGGCTGCAAGGAAGACCTCGGCTGCAAGGACCGCCGCGCTGACTGCGAGGACCCAGACCTTCCAGAGAAACCCCTTTCTCGGCGCCTGCGTCTCGAACGGATGTCCCGCGCCCCCCTCCTGCAAGGCCCAGAATCCGCGACCGCAGTCCGGGCAGGGGTGGAGGTCTCCGCGGCTTGTGTCGAGATCCGCAACGGAACCGCAATAGGGGCATGCGTTCTTCACCGGTCCCCCGCTTTCCGAATCATCTCGATGATCTTTGCCAGGATTTTGAATGCCTCTTTGTCCTCGGATGGACCCGAAATCGTGAACGCCGAGAACGTCTCGATTCCATGAATGGACTGGAACACGTGGTCAAGTATGGCCTGGAATTCGGCCTGCGTGACCGCCGGATTGACCGCCTTTCCCTGCGTGCCCGCGAGCAGCGATCTCAGGTATCTTTCAATCCTCGTCAACCTGCGGGCATAGCGTACTTTCCACGTCACGAGGTTCGAATATAGCTCGGCGCAGGCTTCCTTGAATCCCGTGTCGTCTCCGCCGCGCAGGAAAGCGGCAGCCTTTTCCGCAAGCGCAGCGGAAACCGCCGGATTCTCCGCCACTGTCCTCGTTACAATCGGCCTGGGCACTTCCCGGCCGGCCTTCGCGAGGATTCCGCAGCAGGCGTCGACGATCCCGGCGATTTCACCTGGCACCGGCGACGGGAAATCTAGCCTCAAGGCGGCCGGCGCTGCCGGCGGTTCCCCGATCGGAGGCGCCTTTCGCGCAAGCTCTTCCGTCGGCGACTGTTTCTCCCTCGCCTTCTGCTGAAGCCCCTTGAGGACCTCGTGGGCAAGGTCGGGACCTGCCGTCCCGGCCGCGGGAGCGGACGGCTTCTTCGATGCCTCCTCCCAGGCCACTTGAGCCGACGCCGCGGCTCCCGACGCGGCGGCTTTCGCAGCCTGGACCGGCGGAACGGTTCCCGACTCGGCGGTCTTCGCCTCGGGGACCGGCGGAGCCGCCCCGGTCACGCCCGTCTTCGTTTCGGCCTTCTCCTTTTCGGGGTGCAGGTTCCAAGCGTCGATGAACACCACGTTCCCGCCGTCGTTCCCCCGTATGAATGCCCGGGTCCCGGTGTATCTCCGGTCATCCTCCTCGGCTCCCTCGATTTCGGAAACGATTTCATTGAAGTCGGCCACCGCCTTCTGCAGGTTCTCCTTCCTGTATTCCCTGGTCTCGTCCTTCTTCCCAGGCTCCTTGGCCGGCCCTGCCTCCTCGATTTCCTGCCTGATTTCGGAAAAGGCCAGCGTATCCGGCGCAGCAGAGCCGCGTTTCTTCAAATCAGCAGGGACGGTCTTCGCGGGCGCAGGCGAAGGAGCCTTTCCTGCGGCGCCGGGTTCGGGAGGCCGGGGCTTTGCGGGTTCTGAAGGCGTTGCCGGCGTGGATTCCGGAGGCGCATACAACGGCTCGCCGCCGGGTTCATCCTCCTCTTCCAAGCCGGCCTCGTCGGCCTCCTCCACGGGCGGAGGACCGGGCTTCACCGATATCCCCTTGGCCACGAACTTCTCGAGCGACTCGAACATGAGGACGAATTCCTCATCCAGAATCCTGTCCTCGGGAAGGATGGGGATGTTGTCCGTCTCCCCGGCCTGGCCTTGTACCTCGAAGGATTCGGTTTTCCTCCGTGCCCGGAGCTCGATCGGAACCGGGTCGTTTGCCAGCCTGGCACCGGCGGATTCGGGCGCAATGGGCTTGTCGCCGATTGATCCCGCGTCGTCCGCGGAAAGGACCGACATGGGGACCGTCTTTTTGTCCGGTCCTGAAGAACCGGCGCGCGGAATGAGCCTGGAAACCACCCTTCTCGGCTTGAGAGCCTCGTCCTTGCGTTCCTGCGGCACGGGAGGTTCATCGGCTTTCCTGGCTGCCGCCGGTCCTGATCGTGCATGGACCGCGGTTTCGGGGAAAGCCCTCGTGTCCTGCGCCGCCGGGGCCGGTGCGACCGGGGCCGCCCCGGGCGCGGGCTCCTTGCGCGTCTTCATCTCCGCCTGGAGCCTGAGTATCCGCTCGCGGGCTGCCGACAGGAATTTCCTGGCGTCGTTGTCTATGCATTTTCCGATTTCGAACGTTATCCGTACGACCTGCTGCTTGCCGTCGGATAAGCCTAGAATCTGCCTGAGGACGGCCTTGGCCTCTTCGATGTTCTGTATCATCCTGGACGCCCCCGATTGCCGTCCCCGGCGCGGGCCATTCGATGTTCACGGGCTTGGCTTCGCCCGGATTCGAAGTCCGCCCGAATCCGGCGCGGTTCCGGCTGTCCGCTAGGCTTTCTTGGTGATGCGGAGTATGTTCCCGCCCCTGGGGTGCCGGATGTGCGTGATTTCCGTGACCGCGTTCTTCACCGGGCCGAACGCGGCTGATCCGAGGTCCATGGGCTTTCCGTGGTCGGCGAACCTCAACAGCAGCATGCCGTCCGCGGCTTCCACAAGGACGTTGTAGCTCATCCTCCCGTCCCCTTCATAGGCGATGTTCCTGACGTTCCTGCAGGTGGACTCTACAGCGCCGCCGATTTCCGAGGCCTTTGCGTCGCCGAACCCTTTCATGCGCGCGACCGACGCCACGCAGCTTCCAAGGCCCCTGATCATCGCCTCGTCGCCAGTGAGCGTAACCTGCAGCGGGATGTCCTTGCGCCTGTCTCCGAAATCCACCTGCTGCGAGGCAGAGGCGTGGAGTATCGAGAAGCACCTCGGGCACCTGAAATCGCCCGCGTCGTGCACCCGGATGTTGATTCCGCACTCGGCGCAGACGACCATGATTGGCGCGGGGAACGCAGAGGGCGCCTTGGCTGCCGCGGGCGCGGCGGCCGCAGGAGCCGCAGGAGCCGGTGCAGCCGGCGACTGGGGTTTCGCCGGCGCGGCCGGAACCGGCGAAGGCTTCGCGGGCTTCTGGGCCGCCGGGGCCGGTTCGCGCTTCGATTCGACCGGTTTCGCCTCCGCGGGCGCGGGCTGGACGACAGGCGGAGCGGCCTCCTCTATGGGTTCCGCCTCGGGCGGCGCGGAAATGGATTCCTTTATGAAATCCAGCGCATCCTGATCCGTCTTGAATATCTTGAAGAACGCGTTGAGGCCGAGCATATCGAAGACGACCTTCACCTTCGGATGAATCTGCATCAGCGCGATCATGCCGCCCTCGTTCTCGAGGCCGTCGGCGAGCTTCACGAGGGAGCCCAGTCCGGTACTGTTGACGTACCTGATGCCGGCCATGTCGAGCAGGAAGCGGCGCACGCCGTTCTTCTTGAGCTTGTCAAGCTCCGACTGGAATGTAATCACTGTCGATGCATCGATGGCGCCGCTGAGCGAGACCCTCGCGGCATTCTCGATATCCTGGATGCGGGTGACCTCGAAAGTCAAATCAGCCACGGCAATGCACCTCTAAAAAGGGCGTCCATGCTCAGTCGGATCGTTCCAACGCCATGCATACGTTGAAATAACATCATGTTAGTGACGGGTGCGGAATGCGTCAAGTTTTTTCGCGCTTCGCGTCGAAAAAACAGGTCAGCTCCTCGGGTGCGCGCGGTCGTACACGTCCTTCAGGCGCTCCGTGGTGACGTGCGTGTAGATTTGGGTTGTGGACACGCTCTCGTGTCCCAGAAGTTCCTGCACCGATCTCAAGTCGGCGCCCCTGTTGAGGAGATGCGTCGCGAAAGAATGCCTCAGCGTGTGCGGCGAAGTCGTCTTGGCGATGCCGCACAGCGCGGCGTATTTCTTTAGTATCCTCCTCACGCTCCTCTGCGAAATCCCCCCTCCCCTCCCGTTCCTGAACACGGGTCCCCTGTCGGAGGGCGGACTCGCGGCCAGATACGCCTCGATTGCCGCGGCGGCCTTCGATCCGATGGGCGCAACCCTCTCTTTTCTTCCCTTGCCCATGACCCGCACGACGCCCGAGGCGGGATCGAAATCCCCGTTCCTGATGCCCGTCAGCTCCGACACCCTCAAGCCGCCTCCGTAGAGGACCTCGAACATCGCCCTGTCCCGCAGGTCCGACACCTCCTCTCCCGGAGGCGCCTCCATGAGCTTCTCGCACGACTGCTCGTCCAGGAACCTCGGCAGCGTCCTCCCCCTCCTGGGACTCCGCATCCCCTCCACGGGTCCGGCATTGGATCCGAAAGCCCGCGAATAGTACCTGTAGAATCCCTTGATTGCGGACAGTTTCCTGGCAGTCGACCTCTGCGAAACGCCCCGGTTCCTCAATTCCTGCAGAAACGCCCTTATGACGAACCTGTCGGCATCGAGCATGCGGGTCTTTTTCCCTGCGCAGAACTCCGCGAACTGTTCCAGGTCCGATGCATAGGCAATCCTCGTGTGGGGAGACAGATTGCGCTCGAAGCGCAGGAAATCGATGAATTCCGCCGCCGCCGGGTCTTGCGGATGCCCACAAACGGGCTTCTGCATGGTAACGGGTGATGCGGAGACCGTCCCGGATTCCATTCCGAAAGCTCCATGAAAAGACACCGCCTCCCGCCAATTATCGGCATTTTCAGGGATTTTCTTTAGCCCTGAAAACCCGGGATCGAGCCTCCACGGCCGGAAAAGCCGTTTCCGCTCGAGCATTCAAACCGCGAATGAACGCGGCTTCGCATGTGGGCCTTGAAAATGTATAATGCCTTCTTTCTTAGAGAGAATCGCAATGGACCGGGTTCAAGTCCTCACGCTCGCCTTCGTCTTCCTCGGAGCGGTCATCGGCACCTGCATCCACGAGTTCGGACACGCGCTGGCGGCGTTCAAGGGAGGAGACACGACGGTCAGGGACAAGGG
>DYIT01000018.1:30212-42810 GCA_020723505.1 Candidatus Kuenenia stuttgartensis
TACCTGACCATGAATCCCATCAAATACGCCCATCCCCTTCTCAGCATCGGGTTCCCGCTGCTTTTCCTGGCCATGGGCGGTATCCCGCTTCCGGGCGGGGCGGTCTACATCGACACGAGCAGGCTCAGGAACCGGTACTGGGAAAGCCTCGTTTCAGCCGCCGGGCCCGCCGGTACGGCCGTGTTCACGCTCCTCCTGTCCGTCCCTTTCATCCTCGGCCTGGCCCCGGACGCCGGCGAGGCCGGCCTGCTCTGGAAAGTGCTGGCCTTCCTGATATGGGTGGAGCTTGCCGCTTTCTTCCTGAATCTCCTTCCCATTCCCCCGCTCGACGGATTCGGAATCATCGCCCCGCACCTCCCCAGGGACATGAAAGCCGCAATCACATCCATAGGATCGTTCGGGATTTTCGCGCTGTTCATCCTGTTCTGGAGAGTCGATGCGGCCAACGCCCTCCTCTGGACCCTGGTCATACGCGTCTCGAGCTTCCTCGGCGTCGATCCGGAGCTCGGTCTCGAGGGCCTTCGCATGCTCCCGTTCGGCCGCTGAGCCCGATCCCCAAACAAAACCCGTCCCAGTTCGTTTAACGCCCCGGTTTCGCTTTATCGGAGCTTGAGATGGCGCGTTGCGTCGGAATCGCGGTCTACGGCGACAGGGTCGAGGCGGCGGAGCTGTCAGGATCCCCGTCCGATTTCAGGGTGACGAAATGGGGAAGGGCGCCTGTGACCGGGAACGGGGCCAACGGTCCCAGGACCGAGGCGCTCGCCGGGCTGTTCCGCGACATGGGCCTTCCCAGGGACCCCATAATCGCGGGCATGCCTTCCGGAACCGCGATAATCCGGTCGATGAGCGTGCCGTTCCAGAAGCCGGAGCACATCCGGAAAGTCCTCAAGACCCAGGCGTCCGAGCACATCCACGGGCATTCGATTGACAACGTGGTGCTTTCCTTCCACAAGGTCGCGGACTCGAAGGACGGGGCGCGGATAATCCTCCTGGGCGTGGCCAGGGAAACGGTGGCGTCTTTCCTGGACGTCTGCGGGAAGGCCGGCGCCGATCCGCAGGTCGTGGGTCTGGACCTGCTCGCGCTTTTCAATCTCGGCACCGCGTCAGGGGCTTTCGGCAAGGGGAAAACGGCGGTCATAATCAACGCGGAGCCCGGCTCATGCGGCTTCGTCATATCGAAGGACGGGGAACTCGCCATGGCCAGGCCAATCCGTACCGCGCTCGACGGGTTTTCGCTGCCGGCCGCAGGCATCCAGGCGGCCTCCTCCCCCGCCGGGTCCGGAAGCGGGCCTTCCCCGGACGCGCAGGGACAGAGGCCTGACCCGTCCATAATCGAGTCCTCGGCGGCCGCCATTTCCCGGGAAATCAAGCGGTCCATGCTCGCCGCCTCGCTCGGCGCCGAGGGGGCGGCCTTCCACGTCTCCGGATTCCTCTCCGCGGACAGGGACTTCACAGACGCTATTTCGCGAGGAATCGGGGCGCCGGTCGCGCCGCTCGACATGCTCGAGATTGGACCGGGCCGGAAGCTCTCCGACTGCTCGCCCGATTTCCGCCCCTTCCCGGCCGTCGTCGCAGGCCTGGCCCTCAAGGGCCTGGGGGGCGACCTCGATCTCGCGGACTTCCGCAGCGGCGAATTCGCGTTCCACCGGAAATTCGACCAGGTCAGGTTCGGCCTCTGCGTTGCCGCGGCGCTCGCGTTCGGCCTCTTCTGCGCCCTGGGCTTCTACTTCGACATGAAGGTGAAAGCCGCCAGGGACGAGCACAAGAAAATAGCCCAGGAGGCCGTCGACCTGTGCACGCGCGTAATCCCGCTCAAGGAGCTCCCCCAGGTGACGCGCACGAACGCCGTCCCCGCAATCAAGAAGCTCATCTCGACGCGCCTCGAGGAGCTGGTCGGAAAGGGCGCGGAGAAGGACGTCCCCCAGATCAATTCCGCGCTCTCGTGGTGGAACGAGCTGTCCAGGCGGATCGAGAGCGCCCAGGGCGTGAAGCACCTCAGCATCGAGAGGATTATGGTCACCCAGAACTCCTTCGGCATCTCGGGCGAGACCGACTCGCCTACTTCCATAGACAGCATGATAAACAGACTGAAGACGTTTCCAGCGTTCTCGAAGGCCGACACCTACAGCCCGCCCAAGAAGACCGAGGAGGGCAGATACACCTTCGACATCCGCGGCGACGTCCAGGGAGGCCAATGATGCGCGCGTCCCAGGGACTGGCGTCGAAAGCGTCGAAGTTCTTCCTGCTGTTCGCAGGAGCGCTCGCGGCCGCGGCATGCGGCTTCATGATCCTCAACGCCGCCGACCTCGAAACCGAGCAAGGGTACATCGAGAGGGACAGGGAGCTGGTCGGGCAAATCCGGAAGATCGTGCCGACGCTCAAGACCTACGTGCAGGCCGGAATCACGGCCAAGGAACGCCAGGACGAGCAGAGCAAGGGCAACTGGCTCACGTTCTTCGACAGCGTTGCCAACGTGAGCGGCTTCCTTTCCGACCAGTACGTCCTCCCTTCCCCGAGGGAAATCAGGGGCAAGAACTTCATCGAGTACCGCTTCGACATCAAGCTCAAGGACGTCCGGAGGAAGGACACCGCGCGGTTCCTGTGGGAGGTCGAGAAGAGGAGGAGCTACCTCAGGTCCTGCGAGGTGAAGCTCCAGCGCCCCAGGAAGGCCGGCGACGAGGACGTCTGGGAAGGCCAGGTCGTCATCGGATACAGGGAGAAGCAGTGAGGCGCTAGTCGTCCCCTCCGCCAGACTCGCTGGGCTTCTTTTCCCTGCGCGTGAGCTTCTTCGACTTCTGCTTCTTGATCCAGGCCCTCCATTCGCGCTCGAGGTCGTCGGGCGCGAAATTGTAGACCATCTTCAGCGCCTTGGCCTGGTCGTTCTTGGTCTTGAGCATTTTCAAGAAGCGCAGGAAGTCGCCTTTGGCCGCGTCGTCGCGGACGAGGAACTGGATGATGGACCACGATTTGACGTAGGTGGGTATCGACACGTCCATCAGGTTCTTGTGCCAGAACATGACGAATTCCTCGTCGTCCTTCTGCATCACCTGCTTCTTGAGCAGCTTTACCCAGTCGTCGGGGTCGTTCCAAGAGTTGTCCTTGCCTCTTTCCGCCTGGGTCTCGAAGGCTATGCATCCGCCTCCCAGCCCGCCGAACAGCTCGAGCTCCCTGTGGCGCGAGAACGCCTCGTAGAGCCAGGGGATGAACCCGTCGCCTCCCGACCCGGTCAGGCCGTGGAGGAAGAGGTGGGTGAGGCTGTGGAGGATGTGGAGCTTGTCGGCCTCCGGCGTGGCGCCCTCATGCGAAAGGTTGAAGGTCACGGGCGGATGGCTGTCCCAGAAGCCCCCAATCTTCATGCGGAGTTCCTGCTCCTTAGGCGGCAGACTCCTGTACTGGTGTCTGAGCAGTGCCTCCCATTCGCCCTTGTTGCCGATGACCACGATGTGAGCCCTCTGGCCCCAGAGGTTGTGGTCCTTGGGAAGGTCCGCCCACTTGAGGAAATCCGCGTACTGGACCTCGCAGAACTTGATGTAGTCCTTGGCGGATTCCATCGGGTAGGACGTTTCGAGGAAGAAGTGCGTGCTCTGGCGTTTCGCATAAGTGGTCGCCAGCGTGTTCTCGAGACCGGACGCCTCCTTGACCTCCTCGCCGGTGAGGGAAGGGTCCTCCATTTCGGGCTTCTCCTCCGGTTTCGGAGGCTTCTCGCCGCAGAAGGCCGCAGCCGGCGCGAGAGCGAGGATGACGGCGACCGAGCAGACCGAGACAATCAGAATCTTCATCGTCCCCCCCATAAAGCCACTGTCTTCATGAAATCATTCTACGGAATACTGCCCCGGCCTCAAAGCGAAATCAATGCAATCCTGCCCCCCGCCCGGTTTGTTACAGAGAATTTACACCCGCTTCTGCTATAATCACTGCAGTCTGGAGCGTTCCGGAACGGGTTCAGGGACGGCCTCCGGCAAGATTCCCAGGAGTCCGACATGAAGAATGCATTGGCACCTTTTCTCGCGGCCGCCCTTGCAGCCGCCTCCGGATGCTCCTCAATAGCGATCGCTCCTCTCCCGGCGCATCCCACCTTCAGGACCTTCAACGCCCCCTGCGAGAAGGCGTTCAAGGCTGCGCTGGCGGCGGTCGACGGCCTTTCGCTCGCGTCCGTTGACAGCGCGTCGGGCATCATCATCACCGACTGGATGTCCGGCAAATCGGACTCGAGGTTCGTCCGCGGGCTCGGCGGACAGGAACCTCTCGCCATCCGCTTCAAATTCGTCATCCGTGTGGAGCGCGTCCAGGGAGGCGCCTCCAGGGTCAGGATACTGAACTCCGAATACACGGCGAAGACCGAGTACGTCTATACCGGATCGGCCTACACGGGCGCCGGGAGGCTCAGAAGCATGTCCGGGCCGTCCTTCTCACATGGCGGCACCTACGTGCGAGTCGAGAAGTTCGTCAAGACGCCTTCTTCCACCGCGAAGGAGAAGGCTCTGCTCGATTCAATCGAACGAATACTCAGGTCGTACTACGCGGGCCGGAACGCTCCGGCCTCCGATTGATTTTTTTCCTGAATTTTTTTTTCCGCGCCTGCTGCGACGGAACCCGCCAACTGCCGCGACGTTCGGACGTGCCAATAAGCCCGGAATCTTCCCGCCCGGTTTTTTCCTTTGACTTGGTTCCACTAAGAAATATTCTACGTCCGCCCGGCAGATACCCGGGTCATCAGCCGGGCCTGCGACAGGAATTCAGCGGCAGGCTGGATTCAGGGGAGGTAGGGGACAGGGGGGAGAGGAAATGAATCGAAATACGTCCATCGGCTCGTCATCCCCGTTCTATGCCCTTCCCGGCCAGCCGCCAGTTGTTCATGAGGCGTTGAATGTCCCCCACTGCTCTCTCGAAATGGGAGTCGGTCCTGGAATCCCTGAAGGGCGAAATCGGCGACAAGAAGTACGACCTGTGGATTAGGCAGATTGAATTGAAATCGTTCGACGACGAGAAGGTGGAAATCTCCACGCCGAACGTGTTCGTCAAGGAATGGCTCTCCTCGCACTACAAGAAGATCTTCAGGAACCACATCAACTCCGTTCTCGGCTCCTCGCCGGACGTCGAGTTCGTCGTGGACGTCTCAATCGCGAAGCCCCTGAAGCTGGTCAAGCCCGACTCCTCCGGACCCGGACCGGCGAGGGAGCCCAGGCGCAACCGCTCGCAAATCTTCAACCTCAACAAGGACTTCCGGCTCGACACGTTCATCGTGGGGGCCTGCAACCGCGTCGCCTATCACGCAGCCGAGCGGACCTGCAAGAAGCTCGACGGGCATTTCAACCCGTTCTTCATCTACGGAGGCTGCGGTCTGGGCAAGACACACCTGCTCCAGGCGATGACCGCGGAGCTCTCCAGGAATTTCCCCGACAAGAAAATCCTCTACATCTCATCCGAATACTTCATCAACTCGTTCATACAGGCGGTCAAGTCACCGCAGCTCCTCGAGGATTTCCGGCGCAGGTTCAGGGACATCGACGCTCTGATTGTCGACGACGTCCACATCCTCGCCGGCAAGGAGAGGACGCAGGAGGAGTTCCTCCACACGTTCAACGCCTACTGGGACAAGAACTCACAGATTGTCCTCGCCTCGGATTCCCATCCGAGGGCAATCAGCAGGCTGAGGACCGAGCTCATCGACAGGTTCGCAGGCGGGCTCATAACCGAGCTCAAGATGCCGGCCTACCAGACCAGGCTCGACATACTCATGAGGAAAGCCGAGAAGTTCGACGTAACGATACCCCCGAAGATCCTTGCGTTCATGGCGAAGAAAATCGAGAAGAACGTCCGCGTTCTGGAGGGAGCGCTCAACGCGGTGGTCGCCTCCGCGCTCTACTGCAAGCGCGAAATATCGGTCGACCTCGCGTGGCTCACCATAAAGGAGATGTCCGACAGGAAGTCATCCCCGCTCTCGCTCGAGGAGCTCGAGAACCTGGTCATCTCGAAGTTCTCGGTCACCAGCAAGGACCTCCACGCGAAGACGCGCTCCAAGGCGATTCTCATGCCGAGGCAGATCTGCATGTACCTCGCCCGCAGGCATACGCGGTATTCCCTGAACGATATCGGGAGGTACTTCTCGGGGCGGAACCATTCAATCGTTCTCCACGCGGAGAACAGAATCGCGGAGCTGCTCAAGTCTGATCCCGACACCGCGAAAATCGTCGAAGAGATTGAGGGGGATTTGGTCTAATCACAACCCGGACGAGCCGGATTTGTTTCTTTTTGGTTCCGTCTCCTCCGGGTCATGTAGAGCCGGTGCTTCGCGATGTATTCCGCCACCGGCCCCGGTACAAGGCCTTCAATCCCCAATCCTTCCGCAATCCTCCGCCTCACCTCGGTCGACGACTCATCCGAGCGTGTCCCGAGGATCACGCTCCTCGACAGGGCGGCGGCTTGCGCCGGCGTCAGGCCTTCGGGCGCGGGCATCCGGGGCGACCATGAGGCGCCGGGCCTCTGTGCGACGATGAATCGCGCAAGCCTGAAGATGCCTCCGATGCTGCGCCAGGTCCCGAGCTCGAATACCGAGTCCGATCCGATTACAAGGAAAAGAACCGGACCCCGCCCGAACATGCGGCGCAGCTCCCTGAGCGTGTCAATCGTGTACGACGGCCCCTCTCTCGCGGCCTCGATTCCGCTTACCTCGAACCTCGGGTCCCGGCCGGCCGCCAGCCTTGCCATTTCGCACCTGTGTGAGAACGGAGCCGTCGTCCGGCCGGGCTTGTGCGGAGGACGGGCGGATGGAATGATGATGAGCCGGTCGAGAGCGGCGGCTTCGCAGGCCTCGGTCGCAAGCGCAATGTGGCCGTTGTGAATCGGATCGAAGGTCCCGCCGAAGACGCCTATTCTCGCGCGTTTCATGCAGACCGCAGCGCTTTTTCCCTTCCCGGCCGCCTTGTCCATTTCTCCCGCCTGATGAAGAGCGAAGCGCAATCTTATCCCCGCATGCCCGTCCCTTGTCAACGGCTTGCTGCATGCAGCGCCTGCCCCGGACCTTGGCCTTTCGCCACTCGGCTCCCTGCGCTTGTTCAGGGCAGCTTCATGCCGCCTGCGGGACGGACGCGGCTGATTCGAGTCAGGTTCACCGCATTCACGATGAAATGCGCCGCCACCGGCGCCGTGAGGCTGCCGGTGAGTTCGAAAAGCCAGCCGAGAAGGAAACCCATGCCCGTTGCGAAGACCGTCCACGGGATGAAAACCCTGCCTGGCCCGACGTGGAGCAGGCCGAACGCAATGCTCGCGAAGACGATTCCGACTGCAGGTTGCATCGCACCGCGGAAGAAATACTCCTCCGCAAGACCGCTCAGGGCCGAAATCACCAGGACCTCGGGCAGAGTCATGCCGCCCAGCAGCTTCCTGAACTCGTCCTCGAGCCTCCTCGCCCACGAGAAAAGCCGTTCCGCGGCCAGGGACAGGGCTATGACACCGGCTGCCGCGGCTGCGCCGGTTGCCGCGTCCGCCGCCAGCTTCCCCGGATTGAACGCCCCCTCCGGAAACGCCCGGCGATCAGCGGCACGGATCCAGAAATGACCTGCGAAGAAAACGACCGCGTAGAGCAGCGCTGCGGACACCGCAACCCCGGGCAGGAGCCCTTCCCGGGTGTCCCGGCGTCCTGGACCGCCCGCCCCCTCTTCCCCTCCCACGGCTACTCCCCCTTCAGCCGCTTGCGGAGCTCGAGAGCCTTTTCGTTGCCGGGATCGAGCACCTCGAGCACCTCGTCAATCTGCCGGCCCGCCTCTTCCTTGTCCCCTGCCTCGATGGCAGCCTCAGCCGCGACAAGCCTGATCTCGACCTCCTCCTTGCCTTCGGAGGGCACGTCGCCGAAATGCGCCTCCGAGAGGGCCATCTTCGCCTCATCCAGCGCCTCCGCGGGTTTCTTCTCGGCGAGAAGCGCCTTGGCGAGCTCGAAGTGCGTGTCGAACCTCATGGGCGCTCCGGCAATCCTGTACGGCCAAATCGAGATAATCTGCCTGCACATCTCGATGAACTTCGCGTTCATGCCCTTCTTCCTGTATATGAAGGCGAGCTCGAGCCTCCTCTGCACGTTGTTCTCCGACCGAAGGGCAAGCTCCTCCATAATCCCGAGCATCTTGTCCTCCTGCCCCTTCGACTCGTACAGGTTCTTGAGCATGACGTAGGGCCCGTCGTCGCCGATGTATTCGGGGAACGCGGCGAGCGATTTCTCGAAGTGCCCTATCGCGTCGTCCTTCTGGTCCCTGTTGAGCGCAACGTGCCCCATCAGCAGATGGACCGCGTAGTTCTTCTCGCCCTTCTCGAGCGCGAGCTTCAGGTACTTCCCCGCCTGCTCGAAGTTCTTCTTGATGTAGAAGAGCTCGCCGAGGAGCGCGTAAGGGCCGGGGAGCGACGGATCAATCCCCATCGCCCGTCCGGCGTTGACTTCGGCGTCCGCGGTCCTGCCGTTCTGCAGGCATGCGCGCGCCAGCCTGAGGAATCCGCCCGCATCGTCGGGCCTCTCCATGGTGTGGAGCTTGAGCTCGTCGATTTCCTCCGGATAGTAGAGCGGGGTCAGCTCGAAGCGCCCGAAACGCTTCATGAGCCACGCCTGGAATCTCCTGTCGAGTTCCTCCATCCCAATCCCCAGCGCCCCCTTGACCGCCTCCGCGTCGTTCTTGTCCCTCCCGTACTCCTTAATCATCTCCACCACCTTGGCGAACCCGAACTCGGACGCGATGAACTCGACGACCCACGAAGCGTGGAAATACGCGAGCAACACGCGGCCGCGCGTGAACTCCGGGTTGAGCAGGCCTATCGGGATGAGCTTGCCCGCATGCGCCCTGCCCATGAACTCGCGGAAATCGTTCCTGTACCACGATGGGTGTCCGAGCCTCTCCTCGTACACGCTTATGCCCTCGGTGAACCATCTGGGAATGCGGCCGTCGGACTGCTGGAGGGTGACGACGTGCGCGAACTCGTGCCATGCGGTGGAGGCCCAGTTGAATCCGTCGGGCTTGAACGCATAGGGGGAATTCATGGTGATGAGGGGGCCGAAGCATGCTCCCAGGGCTCCGAGGCCCGGAAGCCCGATGGTACGCGTGGCGAAGTCCCTCATCTGCCTGAACATCTCCATCCTGACCGGAATCCGGGGCTTGAACCCGTACCTCTCGCTCATCTCCTTCCACGCCCTCTCCAGCAGTCCGGCCGTGTAGTGGGCCATGACCTCCTGGTCGTTCTTGTGGTAGAGCATCTCGAAATTCCCTGTTTTGCGCGTGACGAACTCCCCGTAGTCGTCGAACAGCGTGAGGAGGTTGCGGGCCTGCACGTGATAGCTGTCGCCCTTGAAGCCGATTTCAAGGGACTTCTTCGCCTCATCGACCAGCCCCATCCTGGAAAGGGAAATGCCGAGGTCGATGTGCCCAATCCAGAGCATGGGGTCCGCCTTCACCGCTCCCCGCTCCAGAGCCACGACCTCCTCGAGCCTCCGGCCCTGCATCATCGCGGCGACTGTGTGGTAGAACTCGCCGTAGATTGGGTTTTGGCCCAGCACGCGCTTCCTGGTCTCCTCGTATTTCTCCTTCCTGCCTTTCATGAGGTCGATTCCGGCGGACATCGACAGCGCCTGGAGGTTGCGCGGATTCACTGCGAGCGCCTTGTCCACGCTCGCGGCGGCCGCGTCGTACATCTGGTCCGACACGTCCACGGCCGCGCACATGAGGAGCGCGTCAACGTGCCTCGGATTGATTTGCAAGGCCCTCCTGGCCTCCTCCATCGCCTTCCTGTTGTCGTACCTTGACAGGTAGCAGGCGGCCAGGCCGACGCGGGCGTCCGGGAAGTTGGGGTTGATTTTGAGCGCGTCGTTGAAGCTCTTCCTGTCGACGACGTACTTCGTCATGAGGAGGTTCCCGAGCGCGACATGGGCTTCGACCTTTTTCGGGTTCTTCTCGATGATTCCGTCGATTATCCTCTGCGCGTCTTCGGCCATGTCCTGGTGCCGGTAGGTCATTTCCATGGCCCCGAGGGCGATTGCCAACAGGTTCTCATCCGTCTTGTCGAATTCCTCCGTGAGCCAGAGTTGCGTGAACCTGTCGAACCACTTGTACGCCTCCTCCCTCCTCCCGCATTCCTTCTCGACGAGTCCGAGGAAAAGGATGCTCTTCAAAGTCCGAGGATTGGACTTGAACAAATCCTCGAATACGGCCTTCGATTCGTCGACCTTTCCCGTCAGGAAGAGAATCTCCCCCTTGAAGACCGCTGCCTGGACCTTCGCCTCGTCCCCGAATCCGCCGGATATGAGAAGGTCCGCCTGCGCGAGGGAGTCCTCGTACGCGCCGGTCATCCGGAGGCACCTCATGAGCCCCTCCCGGACGGAACGGAGCATATTCTTCGTTTCCGCGTCTTCCGGGGCCTCGGCGGACTTCTTCACCAGGGCTTCGGCAGCCTCCCGGTACTTCTCCAGGGCGATCTGGTAGATCCCCTTCTCCTCCCTCTGCGACGCGGTTTCGAGAAGCTTGTCGATGTCCTGGCCGGTCCCTGTCCCGGCGAAGAGGACCAGTACCGCCGCTGCAATTGCGAATCTCTCTGGTTTCATATGAGCCTTTCCAAAATCCCTTTAATTATAGCAAACCGCATCCGGTCCGCTGTCGGAGTTGGGAGTCCAGCATTTGCATCGCCGCCTTGCTGTGCCAGGCATATACCGGCGGCTCCCACAGAGCTGCAGTCAATCTCGACCTTTCAGGCACGTGGCGAGAATCAACGGCTTGCCGCCGGTTTTTCAGCCAGTGCAAGCGAAGGCTGATGTCCTTCCAGTGGTGAATTTCAGCCGCGGCTCCGCGGCAATCACCCTTTCGCGATGTCCTCGTCCCGGAACGGCGTGAGTCTGCTCCGGATCTGCTCGTGAAGGGCCCCGTTGGAAGCCAGAATATTGCTTCCGAAGATGCAGTCCGGACCGCCTGCGAAGTCCGTGACCTTTCCCCCGGCCTCGGTTACGAGCAGGACCCCCGCCGCTACGTCCCACGGGGCGAGGTAGAGCTCCCAGAAAGCGTCCAGGATTCCGGCAGCAACGAACGCGAGGTCAATCACCGCAGCCCCGCATCTCCTGACGCCGGTGCACTCCATCGTAAGCCTCGAGAAGTTGTCGAGGTTGTTCTGCAGCTTCAGGCTCCTGTTATATGCGAAACCGGTGGCAAGAAGCGCCTTGCCGAGGTTTCCGGTCCCCGAAACGGCGATGGGACATCCGTTGCGATGCGCTCCCCCGCCCTTCGAAGCGGTGAACACTTCCCCGGTTTCGGGCACGGCCACCGCCGCGGCGCAGGGCTCGCCTCCATGCACATAGGCAATGGAGACGGCATAGTACGGATGCCCCCGCATGAAGTTCACCGTGCCGTCAAGCGGATCCACTATCCACAGGTCTTCGGCCCGCCCGCCCCCGCCCTCCTCGGCCATGATGCCGTGCGATGGGAATCTGGAGCGGATGGACTCCCTGATGTACTCCTCCGATTTCAGGTCAATCTCGGTGACCGGATCCCGCTCGCTCTTGTACCCAACCTTGAGGCCGACGCGTTTCCGGAATCCCTCCCTCAGGATTCCGGAAGCTCCAAGCGCCACTTCTCTCGCAAATCCGGCGATTTCAGGATAGTTCAGGATACATCCACCTCTCATCCCGATTCGGCTTTTTCAAGCCTGAAAACTCTGAAGAGAAATTTGGAACTTTCAATGCACCCCAATCTCTCACGCCTTCCTCTTAGCCCCCCTGAGCTTGTTCCAGTACTCGAGCCTCTTTTTCATATCCCTCTCGAATCCGAACACGCCCGGCTCGTAGAAGACCGCGTCGCCGATTTCCTCCGGAAGGAACCTCATGCCCGTCGCCCTGTCCGGATCATCGTGGGGGTATTCGTACCCCTTCCCGTAGCCCGACTCCGCCATGAGCCCGGTCACCGGATTACGTATCGACTTCGGCACCGGAAGGCTGCCGTACTTGGCAACCGCCTCCCTCGCCCCCCCGTAAGCCCTGTATATTGAGTTGCTCTTGGGGGCCAGCGCGAGATAGACGACCAGCTGGGCCAGCGCGAGCGATCCCTCGGGCATGCCTATGAAATGCACCGCCTCGTACGCGTCGACCGCCATTGACAGCGCCTGGGGATCGGCGAGCCCCACGTCTTCGGACGCGAACCTGACGAGCCTCCTCGCGACGTACAGCGGATCCTCGCCCGCTTCGAGCATCCTCGACAGCCAGTACAGCCCCGCGTCCGCGTCGCTTCCCCGAAGGGACTTGTGCAGGGCGGAAATGACGTTGAAGTGCTCCTCGCCGGCCCGGTCGTAGAGAAGCCCCTTCCTCCCCAGCGCCTCCTTCACGTGCGACGCGGCAATCGCCTTTCCCGCCCCGCCCGCAAGGTTGGAGGATATCTCCAGGAGGTTGAGGAGCTGCCTGGCGTCGCCGTCGGCCTGCGCCATCAGCAACGCCCTCGCATCGGGCTCGACCGAGGTCCCGGTCCCGCCGAGCCCCTTCTCATAGTCAGACAGCGCTCGATCCAGGATCTCGGCGAGTTCGTCCTGATTGAGCCTCGCGAACTCGAAGACCCTGCACCGCGACAGGAGGGCGCCGTTGACCTCGAAG
>DYIT01000018.1:42820-46547 GCA_020723505.1 Candidatus Kuenenia stuttgartensis
AGGACGGGTTCTCCGTCGTGGCTCCGATGAACGTTATCGTGCCGTCCTCCACGAAGGAGAGGAACGCGTCCTGCTGGGCCTTGTTGAACCTGTGGACTTCGTCGATGAACAGCACGGTCCGCATGCCCTCGGCCGACATCCTCAGCCTGGAGGCCTCCATCACCTCCCTGATGTCCTTTATGCCGGACGTGGCCGCGCTGTAGGCGTGAAAGGACCTTCCCGTCCTGTTCGCGATGATGCGAGCGAGCGTGGTCTTGCCCACGCCGGGCGGACCCCAGAGAATCATGGAAACCAGGCGGTCGGATTCGATGAGTTCCGCGAGGACCTTGCCGGCGCCGAGCACGCCTTTCTGCCCCACGAACTCCCCGAGCGACGCGGGCCTCATGCGCTCGGCCAGCGGAGGCCGCTTCCGGCTCCCTGAGACCTGGTTCTCGAAGAGGTTTTCCATGTCCGTCATTTCCTTATTCCAAATGCGCTTATCATCGCAGGGCTCTTCCAGATTTCGACAAGGGCCAGGAGGTCCCTTCGGTCAATCGCGGATGCGTCGATTCCCGCGGACGCGAGCGCCGAGCACAGCTCCGGGACGTGCTTCTCCCCCTGGGGCCATGTCTCGAATTCGACGCCGCAACCGTCCAGCATGCGCCGGAGGGAGGGGATGTCGAAATGATGCTCGATTGGATTCAGGAACGCGTCGGCAAGGAACGCGTCGTCCTCGTAATAGGTCGCGTGCCTTTCCGAAACCATTCCCGGCAGCCTGAGAAGAGCCCTGGCCAGGGCGAGGCCGTCCCCCGCGGCGCCGGTTCCACCCGGCAGGGACGCCAGGATTTCGCGCATCCTCGACTCCGCAGGCCGTCCAATCCTGCTGAATGCCGAAATATAAATCACTCCCCCGGGATTGAGGAGCCCTGCGAGCCGTTTGATTGCCGGTTCCGGATCCCTCAGGTGATGTATGACCCCGTCGCAGACGACGGCGTCGAACCTGCCGAGCGAATCGGATTCCTGCGCGTTCTCGAGGTCGAAGAGCCTGAGCTCGACGTTGCCGGCTCCCTCCCCGGCAGCGGCCTCCCTGGCCGCCTCGAGCGACGCGGAGCTCGCGTCGACTCCGAGTATCCTGGTCGTGGGAAGCGCCTTTGCGAGTCCGACGAGCTTGATGCCCGTGCCGCAGCCGGCGTCCAGCACCCTGCCTCCAGCCGCTTTCGGGTTGCGTGACGCCAGCATCGAGGCTATCCGGCCGCCTTCGGCATGAAGGCTCTTCCGGCGCTTCTTCCACATCCTTCCTGCGCCTGCAGGCGGGTATGGGAACCGGCCGTAGAACTCGCCCGGTGTCGCGTCATTTCCCGGCATCGCATCTCCAGGACGGCTGTCCGAAAAAAACCACGGTTAGTATTGACGCGGGCCTGGGAAACCTTCAAGCCTTATCCAGGAATTCCTTTAGCGCCATCGCCGACTTGATGCCCATGCCCTTGACCGAGGCGAGTTCCTCCACCGCCGCGTTCCTGATCCCCTCGAGGCTTCCGAATTCCCTGAGCAGGAGCTTCCTCCTGCGGGGGCCGATGCCTGCCGCGCCTTCGAGGCCCGTAGCCAGCGTCCTCTTCTTGCGGAGCATTCTGTGGTACTCGACCGCAAACCTGTGGGCTTCGTCCCTGACCCTCTGGAGAAGATGGATAGCCATCCCATGCTCAGGCAGAATCTTAGGCTCCGCCGCCCCCGGAATGTAAATCCTGTCGGGGATTGCCGGTTTCCCGCCTTCCTGCCTCTCCTTGGCGATTGAAACGAGCTCGATTTCGCGGAGGCCAAGACGGTCAAGAGCCGCCGCCGCCGCGTTGAGCTGGGAGGGTCCCCCGTCGATGACGACGAGGTCGGGACGGTCTCCGCTCCTTGCGAACCGCCTGCCGACCACTTCGGCAATCATCGAGGGATCATCGCGAGTCGCCGTCGATTTTATCCTGAATCTCATGTACCCCTTCTTGAACGGTTCGCCGTCCACGAAGCAGGCCATGCTTCCGACTGCGTCCGAGCCGCCGAAGTTCGAGATATCGAAGCATTCGATGCGGCGGGGCGACCGCGCGAGCATCAGCGCGGATTGAAGGTCAGCGGCAGATCTCAGCCCTTTCCTGGACCTCTCCTCCCACTGCCGGAGCGCGTGCCATGCGTTCCTGGAAGCGAGGGCGGCTTGAACGCGCTTCCCCCCCCTTTTGGGGACGTGAACGCGCACCACGGCGGCCTTCTTTTCCGAAAGCACCTCGGCAAGGGTGTCCACGCAGCCGGGGTCGAAGCAGAGGACCACCTCCTCCGGGATTTCCGTCCCCTCGGAGGAGTAGTACTGCCCGAGCACAGAGGAAAGCAGATCCGCATCCGGCATCAGGGTGCGGAAACACATCGACCTCGCCTGGATAATCCCCGCCCTGCGCACGAACAGTATCTGCACCGCGGCGTTGTCACCCTCCCTCGCGAAACCGAACACGTCCGACTCCGTGAAATCCGCGCCCGCCACATGCTGAGCCGCGACCGTGCGCTCGATCGCGCGAATCTGGTCGCGCAGGGCGGCGGCCTTCTCGAACTCGAGCCTTCCGGACGCCTCGGCCATCCTTTCGCCGAGTTCCCTGGTAAGCACGTCCTTCTTTCCCGCAAGGAAGAGAATCATGTCCGAGACATGCTTCGAGTATTCATCTTTAGTGATGAGCCCCGCGCATGGAGCCGAGCACCTGCCGGTCTGATGCTTGAGGCAGGGCCGCGACCCGCCCCCGGTCACCTTTTTTCTGCAGGTCCTGACCGGGAAGACCTTGAGGATGAGGTTCATGGTCTCCCTGAGCGCAGCCGCGGAGTCGAAGGGGCCGATATACCGTTCCCCGTCGTCCTTCGGCCCCCTGACCTGGTACACGCCGGGGAACTCCTCGGAAACCGTAATCCTGAGGCTCAGGAACCTCTTGTCGTCGCGGAACACGATGTTGAACTTCGGCCTGTTCTCCCGGATCAGCGTGCTCTCGAGGATGAACGCCTCCTTCTCGTTGTTGGTCACGATGAATTCCAGGTTCGCCGTTTCCGTGACGATGCTGCCGAAGAAGAACCTGCCGTCGTCCCTGCCCGTGAAATAGGATTTGA
Source organism: Candidatus Kuenenia stuttgartensis (assembly GCA_020723505.1). GTDB lineage: Bacteria > Planctomycetota > JAKEIC01 > JAKEIC01 > DYIT01 > DYIT01. Next base: position 45,923 of record DYIT01000018.1, read on the forward strand.
CCCTCTTCCTCAGGTCCTTGGCCTTGCCGATGTAGACGATTTCCCCCTTCTTGTCGAAGAAGATATAGATGCCCGGCTCCGAGGGAAGTGATTCAAGCTTGGTCTCAATATCGGTCATGTTCCGAATTTTCCGGATAAGCCGGGACGGGAATGCCCGTCGATGCGCTTTTCCGGGTTATACCATGCCCTTCGCGCATGCGAATGGTCAAGCCGAAGGCTTGTCAGAATTCGAGGACGATGCCGAACTTGATTGGGATGGTGATGAGGGGCTCGGGGTCTTCGCCCACTCCGGCAAAGCCCAGGTTGCTCATTGGGACGAGTATTTGCACGCCCACGTCGAAGAACAGGCCGAGGTTGTCGTTGAAGGGCATCCACTGGATGCCGATGGAGGCGAACGCGGTGAACGACAGGCCGGTCTCCCAGTACGTGTTCTTGACGGGCATGGAATCTAAGGCCTTTTCCATCTTGTTGAGCACGGCCGGGCCGAATCCGGCCCTGAAGTACGGGAACGCGTTGAGCATGTAGTCGTACCAGTCCATTTCCCAGTGCGCGTCGCCCGTATATACGTTCTTGAGCCAGTACGGGAATTTAATCTTCAGTCCCGGGCAGACCGTGCAGAAGCGTA
>DYIT01000018.1:46557-55051 GCA_020723505.1 Candidatus Kuenenia stuttgartensis
TGTCGTCGTACTTGTACCACCCTGATCCCGACGCAGTCGTGCCTCTCGAGTCCATGCTCTCGTATGTGAAGTCGAAGAAGAAGCCTATGTAGCCGACGTCGATTCCGATGGACAGATCAAGGCCCTTGGGATCGCTCCAGCCGCTGTCGTACGATGGTATGTCGTAGCCGCCCTCATCCGACACATCCCCCCGCGGGGCGAGTCCCACCTTGCCGCCGATGGAGAACGTGAAACGCGTCCTGGGTTCCTTGGCCCTGGCGATCGATTCGTCCTCGTCGAATTCCTTCGTGTACATGTCACCGACGGCGCCGCTCTCGTCGCCGGCGGCGGGGATTTCGGGAATCACTGTCTTTTCATCGACGGTATCGCCCGGGGATGGGAGGGCGGATGAAGCGATTGAGAGGAGGAATATCAGCGTTGCCGAAGCCGGAAATGCCCTGAACATGCGCATTCGCCTTCATCCTCAGGGAAACACGCGAGAAGGTAAAACGCGGGGATTCTAGCCGTGGTCCCGTCGGCAGTCAATCAAAAAGAGATTCCTCTTCCCTTGCGACCGGGAAAATGATTATCAAGCCGGCCGGCCGGCCATGTTCCCGGAGCGCCGTTCATCTCTTTCCCATGACCGCGTCGAGGACCATCCGGGCGCCTCCTCGCAGGATTGTGACCTTGAACTTGTCGCCGGGCTTCATGGACGTCACTGCGCCTCTCAGGTCATCGAAGCTCTTGACTTCCTTTCCGCCGATGTCCAGGATCACGTCCCCGGCCTTGAGGCCGGCTTTTTCGGCCGACGAACTCTCCACGACTTCGGACACCACGACGCGTTCGGTCTCTTCCTGGTCTATCTGCACTCCGAAATATGGGCTTCCCTCCTCTGCCGGATCTTTCGCCGGAGGTTTCGAGGGATCCTTTGGCCTGAAAAGCTTCTCGAAGAGCTTCTCGAGGTCCAATTCGCCCTTCATCAGCTTATCGAGGTCCAGTTCGCCGTTCTTGAACATTTCCATGATGTTCCCGAAGAAGTCCTTGAACATGTCCGCGCCGCCGCCGAATTGCGAGCCCTGCACGTCCTCCCCGTACGCGGCGGGCGGCTTTACCGACATCCCGTTCTTCAGTTCTTCAGCCACCGCTGCTATGTCCTCCGCTGCGGCGGCGAAGCTCGATCCCGGATAGAAATTCGCGACGTTGATTCCCACGAGCGATCCGTCCGCGCCGAAGACCGGCGATCCGAACATGCCCTTCGCTATCCTCGAGTCGTGGTGGAGCACGCGGTCGTAGGGCCTGAGGGGGCTCTCGTTGGGGGTCCCGAACATTCCGAACAGGCCCATTGTGGGTATCTTGCGCTCTCCACCGATTTTTCTCCGGACCACGCTCACGACCCCCACCGCCTGGGGAACCTCGCCGGGCGAGGCGGTAATCACCCAGTCGCCCGGCTTCAGGTCCGCGGCCGATCCAAGGCGCGCCGCGGGAAGCGGTCTGCCGGCTTCGACCTTGAGCATGGCCACGTCGAGTCCGCCGTGACGGCCTGCGACCTCGGCCCTGAAGGTCCCTGCGCCGGCAATCTTCACGCTCAGGTCGCGGGCTTCGGCGACGCGGAGGTTGGTGAGCACGAATCCCTTCGAATCCACTATGACTCCGTAGCCGGCGGTCTCCCCGCCCGAGAGGATTTCCACGACAGAGCCCGAGACTTCCGAGTTGAGCTTCCTGAAGTAACCCGAGAGGAATTCCCCGCGCGTCGGGGGCCGGTCCGTTTTTTCATCCCCTTTGCCGCCGCCGAAGCTTTTCATGAACATGCCCAGCATCTTGCCGAGCGCGGTCTTGCCGTACATCTTCTCGAGGTCCCGCGGGTCAATCTCCTTCTGGAGGTCCCCGATGATTTCCCTGTAATTGCCGGATTTCCTTCCCTCGACGTCCTGCCCGGACGCAAGCTTCTTGACGTCTCTCGCGATTTCGTCGATAGGGACGGCGTAGGCGTTCTCGTTTATGAGGAGTATCGCGCCGTTTATTCCCACCAGTCGTCCGGCGATGTCGACCAGCGGCCCGCCCGAATTGCCGGCGAAAATCGGAACGTTCGTCTTGATGGCGTCGTCGTAGAACTTCTTCTGGAGCTGCACCGGCAGCTTCTTGTGCAGTCCCGTCACCCTTCCGACGGAGAACGCCGGTTTCATGTCCTCGTACGGTCCGCCAGGATGGCCCAGCGCCATGACCCAGTCGCCGATTTTCAGGTCCGAGGACGCCCCCAGCGAAAAGCACGGGAAGGGGCCGCCTTCCATCTTCAGCAGGGCGTAGTCGTTGGTCGAGTTCATCCCCAGTTTCCGGACCGCGCGGATCACGCCGTCGCTCGTGGTAGCCTTCAGGTTCTCGCCCGCTTCGGCGACGTGCGCGCAGGTCAGGACGAGCCCGTCCCTGCTGATTATCGCGCCTGAGCCGAAGCCCGTCTTGCCGCCGACTTCCAGCGAAATGCACACGGTGCACTCCGCCGACCTGGCTGCGACCTCCTTGAACGCGTTCGCCAGGCTGCCGGCAATCTCCTGGTCGAGTTCATCCTGCGCGGCGGCAGGCAGGGCGATGGCGAAAGCCAGCGCGACTGCTGCCGTAAGAACACGTCTCTTGAGAATCTCCATGCTTCCTCCTCGCAAGTCGTCAACGTATCGGCGGCTGTTCCTTGCCGCTCGTCTATTTTCCTATATGCCGGGCATGGTCCACAAGCGCCATCTGCCGCATGGAAAAAACCTTGACATGCCCGGGACTCCCCTGTATTTTTCTGGCGAAGCGATGGAGGCCTATGTTTTCTACATTAAAGGGGGAAAGGATGAATAAAGGAGAGATGGTCGAAAGGGTTCTAGCCGACAAGGAAGCGAAAATCGAATCCAAGGCGCAGGCGGAGAGGGTCATCAACGCGGTGATCGACGCCATTGCTCTCGGCCTCAAGAAGGACAGGAAGGTGTCAATCATCGGATTCGGGACGTTCACGGTGAGAAACCGCGCCAAAAGGACGGTCATCAATCCGAGGACGAAGGAAAAGATGATTGCCAAGCCCTCCAAGACCGTTAAGTTCAAGGTCGGCAAGAGCCTGAAGGAAGAGCTGTAACGCCCGATTGCAACGCCGCGGCTTGCGGCGGTTCCCTTCGAAACCGCGCCGGGGAGGATGCAGGGAGTCCTCCCCGGTTTCCGGCCGCAACCGGGCCGGCGATGTCCCCTCCGGAATCCATGATGTCCAATGCGCCTGCAATACCCGTGGCTCCCGCTTTCGCTGCCGCGCTCCTGGTGATCGCCGCGCAGGGATGCGTCTTCTACGAGAACGTCGCGGACCTGCACTCGCTCAACGAAGGGACCGTCGCCGTGCTCGTAGCACACGCCGGGGAATTCCGCAAACCCGACGTCCCCTACGACAAAATCCCCCCGGGCAAGGCGCACTGGATTGCAGGCCCAGGCAGGGTGGCCAGGCTGCTCGGGACCATGGATTTCGAGCCGGTGTCCGATCCCCCGAAGGATCCGGAGGAGATGTTCGCGCTGGTCTTCATTCCGGATGATCCGAGCTCGAGGACCATCTTCTTCCTGGATCGGAACCTGAACCTCCTTCCGGGATTCAGGCAGCATGGCGTTGACTACGGCGGCGAGTACTACAGGACCAGCGACGAGTTCAAGATGATCATCCTGAGCCTTATCGAGCCTTGCCCCCAGTGCAGGGAATACCTTCCGTCGCTCGGCAAGGAGTGGCCCGAGGACGGCACCGGCGGCAGGCGCTGATTGCAGGACGGCCATGTCAGGATACAGGGATTTCGACCTCCACGTGCACACCTCGGAGCATTCGCCGTGCGCAAGAAACCCGGCCTCCGACGTTCTCGAAATCGCGCGGCTGCAGGGGCTCGACGGCGTCGTGTTCACTGATCACCACTTCTGCTGGCCCGATGAGGAAATCGCCGAGCTCAAGGCCAGGACGGAATCGCAGCTGACTATCCTTTCCGGTCAGGAAATCACGCTCGCCGGAATAGATTTCCTCGTGTTTGGCTGGTCGGGGCCGGACCCGCATGTCCAGACGATTTCCCAGTTCGTTGAAATCATCCAGGACGAAGGCGGGGCGGTCATCGCCGCGCATCCATGGTCGGTGCTCTACAACCTCGACACGGACAAGATGGCCGAGTGGGGCGTCGACGGGGTTGAAGTGAACAACTCGCTCAAGGGCGCCGCCCCTGCGGTCGAGCTCGAGAAAGTCAGGAAGCATTCGCTCGCTGAGATTGCCGGAAGCGATTTCCACCAGCCCGTGTTCAAGGGAGCCCTGGGCAACTGCTGCACGAGGTTCGGTTTCCCCGTGAGGTCCATCCGCGACCTCGTCAGGGCCGTGAGGCATCGCAAGACGGAAGCCGTCACCTACGGTAAACCTTCGGTTTAATCATCCGACTCTTCTCCGTGAATCGTACCGCAGTTCAAGTGCCGGGATTCCCATCGCAGTCCTTCCGCCGGTTCATATCGAGAGCGTCATATTCCTTCGGTTCAATCCTCCGGCCCAATTCCTTGAGTCTTCGAGACTCCGATGCGCCGTGGGAGGCAAATGTCATCTCCGGAGTGCTTTCAGATGCCTTCGCCGATTCATCGGGCTCCGCATTCCTCGCCCGAGATGAGGAACCATACGAACCCGTCCTGGGTCGAGGAGAGAGTCTTCTGCTCCGTGAAGACGGAGCCATCCGCGGATTTGCCGTACACGGCGAACTCGACCGTCCCTGGATTCCTGGCCGCGGTCCTGGACGCCGGCGAAGCGTCCGAAGCCCTTCGCACCTCGACGCAGAAATGGATTTCAGGGACTGCTTCGGACCATTTCCCGTAGGCCTTGTGCGTGTCGTAGAGCCTGTCCCCCGCCTTGAACGCGAACCTGCTCCCCTGCATGAACATCCCTTTCTTCCTGTCGAACTTCATGTCCAGGGCGCGGTTGAAGCTCGGAGGAACGTACACGTGCCATCCGTGCGACGCAGCCGCGTCGCACGGCCTGAGGAGTTCCTCCGACTTCCTCTCCCTCCGGCCGAGTAACAGCTTCCCGAGTATTTTCAGGGCTTCTGCCCTTTCTGCGGATTCCACGACGTCAAGAACTCCTCGTAGCCAATCACCGGGATTCCCATTCCACGCGCCTTTTCTGCCTTCGAACCGGCGTCCTCCCCCGCGAGCACGAAACTGGTTTTTCCGCTCACTGATCCGGCCACCGAGGCTCCCATGCCGCGGAGGAGATCTTCGATGGACTCCCTGGTATGCCCCTCGATTCTGCCGGTCACCACGACAGTCTTCCCGTGCAGCGGCCCGGGCTCCGATTCCGCCGCGGGAGCTTCATTCCCCATGGCGACCCCGGCGCTTGCAAGCCTGTCCACGAGAGCCCTGTTGCCTCCATCCCTGAAGAAATCATGAACGCTTGCGGCCAGCACGGGGCCGACCGCCTCCGCATCCTCGAGCTCGCTGAGTCCGGCGGACATGACCGCGGCGAGCGATCCGAACCGTGCCGCGATCTTCCTCGCCGCCTCCGCCCCGACGTGCTGTATTCCGAGCGCGAACAGGAGCCTGGCGAGCCCCCTGCCCTTGCTGGCTTCAATCGCCGAGACCAGGGCCGCTGCTGATTTGGGTCCCATGCGCTCAAGGCTCTCGAAATCCGCTGCGCCGAGGGCGTACAGGTCGGCGGGAGACCTGGCGAGGCCGCCGTCCACGAGCAGATCGATGAGCCTGTCGCCGAGTCCTTCGATGTCCATCGCCCCGCGCGAGGCGTACAGTCTGAGCTGGGCCTTAATCCTCCCGGGGCAACCGGCGTTCCCGCAGCTGACGGCAATCCTGGCCTCGTCCGGCGTAAGCGGCCCGCCGCATACGGTGCAGGCGTCCGGCGGCCTGAGCGGCTCGGCGTCTCCGGACCTGAGTTCGATGATCGACCTGACGACGTATGGGATTATCTCCCCTGCCTTCTCGACGATGACCCTGTCCCCGCGCCTTATGTCCTTGCGGTCGGTCATCTCGAAGTTGTGCAGGCTGGCCCTCGACACGACCGTGCCGCCGAGTTCGACGGATTCCATGTTGGCGACGGGCGTGACCTGGCCGCTTTGTCCGACCTGGAAATCCACGCTCAGGATTGAGCTCATCGCGGCTTCGGCGTCGAACTTGAACGCAATCGCCCATCTCGGGTATTTCGGCGCGAATCCGATGGACTCCCGCTCATCGAGGTCGTCCGCCTTGATTACTATCCCGTCCGAGGGGAAAGGCAGATTCCTGCGTTCCTCCTCCCTCCTTCCAATCAGCGAGATGACCTCCTCCATGTCCTTGCACCTTTCGGCAGGCGAGGCGGCTGGAATCCCGGCGTTCCGGAAATACTCCCTGATTTCGGTATAGGTGCCGAACCTCTCCCCGACCGGCGAACCGGTCCCGTGCGCGGCGAAGGACAGCTTCCTCGCCGCGACCGTCCGCGAATCCAGCAGCTTGAGCGTCCCGGCGGTGGAATTCCGCGGGTTGGCGAACGCCTGCTCGCCGGCCTCCCTGAGCTTCAAGTTGAGATTCTCGAATGCCGCCCATGTCATGTACGCCTCGCCCCTCACCTCGAGGACTTCCGGCGCCTGCCCGGCCCTCCCGAGCGGATCGAGCCTGAGCGGGATGTCGCGGACGGCCGAGAGGTTCGCGGTTATGTCGTCGCCCTCGTTCCCGTCCCCGCGAGTGCCGCCCCTCACCAGGACGCCTCTCTCGTATCTGAGCGATACGGCGACTCCGTCAATCTTCGGCTCCACTACCCATCCCGAGGGGGCGCGGCCCAGCTTCTTCCGCGCGCGCCCGTCGAATTCCCTCAGCTTCTCGGCTGTCCTCACGAATTCTATGCTGAGCATCGGCGTCTCGTGCCTGATGCGGGCGAATCCCTCGACGGGAGCCCCCCCGACCTTCATCGTGGGCGAATCCTGCGACCTGAACTCCGGATGTGCGGCCTCGAGGTCTATGAGCCTCTGCATGAGGCCGTCGAATTCCCTGTCGGATATCTCGGGGGAATTCTCGACGTAGTACATGAAGTTGTGCCGCTCGATTTCCCTCCTGAGCCGCTCAATCTCGAGACGGGCCTTTTCCTTCATTCTTGTCCTTCTCTATGAAGGCGTACGCCGAGTGGTTGTGGATGCTCTCATGGTTCTCGGCCTCGACCGCGTACCACGTGACCTTCTTGTTGGCCTCGAGCTCTACGGCGACCTGCCTCACCACGTCCTCGGCGAACATGGGCCTCGAATACGCGAGCTCGGTCAGGTGCTTCTCGTCGACCCTCTTGAGGAGGGAGAACACGGGGGCGCTTGCGGAGCGTTCGATGACTTCCACGACCTCTTCAATCCACACGAACTCCTTGAACCTGATTCGCACCCTCACGACGCTCCGCTGGTTGTGCGCGGACGAGGTGCTTATCTCCTTGGAGCACGGGCAGAGGGTCGTCACGGGCGCCTCGACTCCCAGGACGAAGTCGAACCTGCGGTTCAGGGAGGCGAGGAACAGGCAGTTGTACTCCATGAGGCTCCTCGCGCCGGACACGGGCGCCGCCTTCTCGATGAAATACGGGAAGGCCAGCTCGATGAACGCCTCCTCGGAATTCAGGACCTGCTTCGTCTTCGTGAGCACCTCGTGTATGTTCCCGATGTAGATCCGGCCCCTGAACTCGTTCAGGACCTCGAGGAACCTGCTCATATGCGTGCCGCGGTAGTTGTGCGGGAGCCTCACGTACATGTTGACGTTAGCCACCGTCGCCTGCTCTTCCTTCCGGCTGTCGAGCACGACGATTGGGTAGCGGAGGTTCTTCACCCCGACCTTGTCGATTTCCTTCATCCGGTCGTCGTGCATGCTCTGCACGTCGGCCATGGGCTTCTTCTTCCCGGCCCGCCCGGTTCCCGCCTTTGCCACCCATGCCTCCACGTGAAATACCGCAGCCGCGCGATTTCACTCGAAATAGGACGCGCCCGCGCCGGGGCTCTCGAGACCTTGGCGGCATGGCCCCTGACCGCCGCGATCTCCGCCGTCAGCTTCTCGAATATGTACCTGGCTATGTTCTCCGACGTGGGATTAATCCTGTCGAAAGGCGGAATGTCGTTGAGGTCGCGGTGGTCCAGCTTCGACAGCACTTTTCCCAGGCACGCCTTGACGTCCCTGAAGTCTATTCCTATTCCCGTGGCGTCCAGGTCCCGCGTCCCGAGGACCGCCTCCACGAGCCAGTTGTGTCCGTGGCTTCTCGAGCAGTCCCCGTCATAGCCCTCGAGGTGATGCGCCGAACTGAAATGGGCCTGCACGTGTATCTCGAACATCCTGCACCCCTTTAAACCGCCTGATCCCGCTATTTCAACGCCTCCCGGGCCGACTTGAAGTCCCTGTTCGGCCTGAGCGACCCGAACGCTCTCGCGTCAATCAGCGGCTTCCCTTCGGTCATAAGCGAGGCCATGTTCAGACCCACTCCCGGGCCGAGCATGAATCCCTGGCCGCACATCCCGACCGCCGCGAAAAGCCCCGCGACCTGCTCCAC
>DYIT01000018.1:55061-55342 GCA_020723505.1 Candidatus Kuenenia stuttgartensis
ACGGCCCCGACAATCGGCGTGCCGTCCGGCGTCATGGGGTAGAGTCCCCTCCATACCCTTCGCACCAGGAGGTTTCTGAGCCTCGGTATGAGATCGATGAGCCTCCTCGCGACCACCGGCATGAACTCCGACGTCGGCCTGCGGTCCGTTCCGACGATTTTACTGAGCGGAGTATAACAGAAAATCAGCGCCCCATGCGCGTTCTGACCGAAGTAGAAGTTCGCCGGCTTCCCTTCGGGCCCGGGTCTGATGTCGACGACGAGTGGGCGCAGGAAATGCCC
>DYIT01000165.1 GCA_020723505.1 Candidatus Kuenenia stuttgartensis
CCAAAGTCCAACGTCCAAGGTCGAAGGTCGCAGGAATGGTGTTTGCACGATGTAGGAATGGACGTCGCTTGATGCTGGAATGGTGGTAGCTCGGCGCGGGGATGGAGTGGGTAAAACTACAAAATTCAAATTTCAAATCCGAAAGCTCGTCATGCACGGGCATGCAAACCTGGATTCCGGCTTTCGCCGGAATGACGGCGCGCAACGCACGGCGGTGTACGGGCGACGCACGAGTACACTGGTAGTTGGGTGGATGGGTGGATGCGTAGTTGGGTAGACAACTCAACCACGCAACGACGCTACTACGCAACGACGACGCACGAACACGTGGGTAGTTGGGTGGATTCGTTCGTTGAGCAAGCTCCAGTCCTACACCGTGTAACCACCATTCCCGCATCGGTCCACGGGCGACCACGGGGGGTCGCCCCTACGGCTTGAGGCCGTTCCCTCTCTCTTCGGTGCCTTCGGTGTCTTCGGTGGTTACGGTTTACTTTGCTTACTGCTTACGGTTTACTGCTTACGGTTCACAGCTTACAGCTCTGTCCGTCGCCGCACGTATTCCCGGCGAGGCGGGTTATTCGCTTTTTCCCGCGGAGTCGGACACGAGATCGAGGAGCTTGCGGATTTCCTCGATGCCCGGCCTGTCGGCGCAGAACCTGAGGCCGGATTCGAGGTAGTCCCTCGCCATGGAAGGGTTCTTGAGGTGGCGGATGTAGATGTTTGCGGCGCCGACGTAGGCCTTGGCGACGGTGGGATCGAGCCTGAGCACGGCCTGGTAGTCGGCCAGGGACTTGTCGAACTCCTCGAGCTTGAAGTGCAGGCCGGCTTTTCTCAGCAGGGCTTCGATGAAGTCGGGCTTGGCGTCGACGGTTTTCTGAAGGTAGCGGACTGCCTCGTCCGCGCTGCCGATACCCTCGAGGAAGAGGGCGTATCCGTACGAGAATCGCCATTCGGACGGCGCCGCCTTGATTGCCGCGGTGAAGTCCCTGTCGGCGGCGTCGGCGTCCTTCAAGGCCGCGTGCACGCGCGCGCGGAGGAACAGGGCGTCCGCCGTGCCGGGCGCGGCTTCCACGGCCTTCTCCGCTCCGGCGAGGGCTTCCTTCGTCTTCCCGCTTCCCAGGAGGCATTCGGTCCTGAGGAGGAGCGCCTCGCGGCAGTCCGGGAGAATGTCGAGGGCGGCGTCGGCGTGCTTGACGGCCCTGTCCCATTCGGACCTGGAAATCAGCATTTCGGCGAGGAGTATGTTGGCGTCGGGATAGCTCGGGGCGAAGGCGACGGCCCTGACGAGGCTGTCTTCGGCCTCGGCGGGCAGTCCGGCGGCGATGAGGACCTTTGCGCGAAGGAAAAGGGCCGGCGGGAATCCGGCGGTGTCGTTGATTACCTTGCGGTATTCCTTCAGCGCCTCGTTGTTCTTGGGGCCGGGCCTCGTCTGGTGGATGTATCCGAGCAGAAGGGAGATCTCCCAGTCGGCCGCGCCCCTGTCCTGGGCGCGGGAGAGGCTGTCGATTGCGGCCTCGATGTCCCGCTTCCCCGCAAACGCGGCCCATGCGGCGGCGAGATGCGTTTCCGGCCTGCTCAAAGACCCTTCGGCCGCTTTCCTCCACTCGGAGAGCGCACGGTCGTGGGTCTTGAGGAAATGGAAGTACACGAAGCCCCAGAAATATCCGGTCAGGCCGAGCCCGGGATCCTTCTCCGAAGCCTTGGCCAGCGCGTCCATGCCCTGGCGCAGCCTGCCGGTGAACACGAGGGTGAATCCCAGATGCGCGAGGGCGGGGGCGAAATCCGGGGCTTCCTTGAGGATCTTCCTGATTGCGGCAATCCGCCTGTCCGCTATGTCGCGGCTGAGACCGGCGCTCAGCGCGTCATCGAGGCGTTTCATCAGCGCCGCGCGGGCCTCGTCCTGGCCTGAACGCGCTCCGGGGGATTCGGAATTCTGCGCCTGTTTCGGGGGGCCGTCGCGCCTCGCCTTGGACCTCATGACGCCCTTGGCGATTACGAATCCGGCGAGTGAGAGCACCAGCGCCGCGACGGCCATGGCGGCGATGCGGGTCCTGCTGCCCGCTATGAACGAGAGGATTCTCACGTGCAGCGCTTCCCCCATCGCGGACACGCGGCCGCCTTCGAGGAACCGCTTCAGGTCCATCGCCATCTCAGCAATCGACCAGTAGCGGAGGTGCATCTGGGGATTCATTGCCTTGAGGCAGACGGCCTCGAGCTCCTTCGGGATTCTCCTGTCGACGGATCTCGGCGCGGGCGGGGACGTCTTGAGAATTTTGTACTGTATCGCCCCCGGTTTCGACGGGTCGAACGCCTTTGAGCATGTAATCATCTCGTAGAGGATGACGCCGAGCGAGTAGACGTCCGTCCTCTGATCGACCATGTCCAGGTCGCCGCTCACCTGCTCGGGTGCGAGATAGCACGGGCTGGAGCTCAAATCCACGGAGCCCGATCCGCTGTCCATGGGATCAGCGACGCGTCCCAGGCCGAAATCCGCGACCGTGACGGCGCCGTTGTCCCTAATGAATATGTTGGAGGGCTTGAGGTTCTTGTGGAAGACGCCCTTGCCGTGCGCGGACGCGAGCGCCTTGCCGGCTTCGAAAGCGATCTGGGCGGCGCGCGTGTGGTCGAGGCCCGGACCTGCGGACAGCAGGCGGTCGAGCGGGATGCCGGGATCAGGGTTCATCGCGATGAACAGGCCTGATTCGATTTGGCCGACGTCGAGTATGCCCACGATTCCGGGGTACTCGAGCGACCTGGCGATTTCCGCCTCTCCGGCGAGCAGTTTCAGGGACTCCCTGGACGTTCCCGGCCCGGAATCGAACTTCAGGAACTTGACCACCGCCCTGCGGCCGGTGACGGCATGGACGGCGAGGTAGAACGTCGAGGCGTCTGATCGCCCGATTTTCTTCTCCGCCCTGTAATCTCCGAACACCAGTTCCATGGCCGGCTGAAAACCAAACTGGACTTCCGAATCGCCGGACAGATTCCGAATCCGGCAGCATAGCTGACGCACTTTCCCGGACCGGACCGCCCTGAAAAGGCGGCAGTATAACCCCGGAAATCCCCGGAAATCCGCGAATTATCGGTCCAAACAGATATAAACGCAGAAACGGGGGGATTTGATACAGGTATTCCCGCAAACTGCGGGCCGTAGGGGCGACCACAGTGGTCGCCCGTGGATCTGTAAACAGTAAGCGGTAAATAGTAAGCAGTAAACAAGTAAGCAGTAACACCGTAAGCGGTAAACCGTAAGCACGATTAAAACCTGCGCTGTCGTTGTTATTTGTATTTTGGAGTTTCGTTGTTTGTAATTTAAACCCGCGTCATTCCGGCGAAAGCCGGAATCCAGGACTGGCGCTATGGGCCGTAGGGGCGACGCGACGAAGCCCGCTATTATCCCAGCGAGAGCATCCAGACGAAGGCGGAGCGGACAGGTCGCAGGGTCTTCGACAGTCCGCCCTCTCCTCTCTTCATCCGCGGTCCGTAGTCCAGGGATCGAGACTCATTTCTTCCCGAACACGACGTCTCCGATGTCCAGCACCTCCTTCTGGTCCTTGAGCCTGCGCGTGATGCTGATGCGCTCCTCGTTCGGCTTGCCGAAGTTCTTTACGATGAGGATTTGTATCGTTGTGGCTCCCGCAAGGACCTGCTGGGTGTTGCCGTAGTAGTTGACCTGGATTAGGTATTTGCCGGGCATCGCTTTCCTTACCATGTATTCCTCGGGCCCGTAGCCGCGGGTGAAATCGCAGGACATCCTCCCGCCGATAGTCGTGTTGCGGTTCGAGTAGAAGCATTTCTCGCCGGAGGGCTCGACTATCCACAGGTCCATGTCGCAGTTGTCCGCGTCCCAGTCGAGGATGATTCTCAGGTCCACGTCCAGCGCGGCAAGGAACCGCTTGTCCACTTCGAAGTCCTGGACTCCCTTTGCAACGGACTGCGCGATGACGCCGTTCATCTCCACGAGCGCGATGAGGTCTATCTCCGGGAACCTGTCGTCCCAGACGCCGGTGACCACCCTGTAAAGCATGGCGACCGCCTCTTTGGCCTCCCCCATCTTGGCGAGCACGAGCCCCAGGTCCCTGTAGGACTGCGGCTCCTCGGGCCTCATCCTCAGCACCTTGCGGAATACGAAGGCGGCAAGCCGGAACTCGCCGATTTGCTCGAGCCTGTGCCCGAGAATGCGCAGGAGCTGGTGGTTGTCGAGCTCCATCTCCGCTATGTTGGAGAGGATGCGGAGACCCAAGTCCTTCCTGCCGGAATCGATGAAGAAGTCCGCCACGTCGAGGAAGAACGCCGAGCTTTGGGCGTAGGACGGCCGCTGCTTCATGTACGAGTCGTAGGCCGCGTCCTTGCCCGCCTTCCTTATCTCCTCGATGTACGGGGTGGACGGATCCCATTTCTTGAGGGTTATCCCGCCTTCGGGCGCGGCGGAATCGTCCCCGCCGTCCTTCTTCGCGGGCGAGTCGCCCCTCGACCTCTCCTCCCTGGCCGAGCCGGGAGCAGGCGTGGGCGAGGGAGCCGGAGCCCCGCCCGCCCTCCGTTCGGGCGCTCCCTCCTCGCTTTCGCCTTCTGCGCCCTCGGCCTCCTTCTTCTCCTTGTCCGCCACCCTGAGCCCGTCCGGATACTTGAACTCGGTACCCCACCACTGCTTCAGCGACGCCCATCTCGCGAGCACCTCGGAAATCCGCTGCTCCCTCGTCTTCGACTCCTCCGCCTTCCTGCTTTCCACGGCCTTCCAGAAGGCCTCCTGCATGTCTTCAGGCGGGATGATGCTGTGCTTCACGTAGTCGTCGAGCGAGTCGAGGATGATGAGCGACGTAGCAGGCGTCACGATGCCGAATTTCCGACCCAGGGCGAGCACCGCGGCCGCGTTCTCGTCGGGGAACACGGACAGGAAGGCAATCTCCCTCTTGGCCCAGATTCTGCGAACGATGCCGGAGGGGTCCTTGACCGAGAAATCCGAGAGCTTGATTTTCCTGGAAGCGGAGACCGATGCCCCGAGGCCGTAGTTAATCGTGATTTCCGCGTCGAGCCTGTTCAGCCTGCCTGACATGAGGAACCTTCCCGCCACGCGGGCCGGAAGCCTCGGGTGCAGGTCCGAAACCGCTCCCTCCTCGAAATCGGCGCCGAGGAAGCGGAAAGCGTCGGTGCGGAGCCTCGCAAGGGCCTCATCCCTCGATACCGACGCCATGTTGAAGTACTCGCCGGCCGTCCTCTCGGCAAGCTGCCCGAGATAGGGATGGTTCGCCGACGCGGAGGTCGAGAACGCCCTTACCGGCCTTCCGGCGTTGCGGATTTCCAGGCCCCCGAAGTTCGAGTTGCCGTCCGTGAAGAGGAGGTACTCGTCTACCTCGGAGTTCAGCGCCGAGAGGTCGAGGCATCCCAGGTTCGTGCCGCCGTCGGCATGGAGGGACCTGATTCGTTCGACCAGCTTCTTCACCGCGCCGTCGCCCTCGAAGACCTCGACCGGTTCCGCGCTGTCCCTGAACACCGCCAGCCGGACGCGGAGTCCTGGAATCGGGCCGAGATAGGAGTCTATCAGGGCGGTTTCGAGGTTCACGTCGCGCGATTTGGCTGATCCCGACGCGTCCCAGATGACCGCGACGCTCTTCGGCAGCTCGCGGGGCCTCGAGGCGATTTCCGGCCTGTGAATCAGGTAGAAGTACGCCTCCTTCCCGTCGCCGTCCACGTACACCTCGCAGTCCGACTGCGCGGAACGTACGCCGAGCACGAGCTCGCCTTCCAGGGACATGTCGTCGAAGTGCGTCCTCGCGATGTGGTTCCCCTCCTCCACCTTGAACCCGAGGTCTTTGAACGGACTCATCGAGACCTCGGGCGCGGGGGTTTTCCCTGCAACGACGAGGTCCATGGAAAAGCTCCCGATTGGCTGCTTGTACTGCAGGGGAAGCCGGTAGACCATCCCCTGCGGGCCGGACGGCAGCTCCTCCTCGTAGGCTATAACGATGCGCTTCGCGCCCAACGGGGGGATTGGATAGACGCGGGCTTTGAAGTTGCTGCCCGACACCCACTCCAGAAGGCCGGGGTCTATGTTCCTGCGCACGGTTTCCTCGAAGACCTGGCGGCCCTTGTCCTTCTCGACCACCACCCCTTCGCGGAGCTTGCCCTGCACGTCCATCGCGAACCTGACGACCGTGGCGCCCGCAGGAAGCGGGAACACGAGCTGGCCTTCGAGGATCCGGTCGAGGCCGTTCTGGAAGGTCATGTCCATGGTTGTCACCGCCATGCCGGAGACAATCCGGGTTTCCACCTTCATGGCGGAGATTTTCAGTGGCTCGTATTCGCCTTTCTTCGCGCTCTTCACGATGAGAGCGGGGCTCAGGATGTCAGCCGCCGCAGGCGCGACGAGCAGCATTGCGAAAAGGATGGCGATGGATGTCTTCTTCAAGGGATTGTCACCTCCAAACAGAATATGACCAGGATTTACCGATTATATAGACGCGCGGGGGGCAAATACAGTTCCAGGGCGTGACGTCGAACGTCGAAACCGATAGCCGTAGGCGGTAAACCGTAAGCCGTAAGCCGTAGACCCTCAGCCGTAGACCGTGGACCGTAGGCAGAAAACCGTGAACTGTAAGCCGTAACGCATTGGGAAATGGAATGGATGTATTACTGCTTACTGTTTATTTCCCAATATCCACAGCTTTCCTTTTTCGCCTGCCAACACGCGCATGAATCGAGCGTATAATCATTATGCTTAATTGAGGTGATTCCATGAAAACAGCCGCCGTGGCTTTCGGCCTTTTCTGCTCCCTTCTTCTTGCGGGCATCGCCCATGCAGCCGAAGGGGCTGATCTTCTCCACAAGTTCCCGAAGAACGGGAGGAGGAACATCCGCGACGTCATGGAGACGTTCGTGGGTTTCAACGTTCCGCCTTCCGGGGGAGTCAAGGCTTCGGTCAAGGCCGAGCGGACATGGGAGGAGTCGGTCAAGTCCACGAAGGGCAAGGAGCAGCAGTCCGCGGCCATGGCGGGGAAAATCCTCGCGGTCAGGTTCAACATGACCATTCCCGAAAAGGGGTCCGTCGACTTCGACTCGGAGTCGACCCAGGCCAAGCAGGAGGCTGCGATGGACCCGCTTTACGCCGCGCTCTTGAGCCTCAAAGGGAGGAAATTCCAGTATGCCGTGGAGGCGAACGGGAAGAACCCGAAGGTGACGGGCATGACGGCGGTTGCCGCAGCCCTTTTCGGCAAAATCAAGGCGAAGGAGGCAATCTCGCAGGGTGCCGCGAAGATGTGCCAGGCCCTTTTCGGCGACAACGGTTTCGAGGACGCGCTCAAGGAATACTACATCCCGCTTCCGGGCAACGCGATGCCCGGGGACAGGTGGAAAGGTTCGATGACCAACAGCCTCTACCCCCTCGGCGAAATCATAGCATCGGTCGAGTACAAGCTCGAAAAAATCGAGGACGGCAAGGCGCGCATCTCAATCACCGGCAAGGTGGACAAAATCGACACCAGCACCGCCGGACTCGAACTCCCGGCCAAGGAGGATCCCACGATGGGGATGCTCCCGCAGATCCTCAAGAACCTGGTCATCGAGAGCTCGAGCGTGACCGGGGAAGTCGTCTTCGACGTCGCAAAGGGCGCGGTGCTCAAGGCCGTCAACGCCATTGAGCTCAAGTGCAAGACCGAGTTCTCGCCCTTCGGCAATCCAATCGTCATCCCGTTCGAGGCGAAAAAAAGCAGGACGGTCGAGATGTCGGAGGTGGAGGAGGAGAAGAAGCAGGGATGAGCCCGGAAGACGGCAGGCCGCAGGGGCGACGCGTGCGTCGCCCGTGGGCCTGTAAGCCGTAAGCGGTAAGCAGTAAGCAGTAAACGAAGACCGTAGGCCGTAGGGCGACCCCCCCCCGCCGTGGTCTAGAGTGCTGGGGTGAGGCGATGGCGGGCTTCGTTCCGGTCGCCCGTTGACCGTAGGGGCGACGCATGCGTCGCCCGTCGACCGTGGGCCGGGGATACGTGCGGCGCTGGACGGATCCGGAGTAGGAAATCGCCGCCTTTTTATGCCCTGAAGGTCGCGGCGGCTCCCACATTGACGCGCAAGGAACACTCGCGCGCGGGGAGCAGCGGCCGTTCCCGGGGGAAGGGGATTACCGGCTCACATGCTTGCTGCAGATGTTGATTTTCTTCCTGCGCTGGTTGGCGAGGATTCGCTTGCCGCCCTTCGTCTTCATGCGGCGGCGGAATCCGGTCATCTTGCGGTGCTTCTTCGCGCTGATTCGTTTGTTGATTTTCATCGGGTTGCGGAGCCGGGCGGCTACCCGCTGACGGCCATCTGCCTTTCCAAATCCTTCTTGTAGAAATCCAGCGTTATATCAAGCGACTTGATCTGCCCCTCGCGGATGCTGAAAATCACGTCGTCTATCGGGAGCTCCGTGCCCTTGTAGAATCTGCTCCCTTCCTCCTTCTGCTTCTCGGCCCGCTCAAGCCGCTGGAGAGCCTCCTTTTTCCGCTCTTCCAGGGACTTAATCTTGCCGAGGATGTCGGTGCAAACCAGGATTCTCGTGTTGTTCTTCATTCCACCACCTCCTCAAAACAGGAAACGTGGAAATGACAATATAACTTCTCCCGCCGGATTTTCAAGAATATTCCGATCAATCGCCTGAAATGCGGGAAGGGGTGGTCACCCTATGAAGGAATGGGTGGTCACATGTGTGCGGGAATGGGTGTTCTCAAGATGTCGGAATGGGTGCTTGCTCTACGCAGGAATGGGAGCTCTCAGGGTGTTGGAATAGGTG
>DYIT01000166.1 GCA_020723505.1 Candidatus Kuenenia stuttgartensis
ACAGGGTCGCGGACCCTGACGCGGGAATGGAAGGCGCCTTGACCCAGAAGACGGCGCTGACGCCGGGGTTCGAGCTTTCCATCCAGAATGGGACGGCGGTTTCCTGCCCGCTGGATACGAAGGTGAACCTGAGGTCGCCGAAGTCGGACTTCATGTCTGCGTCGTAGGCGACGGCGATTTCCGCCTGGTAATCCGCGAGCGCCGATGCAGTGCCGTTCGTCAGGGTCACGGGCCTGCGGTATGTCCATTCGAGATACCACCAGTTCGCGTATACGAACGTGCCGGTCACCGTGCCCGAGACGCCTCCGGGATTGGTCACCATCACTTCGACCGGGCCCGCCGCCGCCGACGCAGGCGTCTTGCAGGACACGGAGGAGGAGGAAATGAAGACGACGTCCGTGGCCTGAGAAGCCCCGAATCCGACGGTGCAGCCGTTGACGAAGTTCATGCCGTAGACGGTGACTACCGTTCCGCCGGCAAGCCCGCCCCTGTCGGGCATCACGCTGGAGACGGCGGGGCCCGACGGAGGAGGCTCGTATTCTGTTTTGTCCTCGGTCGATACGACCGCCCAAGTGAGGATTCCGGTGAGCGCGGTCCCGCAGCCGGAGGAAAGGAGAGCCGCGGAGAAGAGCAGCGCAAGGCTCATAGCCGCCGGGAGACCGCGTTTCAGGGAAGTGATTCCAGTCATTGTCCACCACCTCTAAGGCCCTTGCGGGGCGGATTGCCGCCTATTTAGGCTCGAGAACGATTCTGAAGCCAATCCAGGGCATGCGGGTCTTCGGATCGAGGCCCGTACGGGCCGTGACAGTGCACATGGCAGGCGGGCTGGAGAAGCAGCCGCCCCTGATTGTGCGCGAGAACGATTCCTTGGCATCGACCGGGTCGGAAGCGCCCGGAGCGCGCCTCTTGTAGGAGTCGGGATTGAAGTAGTCCCTGCACCATTCCGCGGCGTTGCCGGACAGATCGAAGGCGCCGGACGGCGACGCCCCTGCCGTCAGCGTCCCGGCCTCGACCAGGATTCCGGGGCCGGTACCGCGGCAGTTGCACGTCTCCTTCGCCGGCTCCGAGGCTCCCCAGGGATAGGGCCCTGCGCCCTGGCCGCGCGCGGCTGCTTCCCACTGCGCCTCGGTGGGAAGGCCGCCGCCCGCCCACGCGGCGAACGCCGACGCATCCTCCCAGGATAGGTTTGTAACAGGCATGTTCTCATGCCCCTTCACCGGCTTCCAGGCGTCGCCTTCTTTGGCTATCTGGGGGGCGGTCGTCTCCGTGCGGCCGGCGAGATTGAGGTATTTCGAATAGGACGAATTCGTGATTTCGGTCCTGAGGATGAAGAACTCCTTCATCGGGGCCTTGTGGGCAGGCCCCTCCTCGGGCTTTACGCCGTCCCTGCCCAGCGGGTAGGTCCCGGCCTCCACCTTGACGAGCTCCACCCCGAGCTTCTCGAAAACGTAGATGCCCTTCTGGAAAGTCCTGACAATCCCCTCCGGCAGCCCTGCTTTCCTGCTCTTGGAAATATACTCGCCTGCTTCGATGAAATGCGTGCCTTCGGGGAATTTGGCCACGTAGTCCTTCATGATGGCGATTTTGTCGAACTCGTCGGCGCCTGCGTAGTATCCCTCCAGGACCTTCTTCCACGCCTCCTCGTCCTTCATCCGCGACAGCATGAGATCGCTGAGGAACTCGATTGTCGCCTCGCCCCTTCCCGTGTTGCCCACGAGGTCCGTGGCTTCCACGATTATGCTGTTGGTACCCTCCTTCAGGGTCAGAGGCAGGCTGTACTTGCCCTCCTTGTTTATCGGAATCTCCTTAGTGTTCACGGTAATCTTCGACAGAGGCTCGTCCGCCGATAACTTGAGGAGGATTTCGCCCGTTCCTCCGCGAATCTCCTTCTGGAGCTCCTCGATTGCGATTTTCGGGGATATCGTGTCGCGGAAGACCTCGAGCTGCAGTTCGGCGGGGTTCCCGGCCTTGTCTGTCCCCTTGACCGGCACTACCTTCTTGCCTTCTTCCGTGACGCGAATCTGCGCCGAGAAGTACATGCCTTCGAGCTTCGCGTCGATCCCGTCAATCGTCACCTTGTCGGGGTACGACTCAATCATCGTCACGGTAATCTGCAGGCTGTCGCCCCGGCAGAAGATGAGCCCGTGCTCGCTGGCTGCAGGGCTGCGCAGCGCGAGCTTCGGGGGGGTGGTGTCCACGATTACGTTGATGCGTTCGTCCTTCTTGTTCTGCCTGTCGTCTCCGCTGACAGCGCTCACGAGAATCGTGGCCGGCCCCTCGCCCAGCTTCACCTTCCTGCGGAAACGGCCGGATTCCACGACCGCAGGGTCCGAGTAGACGAGGACCTGCACGTCCTTGCCGCCTTCCACAGCCCCGCTCACCTCGATTTCAGTGGTCCTGTGGAACGAGTTGTCCTTGGGGGAAAGGTCGGTTATCCTAATCTCGGAAGCGGGCGTCGCCTGCGACCCTGATCCGCTCCCGGAAGTTCCGGCCGATCCGCCGCCGGGCTGTTCCTTCCCGCCCTGGCCCCCGTCGCCGGGACCCTTGCCGCCTCCGTCTCCGCCCTTGAGGGACGGGAGAATGACGAGGAGGACGACCACTACCGCCGCCACGGCAAGGAGCACCGCGCCGCCGATGACCAGCGGAGAGACGCCCTTCTTCGCAGGCGGCGGAACGACGGTCTCGGGCGGCTTCTGGGGCGCCTCCTGGGCCTTCGGGGCAGGTGCGGAAGCCTGGCCTTGTGGAGGCTTCATCAGTTCGGCGGAAGGCAGGTCCAGCGTGGGGGACGTCTTCGTCGGATCCTGCTTAGGCTTCGCCGACCCGCGGAGCTCCATCTGGATGTCGAGCAGTGCCTCGAGGACTTCGGCCATGTCCTTGGGCCTGTCATCGGGTTTCTTGGCCATGCACTTCAGGATGAGATTCCACACGCTTTCGGGCACCTTGGGGTTTTTCTGCCTTATGTCAGGCACCGGCTCGTTCATGTGCTGGCTTACTATCGCCCATGCCGAGGAGCCCCTGAACGGGGGCGCGCCTGCGAGCATGGCATATATGGTGGCCCCGAACGAATAGATGTCCGACCTCAGGTCCACCGACGCGGCGTCCCTTGCCTGCTCCGGGCTCATGTACGTCGGAGTGCCCAGGGCCTGCTGGCCTATCGTTATCCCGGATTCGACGGTGAGGTCCTTGGCGAGCCCGAAATCAGCCACTTTCACCGATCCGGTCTTGTGGTCAATCATGAGGTTGTCGGGCTTGATGTCGCGGTGAATCATGCCGAGGTTGTGGGCGGCCTGGATTCCCTTGGCCGCGTCAAGCGCAATCTTGATTGCCTCCTCCACTGGCAGAGGCCCCTGGTTCTTGACCTTCTGCGACACGGTCTGCCCGTCGACGAACTGCATTATGATAAAGTGCAGGTCGCCCTCGCTCCCGGTGTTGTAGGTCTGCACCACGTTGAGATGCTCGAGTTTCGCCGCCGTGCGCGCCTCGCGAACGAAACGTTTCTGCGCGGATTCGCTCATCTCGCCGGAAGTGAGGACCTTCACTGCCACGACCTTGTTCAGCGACACGAGCCTCGCCTTGTAGACCGTGCCCATGCCGCCCGCCCCTATGACGGATTCGATTCTGCAGCCGCCAACCTCCTTGCCGATGAGCGGATCGTATTCCTTGGCGTCCTGGCCCTTGAAATCCGCGGGCTCCTTGGCCTCCTGCATCACGTTGCGGCAGTCCTTGCAATCTACCTTCGCCTCGGCAGTGTCCCTGCGCAGAATCTGCCTGCGGCCGCACGACGGGCAGACCAGAGCCATGCGACGCGTCTCGTCCAGGATTTCGATGATCTTCTCCGGGGTAATCCGGCCTTCCTTTATAAGGAACCAGTCGATTGACTTCACCTTGCCGAGGTTCCGTTCCTTCTCATGCTCCCGGAGCGCTTTCCAGACGTCCGTGTTCCATGCAAGGCCCTTCTCCACGACCTTGAGCCCGAAGAGCGAGTTCTCGTAGGCCTGCTTGTCCTCGGCCTTGGATTCCTCCTCCACGTAGCCGGCCAGAAGCCTCCCGAGCTCGTCGTCGCGCAGAATGCCTTTGTCCACAAGAAGTTCGGCGAGTGTGTTCTTCCCGGACTCGGCCTGCTCGATGAGCTCGTTTATCTTTTCCGGCGACTGGGTCCTCTTTTCCAGAAGAACGCGTTTCAGAAATTCGATTGTCGTCGACATAGTTCGGCACTTCACGAAAAAAGCGCGTCCAGACAGCCTGGCGCCTCCAGGAAGGCATCTGCTGACTGGAAACCAAATAAAACAGTGTTTTTATACTTATATGGCGGTCGTGTCAAGGGCATACGCATGGCGCCAGCGGATCACGGCGACCCTCCTGCGCCGGAATGCCCGTGCGAGGGCTTCGGAGGGCAGGAGCCGAACCGTGGCTACAGCATGCGATTAATCACGGAGGTTGCTGTAGCCGCCCCGCCCAGTCGGGGCGATCGCGGCGGTCATTCTTCGCCGGACCGCCGGTGACGGGCGTCGAAGGCTGGCAATCGGCGAAGTCCCTCGACTCCGCTCGGGACATTCGCCTCCCACAGCACTGCGCTCATGCTAAGGCAGTTTCTCGCGTCGTGCTATTCCGGTCACCTGCAGAAAGGAATGTCAGAACTCCACGAATCCTCCCTCGAGCAGAGGTTTGATGGCGGCGGCGCAAGGACCGGCCAGGTCTTCCGGCTTCTTCCCGATTCCGCGTGCGAAAACATCAACCGCTGATTTCAAAGTCCTGTTCCCGTCGCAGAGCGCCAGGATTGAAGCGATGTTCCGGTCGGTATTCGCGGTAAATTCGAATCCTTCGGTCAGGTGGAGCTTCGCCGACTTGAGGCTCCATCCGCCGTCCGAATCCCGACCGGCTCCGGCTTCCATCGCATAGCTCAGCAGGTGCTCGGGGACTAGCCTTATTCTCAGATCGAGGAGATCCAGGTCGCTGCGAATCGAAGACAGGACGTCCGCGTTCCTGAACATCCTGAGAACCTGCACTCCCCTGCCGCCGGTGGTCCAATCCGCCTTCGCATCGTGGAAACGCGCCCAGTTCGGACCGCTTCCGCAGGCCAGGGTTATGAATCCAATCCGCATTCCTTCGAGGTAATCGGCCCATTTCGCAAACCGGTCCGCGGCGACTCGGGGATCGGCGGAACGGAGTTCGCTCGTCCATGATGCGGCATAATCGACGGGCGTCTGGGTCATGAACCTGAACCCGAGCACGTCGCATCCTAGCCCGTCCGCCTATAGCTGGACGGGAGCGCTCCACCCATCGGGCGTGTCGTGCGGCCAGTTCAGCATGATTGCGGCGAATCCTCCCTCCTCGAGCAGCGCGGCAGCCCCGCCCAGCATGAACCCGGGCAGCTCGCCCTCCTGCATACCGCTGTCCCTGAAGACGAATTCCTTTTCCGGCGAAATCGCGAACGGGGGATTCGAGACTATCAAATCGAAGCGTTCGCCTCCGACCGGATCGAAAAAGCTCCCCTCGCGCAGGCCGACGTTACCGACGCCGTTGATTGCAAGCGTCATGCGGGCGAAGGCCAGGGCTCTCGGGCAGATATCCGTCGCGACGACTGAATCGGCCTGCCTGGACAGGACCATTGCCAGGTATCCGGACCCGGTGCCCATGTCAAAGGCGCGCGCGGCTTTCACGGCCGGTATCATCCGGGCGAGAAGCATGGTTGCGTCCCCGACCGCGAGCACGTGATCGGGCGCCAGCTTTCCGCCGGCGACCACTGAGCCGAAATCGTGGAGCACGATGAAGTCGCCGCGAGGCACAACGCTGCACTCGGACTCGAGGGAGCCCGGCGTGCAGGGGCGCAGAATGCCGCAGGCGAGGAGATCCGCGACCATGCGCTTGCCGAGCGCCGTTTCTATTTCCCCTGCTTCGACCCCTTGGCCGAGGATGAAGAGCCTCATCAGTGAACCGAACTCAGGCATGTCCCTGGTCCTGCGCAACGCAGCTTCCAAGTCGAGAGAGCTCCTGATGCGGGCAAGTCCGGCCTTGTGGGCGAGGGTCTCTGCGGTGAATCCGTTCCTGGACAGCGCGGATTGGAATCCGTCCCAATCGACACGGGCTTCCGGATTGAAGGGCGCGGCGTCGTCCGGGAGAGGCCTCTGTTCCTGTCTCATCTGCCACTGCCCTCGAAAGGTTCTGGAATAGGCGCCTGCCGGGGGGCGCCCTCCTGCAACGCCGGAAATCGCCCCGATGGCAATTCAGGCTCGCGCCGGACCGGGGCCGTGCGCCGTGAGATGCCCGGCTTTCATCAGGTTCCTGACCGCGCCGAGGACCGGTCCGGTCAAAGCCCCGACGTCTGCTCCGATTCCCGCCGCCGTTGCCTCGATTGCCATGCGGAGGGTGGCGCCGGCTGAAAGCCGTTGAAGCAGGTTCATCATGGCGACGTCCGCGTTGCCCGCGAATCCGAATCCCGTGCGCAGGACGAGAGTCGACGACTCCATGGTCCATTTGCCCGCCGTTAGCTTCATCTCCTGCACGAGCGCATGGTCGCCGTCGAGGCCGAATCGCATGTCGAGGAGCTGGCCGTCTCCGTCGAGCGAGGCGAGGAAATCTTCTGAGAGGCAGATTCGTTCCACCTGCCCTCCGCAGAACCCCTGCTTGCCTATGTCGCGCGCGAGGCGATCCTTCCTCGTCCACGTCCGCCCGGACCCGCGCCTGTGCAGGACAATCGCGCCTGCGCTCAGCATTCCGATTCCCCTGCGCCGGTAGTACGCGAGCCAGGAGGACATGGTTTCCAGCAGCGACCGTCGTCCGGCGCCGGTCCCGTCGCGAAGCCACCTGGCCGCGTATACCGCCGGCTCCTCGGTATCGAAGCACATGAGCCACCGCGAGATGCCGTCGGATAAAGCCCAGCGGAGCGGCGCATCGGCCCAGTCCTCGCGCGATTCGTGCGGCCAATTGAGGAGGATGACGGCGAAGCCTCCGGGTTTGAGCCTTGCGGCAGCCCCGCGCACCGCCTGTTCCGTCAGGCTGTCGGAATCCGAGTCCCCCGCGGACCTGAAGACCATGTCGCGGTCCGGCGAAACCACGTAGGGCGGATTGCTGACAATGAGGTCGAACGCCTCCTCCCTGACCGGGTTGTAGAGGGATCCGCGCCGCAGCTCGACGTTTCCGATTCCGTTGACGGCAATGTTGAACGCGGCGAAGGAAAGCGCCCGCGGGTTCACGTCCGTGGCGACAATCCTTCCGGCGTGGCGCGCCGCGAACAGGCACTGGATCCCGCCGCCCGCGCAGAGATCGAGCATCTCCTCCCCGCTCCTCCGGACGGTGAGCCCGGCGAGGTTGAGCGGCGCCGGGCCCGTGCCAAGCACGTAATCAGACGCAGGAGGCCGCCCGGACACTTCAGGCCCGAAGTCGGACAGGAGCAGCCATTCGTCGAGCGGCGTGAGCTCGGCCTCCGAGCGGACGAGACCGGCCTCGAGCACGAGGAGTCCTGCGTGCTCGAGGTTCTCCGCGGTTTCCGGAGTCAGGATTCTGCGCGCCTCCCCGGCGGGCACGCTTTCACCGAGCGCGAACAGGCGGAGGAGGAGGTCGATTGCGCCCCCGCCCAGGGAGGCGCGCAGAAGGGCGTAATCCAGCCTTCCCCGCTGGTCAATCAGCGGCTTGAACTTCTCCTGGAGGCCGCTCTTCGAATAACCGCAATCGGCGAGCGTCTTGCGCAGCGGGCGCAGGTCCCCGAACCTGTCGGTGCGTAGCGCCCTCGATTCGTCGAAGCCTTCG
This sequence comes from Candidatus Kuenenia stuttgartensis, assembly GCA_020723505.1. Taxonomy (GTDB): domain Bacteria; phylum Planctomycetota; class JAKEIC01; order JAKEIC01; family DYIT01; genus DYIT01. Next base: position 7,747 of record DYIT01000166.1, read on the forward strand.
TTACCCGACTTGCTCGCGTTCACAGGTCCGTCCTCTCCAGATGCGAAAGAGGCCCGCGGAGCGGTTTCCGGAACATGACCCTGGTGATTCTAGCCCGGATATCCCGCGAAGGAACGTGAATAATCCTCGGGCCGGGATAGAATGTATGAAGTCATTCAGAGGGAGATTCCAATGCTGGCGAAGTGGCTTGCCGAAAGGATGCCGACGCAGAAAAGCCTGCGGGGCGAATACATCCACAAGGTTCTCGGCGAGAGAATCTTCGTCGGGGAACTCTGGCGCATCGACGAGCGGGCCATATCCGGAGGAATCGCACTGGGGCTCTTCATCGCGTTCACTCCGACCGTGCCTCTCCAGATGCTTCTCACGGCAGCCTTCGCAATCCTGCTCCGCGTCAACCTGCCTGCGGCCCTTGCCGCATGCTGGGTCACGAATCCAATCACGGCAGTGCCGATTTACGCGCTTTCCTTCAGCCTGGGAAGGACCATCGTTGGCGGAATGCCGGACGTCCTTTCCGCGCACGGCCTGCCAGGTTCCATGAGCGGCTATTTCAAGGACGCGCTGGCCCTGGTCACGGGCGGCGTGACCCTGGGAGCCGCAGCCGCAATCGCCGGCTACCTCCTGGTGCGCATGGCGTGGAGGATTGGATCAGGATCGAAATGACGATGATTTTCGGCGGAGTTCCGGCTGCTGTCCTGCATCGCCGGAGCATCCGCCTCCTCACACAGGTCACAACGCAACCGAGCCGCAACTAAAACGCTGCACAAACCCCAAATCCCAGATTCCAAAATGATCCCTCCCTTGGGGAGAGGGTAAGGGGAGGGGTATTGCCCTTTTTTCGTTCCCGTCCCCGTTCTCGTTCACGTACACGAATCCCACACGAAGCGGGAAGCAACAAGCTTCGTGTGGGATACGA
>DYIT01000167.1:0-5345 GCA_020723505.1 Candidatus Kuenenia stuttgartensis
TGTTTTCAGTGTCGAATGTTCCATCGTGTCAATACTATTTCGCACTCATTAGTAATTGCCGGCGGCGCGCCGTGGTTTCCCGGCATAGTGTGCTTGGCAGGTCGAAATTAAACACTCTGTGGGAGCCGCCGGTTTCTTTCTGACGCAGCAAGGCGGCGATGCACTGAATTCGCCCTGCCGATTCTTACGAGTCGTCGAAGCATGAAATCTGGAATGACGGTGGTTGCAGTCCTCCTAGCGGCCTTGGCGGCGCCTGTTTGGTCGGAATCAATCGCAGTGCCTGATTCGTCCTTCGAGGAAGACGGCAGGCAGGGCGGCTGGAGGCTCTCCGGCGGCAAGGGCAGGCGCATCGACAACGGTTCTTCCGGCGGGAAATCGGTATCGGTCGCCGGCGGTATCGCATTCCGCGCAGAAGCCCATATTTCAGTCCCCGAGCTCGATTCGCCCGGATCCGGCATGCTCCTCCCCGCGTCTTCCGGCGCCGCGGGGCTCTGGTGGGCGCCGTCCGGATCCAAAATCGGCCGCATGCGACAGATGCCGGAATCCCGTTCGGACGCCGTGGTCATCAGGGCTGCCGGCAACGAGACCGAAGCCGTGCAGGTCGTAATATGGCCGAAGTCCGGCCTCAAGGGCCTCGTCGCGACGCCCGGCATGCTCAAGGGGCCTTCGGATGCCGCGATACCCGCAGGCAGGGTCCAGGTGCTTCGCGTCCGGTACGTGGAAGTCTCGCGCCCCAGCGACGGCACCGGCTGCGCAGGCCCGTGGCCGGACCCCCTGCCTCCGCTGCGCGGACCTATCGATTTGGAACCCGGGATGAACCATCCCTTCTGGGTGAGGGTATCCGTGCCCCGGGGGACCCCGGCCGGGGAATACTCGGGCGTGATTCGCTTCCATGCCGGAGAATGGGAAGCGGGCGTCACGCTCAGGGTGGAGGTCTTCGGCTTTTCTCTCCCCGACCGCATGACATGCACGACCGCATTCGGATTTGATCCGCGGAACGTGTGGCGCTACCAGCGGCTCGGCACGGAAGAGCAGCGTAGAGAGGTCCTCGAGAAATACTGGGACGATTTCTCCGCGCACCACATATCTCCCTACGACCCGGCCCCGCTTGATCCGATCGAAGTGACCTGGCCGGGTGTCGTCGAATGGGAAGGCGGAGTCCGTTCCGGCGAAGCCCCGTACGCGGGAAAGAGCTGCCTCCTCGTGGAGGACAGTAGCATTACCGAGCAGGCCGGCGCCTTCTTCAAGAGGAGGATTGGAATACCTCCCTCGGGATTGCGCCTGAAGTTCAGGCATCGCGCCGCCCGTGGGCACCGGTTCATAGTCACTTTCGGGCACTGCGACGGGTCCGGGGCGTGGATGCCGGGCAGGAACAACGACATGGCGGTCGAGGGGACCGGCGGGTGGGCGGAATTCGACCGCGAAGTGAAGGCTTTTCCGCCCGGCGCGAAATCCGTGCGCCTGACGCTGTGGGCGGCTGAATGGAAGGACGACGGCAGCCCCGTGGGATCCGTCAGATACGACGACCTTTCGGTGTCCGAGGCAGAATCAGGCAAGGCGCTCCTTTCGGCGGATTTCGAGCCCCTCGGGCCCGAGGCGCTGGTTCCGGCCTTCGACTGGTCCCGGTGGGACGCCCAAATCGCGAAGGCGGTGGACGCCAGGCACTTCAACTCGTTCATGCTCCACGTCGAGGGCATGGGAGGCGGGACGTTCCATTCGCGCGTGCCTCCCTCGCTGCTCGGGTTCGGCGAGGAGACTGCCGAATACAAAACCGCGTTCCGCAACTACTGCCGCATCCTGGAGGAGCACCTCGCCGACCGCGGCTGGCTGGACGAGGCTTTCGTATACTGGTTCGACGAGCCGGAACCCAAGGACTATCCGTTCGTGATGAATGGATTCAGGAAGCTCCGGGAGGCCGCTCCGCGAATCCGCCGCATGCTCACAGAGCAGCCGGAGGACGGGCTCATCGGCGGTCCGGACATCTGGTGTCCCTGCACGCCGGCTTACGACCACGAGAAGGCGAAGCTGCGCAGGGCGGCGGGGGAGAGCTTCTGGTGGTACGTGTGCACCGGACCCAAGGCGCCGTACTGCGGGCTGTTTATCGACCATCCTGCCACGGACCTCCGCGCGTGGCTCTGGCAGACCTGGGAGAGGCGAATCGACGGAGTTCTCGTCTGGCAGACGAACTACTGGACCAGCGACGCGGCCTACCCGGACCCCGCGAAGCCGCAGAACCCCTACGAGGACCCCATGGGCTGGACCTCGGGATACAGCACACCCTCAGGCCGTAGAATACCGTGGGGCAACGGCGATGGCAGATTCATCTATCCCCCGGAAGAGGCCGCGGACGCGAATCCTTCCGCTCCGGTACTGGACGGGCCGGTGGATTCAATCCGCTGGGAAATGCTGAGGGACGGCATCGAGGACTACGAATACCTCGCCATCCTGCGGAGGCTGCTCGTATCCAGGAAGGACTCGCTCGCGCCGGAGGAGTTCCGGCGCATCGGAAGTCTGCTCGGCGTTCCTGCTTCCATCACGCGCAGTATGACGGAATACACCAGGGATCCCGCCCCAATCGAGGAGCGAAGAATCGAGATAGCAAGAGCGATTGAGGCGCTGGCAGGCGGAAAAAGGTGAGTCCGTCAACGTGAACCTTGGAGCGTTGACCGTAGGCCGTTAACGGGGGTTGCTGTTGCAAGGCGAAAGTCGAAGGTCCAAAGTCAAAGGTCGAAGGTCGAACAACAGCGCTGTTTGTGGGAGGCATTATCCCGCAGGGGAGAAACTATAGGGATAATGGCGACAGCAGTGCGGATGAGCATGTATTGTCATTCCGGCGAAAGCCGGAATCCAGGGCTTTGCATCGACAGCACCCCGTACTTTTTCTAAACCAGATTACCGGCGACCGGCTGCTTGTTGCTTTCGACCTGTGACCTTGGATACTAAACCTTCGACCTGGGACAATTTTAGACTTTGATAATTGCCGCCTTGCTTTGCAGGGGATATCCCGGCGGCTCCCAACAGGCTTTTTTCTTAGCGATCTCAGATTTCCCTGCTTTACCTGGACCTGGATTGTGGGAGCCGCCGCGACCTCTCAATCACAATAAAGGCGGCGATTGACCAGGGCAATCCTACTACATACCAACAAACCAACGTACGGCTTACTGCTTACGGTTTACGGTTGCGGCTTACGGCTTTCCTCATCTTCGCCCTGCGTTCCTTCCCGAAATCCCCCACGTAGAAATGCTTGAGGGATTCAATCTGCTTTGCGGCTTCGAGGATGCCGAGCAGGTCGCGCAGGCGGTGTCCTTCATGCAGCGAGGAACCGAGCATGCTGCGGGGAACCGTGAGTCCCCCATGGCCGGCCACGATTATCACCACCGGAGCTCCCTTGTATTTCCTGCTCAGGCGCTCGGCTTCCCTGCGCAGCTCGTCTTCTATGGGATGGGTCTCGTGCATTGTAATTCCTCCCAGGGCTTGGACGCATCCGTCAATAATTACGTCCAAGCCCTGGAAGGAATTACTTGCCCTTTTCCTCGTCCAGGATTTTCTTCACGACCTTGGGAACGAGCTCGTTCTTGACGTAGTTGTTGATTACCTTGAACTTGTCGTCAATCATTTCCTTGAGGTCGTCGCTGCCAAGGATTCGGGTTATGAGGTTCGTGAACACAGCGCTTTCGCCCGGGTTGCCTGCCAGGACTCCGCCGCCCGCGGGCCGCGCGACGCCGGCGCCCGACCCGGACACCTTCTTCTCGATTTCCTCGCGCACCTGGCTCATGGTTGCGAGGCTCTCGAAGTACTCGGGCGGAGGCAGTTTCTCGTCAAGGAACTTGCCCACGTGCTTGGCCATCGAGATCTTCAGCGTCTCGTCCACCAGCGCCTTCACGGCGTCCTGGTTCATGCCTCCGCCGCCTGCCGGGGCGTCTTTCATCTTGGCAATGATTGCGGACTCGACCAGGGACTGAATCTGGACCGGCGAGAGCATGCCGCCGCCCTCGGAGCCGCCCTTGGCCGCGCCGGCGAGCGCGGCCTTAATCTCGGGCTTGGAGAACGCGGCCTTGGTCTTGTCCTCGGCTATGGAACCCACGAGGCCCTTGAAATCGTCCGAATCCAGGAACTTCTCGATCTTGCCGCTTATGGCTTCCTCGATTTCGGTCTTCATCTTCTCGATGTCTTCCGCCTTGACCCCGCCGCCCTGCTGAGCCACTTTATCTATCTGCTTCTGGACTTTCCCGACCTCGAGCTTCACCTGCTTCACGAGCCCCTGCGCCTCGCGCATGAGAATTTCTTCCGTGACCTTCTTGCCCTCCTCGCGGATGATCTCGCGCATCGCGCCTTCGTCGACCTTTGCTCCCCCGCCGCCCTTTTCCGCAACAACCTCGGCAACTGCGTCTGAGAACATCGTGGATCCAAGCGCACCCGATATCGCGACCTTAATCGTCTCCTCTATCTGCTTCGTCACGTCGTCGGAAGTCACGCCTTCCTTTTCCAGGACATCCTCGACGGCCTTCCGGACGGACGCGGCGAGGCTCTTCGAGTCCGCGAAGTCCGAGAGCTTCTCGTCCATCGCGTTCTTCAGGTCCTGCTTTATCCGGACAATCAGCTCCTTGGCCTCCTCGGCCAGGACTGACCCCAGGGACTCCTCGACCACGGCCTTTATCTTCTCCTCGACGTCACCGGGGACCCCGGCCGACGCGGGCGCGGACTCGCGGACGAGCCTCTGGACTTCGTCGCGGTCCAGGCCCTTCGCCTCCCGAATCATCCCGGTAAGCCTGGCTTCCATCTCGTCGATGGGCCCCTTCACGGCCTCGGCGAGTAGGGCCCTTCCAAGTTCCGAGGAGAGCCAGTCGCGGACAGCGGACACGGCGTTCTGCGCCGCGTCTTCATTCCCGCCGATTCCGGACAGACGCTTATCGAGCGCCGACAGCAGCGTCTTCATAATCGGCCCGTCCTCGGAGGCGAGGTCGTCCTCGAAGTCCTGGAGCGAGTCGTTGATTACGTGGCGGATGGCCTGGTCAACGGGTCCGAAAGCCTTGGTATCATGTTTTTTCGCCATGTGCACGTCTCCGTCAATCGGCGTACGAAGGTGAAATCCCCGCGAATTCTAGTCGAGGCCCCGAATCAAATCAAGGGCCGGTCACTCCTGTATCGCCTTCGCGATCCTGACCAGGTCCTGCAGGAGCTCGTCTGGATCGCGGTACCTGTCGTCGGGATTCTTCGCCAGCATCTTCATGATTGCGTCGTTGATGACCCTCGGCACGGAAGGGTTGACGTAGTCGGGCGGCACGGGCATTTCCTCCACGTGCTGAATCATGATTTCCGCCGGGGTGCCTTCCTCGAACGGCCTG
>DYIT01000167.1:5355-8586 GCA_020723505.1 Candidatus Kuenenia stuttgartensis
ATGAAATAATAATAGCTCGCCCCGAGGGAGTAGATGTCCGACCTGATGTCGAGCGCCTTGCCCTGGACCTGTTCGGGGGAGATGTAGTAGGGCGTGCCGAGAATGACGCCCACGCGCGTGATCTTCTTGGCCGACCCATGGGTCTTTGCGATGCCGAAATCGGTCACCTTGACGATGTGCTCGTCGTTGGTGATCATGATGTTGTCGGGCTTGATGTCCCTGTGGACGATGCCCTGGGAGTGGGCCTTCTTGATGGCCTTGCAGACGTCCGTGACGATTCGCGTGGCTTCGGCGGGCGGCATGACCTTGTCATGGGTCATGAAGTTCTCCATCGTCTCGCCGTCCACGTATTCCATGGCGATGTAGAGGTAGTCGGCGACTTCGCCGACGTCGTACACCTGGACCACGTTGGGGTGCGTGAGCTTGGCGACGATTCTAGCCTCGCGGATGAACCTGTCGCGCACGTCCTTTGTGGTCTTCTTCGTGATGGGAAGGAGCTTCAGCGCGATTGCCTTGTCCAGGCCCTTGTGCCTCGCGAGGTACACGAAGCCCATGCCGCCTTCGCCGAGCTTCCTTTCGACGTGGTACTGGTAGATGTCGCGGCCGATGTTGCGGTCGCGCATCTGGGTCTTGGAATCGTAAATAGTGCGGTCCACGACGATTGTGTCGCCTTCCCTCGGCACCTCGAGCACCGTCCTGCACATCCTGCACTTGACCCTCTTGCCAGCCTTGTATCCCTCGACGTTGTATTTCGTCTTGCACACGCGGCACTGGAGGATGGCCTTCTTCTGCTTGCTCAGGATGAGGTGGACCTCGTCATGCGTGAGGTAGCCCTTCTCGATCATAATCTGGCCGAGCATCACGACCCTGCCGTCTCGCCTGAGCTTGTCCTTGATTGCAAGGCACTCGACGAGCTCCTTGACCGTGATCATCTCGTGCTTGAGTGCTATTCTTCCGAACAGGTTGTCCGGGTTCGCGCTCATTATTGCGGGTTCCATTAATCCGACGCGGTCAAAATAGCATAGATTTCGGCTTCGCGGCAAGTTCCAATTGAAGTAGAATCGGGATTAGGACGCTCTTCATCTTGTAGGAGGGTTCCGCATGGATTCGAAACTGCTTGCGGCTTGCGCAGTGCTCGCCGCCTGCGCCGCGGCCTGTCCGGCCGCGAACGCAGCCACGCTGGATGATCTCACGCTCGGCGACCACTGGATGGGCGACAAATGGGACATTGACTCGCTCCGGGACCGGGTGGTCGTGGTCGAGCTGTGGGGCTACAACTGAGGCTCCTGCATCGCCGGCCTGCCCAATCTCGCGAAGTTCCACGAGAAGAACAGGGGCAGGGGCCTGGTCCTCATCGGCATCCACTGCCAGAACGTGCCGAAGGAACAGGTGCTGGCTTTGTACCCGAGGTACAAAATAGGCTTTTCCTGGTATTCGGGCGGGGACGTGAAGGGCAACAAGTCGAACGGCATTCCCATGTTCTTCGTCTTCAATCCCAAGGGCGAAGTGGCATGGGAAGGGCATGACCCTTCGGGTATGGAATCCGCGGCAGAGGTCGAGCTCAAGAACGCCCCGGACTGGCTCGCGGGGCCGAGGCAGTACGAGAAGCTCAAGGCCGAGGCGAGGAAGGTCGCGTCGAGGCAGGGGCTCGGGACCGTGGCAAAGGACCTGAGGAAGAAGGCCGAGAGCGCGGACGAGAAGGAGAAGTCAGAGGCGGACGAGCTCCTGGGAAGGCTCCAGAAGCACGCGGAGCGCCTGATGAAGCGAGCCGAGGAGATGGCCGCGGAGGGTGATCCGCTCGGGGCGATCGAGATCTGGAAGTCCCTCGCCAAGGACTTCAAGGGCGACGAAATCGCCGACAACGCCGCGAAGGCCGAAAAGGACAAGGGCGCCGACGCCGCGTTCAAGAAGGAGCTGGAGGCTGCGAAAATCTTCGACCAGATTGAAAAAGCCGTCGAGAAGATGGACCTGCCCGGCCACGGCGAGGACGTGGACAAGTGGAAGAAGAAGAACGCCGCGGCTGTGAACGGCCTCGTGGCGGCGTTCAAGAAAATCGAATCCAAGTATCCGGACACCAAGGTGTGCGCCAGGGCGAGGGAGTTCATGAAGATTCTGGGAGTTTCCTGAAAACCAACGGGCGCCCGCGTTGCCTCGGAGCTCATTCATAAGGGACCGGGACCGCGTTGACTGCTTGAATGAGCTCCTGGCGCGGGCGCTTGTTTCTTTTTCAATCAGCGAACGGCCGACGGCCTGCGGTTCACGGCATACCGTCCACTGGAGCGGCTATGGCCCCGCGCCGCCATGCCTGCGCTCCCGGCTACCTTCTCTCCGCCACAGAGGATCCGGCCGCCCTCGACGCGCTCTTTATCACCACGCCGCCGGACTTGTCGTCGCGTTCGACCCTGAGTATCCCCCTCCTTTCGGCGTCCTCGAGGAGGTCGCTGAAGGACCTGTAGCCGTAGTAGTTCTCGTTGAAGCCCGGCTTGCGGCGCTTAAGGGTCTGTTTAATCATCGAGCCCCATATCTTGTCGCCTTCGCTCCTCTCGGACAGCAAATCCTCGAAAGTGTCGAGTATCAGCCCGAATGCCTCCAGCTTCTTCTCCTCCGACCCTGCGCCTGCCTTGGCGGCAGCCGGCTTCCCTCGCGAAGGCTTCCTGCCCACCGGCGCAGCGGGGGCATGCTGTTCCCCGGAGGGCTGGCCGCGCACCAGATCGTCGTAGTAGATGAACTCGTCGCAGTTGGCTATCAGGAGGTCGGACGTAGAGTTCTTGACCCCCACGCAGACCACGAACTTGTCGTTCTCCCGCAGCTTGCTCACGAGCGGAGAGAAATCCGAATCCCCGCTTATGATGACGAACGTGTCCACGTGCTCCTTCGTGTAGCACAGGTCGAGCGCGTCCACCACCATCCGGATGTCCGCCGAGTTCTTGCCCGACCTGCTGACGTGCGGGATGTCAATCAGCTCGAAGGATGCCTCGTGCATCAGCGCCTTGAACTCCTTGTACCTCCCCCAGTCGCAATAGGCCTTCTTGACGATTATGTTCCCCTTTATGAGCAGCCGTTCGATCACCTTGCGGATGTCGAAACGCGCGTAGTTCGCCTCGCGTACGCCTAGCGCCACGTTCTCGAAGTCGCAGAAAACCGCCATGCTAACGGTCTCGGATCTGTTGGGCATCTTCCTTACCTTAAAAAAACGGTGCAGGGTCGGTTCGCGAACCGCTCCTGCGACAG
>DYIT01000168.1 GCA_020723505.1 Candidatus Kuenenia stuttgartensis
TGCCGATTTTTGCGAGTTGTCGACGCTTCGCGTCACGAGATTTCATGAATAAGCCAGGCTAGCAGTATTCCGGTCTCGCAGGTATCGCGGATGCGGATTAGCCCTGCAACGCACTAGTCTCACGAATAGCCGCGTAGAGGTCTTTCGATCCTGATTCACTTGTCAATTCCTGCCCCGCAGTTGCCCTCGGTCCAGAACCGCCCGTTTCCGCCCTTCTGGACGGGATAGGTGTCCTCTCCGCCCCCGAGGTCAAGGAAGATGCCAATCGACTGCCAGTCTTTCTGCCCCTGCAGGTCGCCGGAGCCTGCAGCCATCCTGTTCTTCACGAAGAATGCGTCACGGCCCGAGCGATCGAGGAAGATTGCGACCGCGTGATTGATGGCGCCGCCCAGGGAAGCATCCTGGCAGGTATAGATGTCGTTGCCGGAAGCCTCGATCATGACGCTTACGCCGAGATCGTGTGAACCGGACTGGGAGAGGCCCCACGACGTATAGTTGTCGTCGCCGTCGAGGTCCGCGAGAAAACCGACCCCCATGTGGATGCCGCTGGCTTGGGAATAGATTGCGGCGGAGTAGTTGTCGAACCCCTCCTCGTCGACGAGCATCCCCATGGCGAACCAGTAGGAACTGCCCTGGGCGAAGGCGTTGCCCCGATAGACGTCGTCGCCGCCGCCCTCCCAAAGCAACCCAACGCCTCCGCTTGCGTGGGGTCGCATCCCGTAGCCCATACCCTGCCCCATGCTGAGCTTGCGATGGGGCATGTTCTCGTACTGGAGGTATTTGCCGTCGATGTAGTAGAGGTCGTTGCCCCTCGAGTCCGCAAGAAGTCCGACGCCGCCCGTAAACCCGAAACCCTGTGCGTAGGCGCGTGCGTAGTAGATGTCGTCGCCGGACATGTCGGCCAGGGCCGCGAAGCCGAACCCGGCAGCGCCCTGCGCCACCTGGTCCGCGTCGTAGCGGTCGTCGCCCGCCAAGTCTGCGAGGAGCCCGGCGCCGAACCAGCCGCAGCCCTGGGCATGCGCTGTCGCGCGGTAAGTGTCGTTACCCTCCAGGTCCACGAGTGCGGCGAGTCCGAGGAAACCCGCCCCCTGGGCTACATGCCCCTTCGCCTCGTACCGGTCGTCGCCGTTGAGATCCACGACGGCCGATGCGGCGTTCAAAGCCTCGGTGCCGCGAGTTCCCGCGGCCGATTCCCCGAGATAGAGATCGTCGCCGCCAAGGTCCACAATCAGGAAGTAAGGTGCCTCGTAGCGGTCGGGACCATGACCGGACACTACGATTCGTCCGCATGGGGTTTCGGCTTCCCATAGGACGCCTTTCGAGTCGCGGGGAAGCTCGGACCCGGCGAGAGCAGAGGCGAGATTGCCGACGGAGCGCGCAAAAATGTCGGCTGCCCGCCCAAGCGCGCGCGCGTCGACCTTCTTCCAGATTGGCAGGAGCTGAGGGTCCCATCCGAGCTCGCCGACATGGGAAAGGATTCTCTTCCGATCAGCGGCGTCGAGATTGCCGAGAGCCGCCCCGAGTTCCGCATGCCAGTCAGCGCCGGAGAGGAATTCGAGAAGAGGCTTGGCAAGCGCCGGAGGGAGGCTCGAGCGGCCAAGGGAAGAGACGGCATCCTGGAACACTAGCGGCGCGCGGAGTTCGTCCGGACGGCGGTTCAAGGACATCTGTGCTGCGAAGGGCAGGGCTCCCAGAATCGCGAAGGGGGAACTGCTTCGGGCGTCGCGCAGCCGCTCAATGGCCTCGCGGGCTATCCCTGGAAGGGACAGGGGATCGTCGAGGCCCTTCTGCACGGCTGGAAAGCGGAACTCGTCGCGAGTGAAGTTCCTGTCGAATAGAAGGTCCTTTCGCGCCATCTTGAGCGCGAGCAAGGCTTCGTCGATGGTCTCAAGCTCACCGGAGAGCCATGCGAGCATCCCGATTCCCGATGCCGCCGGATGCGGAGCCGGGACTTCGAAACGTGCGGGATTGGGCGGCGCGCCCCGGCCCGCCTCGCCGAGAGCCTCTTCAATCCGGAAACGCGGGAACGGGTGCGCTTCGCCGGAGAGGAAAGGGCGGAGTTCTTCCGCCATTCCCGCGAGCCCCAAACCCTCGGCGGCAGCGGCGCGCACGGCCCAATCGGGGTCGTTCAGGAGCTTCCTCAACATGTCCGCGGCGACGGGCGCAAGGCGGGCCCGCAGCTGCCGGGCTTCATCGGGAGCTTGGGGATCAGGCCGGACGCTGAGGCCCAGCGCCCGAAGCGCTTCAAGCCTGGCAAGGGCAGCCCCGGCATCGCTGGAGGCGCGTCTGAGCGCCTCGAAGCCCGGCTCCCCGACGGAGAGGAGCGTTTCAGCAGCGGCTTTGCGGACCATGAACGATTCGTCGGCGAGGCGGGCGGCGACCGCTTCCGCGCCTTCCGGCCGGCCAGTGATGGCTCGGACGGCCGTGACCCGGATGGAGGGGTCCTTGTCAGCCAGGTACTCGGCAGTGCGCAAAGCCCATTGGCCTCCTGCTTCGGCCCATGCCTTGAGAACTCGGCGGCGGACCTCGACGTTCGAGTCGCTGGAAGCCTTCGAGAGGAGTTCGAGCGCTTCGTCCCCCTTGATTAGTGCAAGCAAGTGCACTGCCCTGAGGCGTGCGATGAAAGCCGGATGGCCCAGGAGCGCCGTGACAGCCGTGAATGCCTCTTTTCCGCGTTTGACAAGAATGTCGCGGGCGAGTGCGTAGCGCGCATAGTCGTCCTCGGGGTATGTCGAAAGAAGCACCGGGATTGCATCCGATCCAGCAGCTTCGAGCAGGCGCATGGCCTCGTCGCGCTCATTGGCGAGAAAGGCCGGCGGTTCCTTTGGGAGTTCCCACGCAGCCGTAGTGAGCAAGGAGTGCAACTCCTTCTCCGCGGAGCTACCAATGGCCTTGCGATACGCGAGCACGGATCTGGACCGCAGTTTCCGAGCGAGGTCGGGTTCGAGCTCTCCCGCTGCTTTTTCGAGAAACGCATGGGCTTCAGCCCCGGCAGCTTTGAGCCGCTGGACCGCCAAAAGGCCTTTCTCCCCCTGGTCGGTGAGATCCGCGACCCAGGCGGCGACATCTGCCTCGCCTGGCGCATGCTCGTCAGCGGAAAAAAGGCAGGGGGCCATGACGGCGAGAAGGATGCTCGTGAGGGCCATTGAATGGGAACGATTCATATGAATTCTCCAGACGATTGTCCTGAGAAGAGAACCGCCGCTTCCCGGGGATTTGCGGGTTGTTTCGCCAAGTAATACATCTTTTGTCGGTTTGGTGAAATACGTTCGTCAATAATACGACCCTACCGGCAATGAAAGCTGCGCAATCCTTTGCATGTCGATCGAGGAATGTGCAAGAATGGGCCTGTTTCGATTTCAGCGCCGAGGTGGAGAATGAGCATGCTGCAGGTGCCCGGGAAGGTCGAGTTCCTCTCATCGCTTGCCGACCCGATTCTGGATGCCACGCGCAGGGAGGACACGAAACACGCGCTGTTCCGGGGGTGCATGGACTGGTGTCGGCAGGCCGTCCATCGGCGTATGCCGGAAATGCGGCGACCTCTTCGAGATGGTCTACTACGGCAAACCAAAGCGGTTCTGCAGCATCAGATGCAAGTCTTTATTCAGGAGCATGAAACATGACAGCTGAAATTTTGGCAAATCAGGACGGTGCAGGGCAGGCGATCAGGCTGATGAGATCGCCGGGTTCGTTCTGTCTGATTCCTGGAAGACGGCATGGGCTCGGTGTACCTGCCTGCTCCATAGGCTTACGCCTGAGAATGCTTTCATCGCCGCTGTCGCCGCCGCCGCTGCAGCCTCATCTGCCACCTTTGCCGTCGAACTCAACTCCTGCGCTGCGTGCGGCTCCCATACCGCAGCGAGGATTCGCTCCAATGGCTGTCGTGCAGGCTGTTCCAGATCTGAGCCAAAAGCAGGCAGCGCAAGAGCCTGTCTTCATGGCGAGCTCATTCGCAGCGCTCCTCTCCAGCATACTCGACGAGATCAGGAGCCTGAAGCGGCTTGGAAAAGAGTACCTCGAGCTCGTCCGGCTCAGGAGGAAGGAGGAGGAGAAGGAATTCCTGTCGGTCGCCGAGGCTGCGAAAATTTGCGGGAGGAGCACTGATACCATCAGAAGGTGGATTCGCAAAGGAAGGCTCAAAGCCAGGAAACCAAGCCCGGACGTGGACCAGGGCCAGTACCTAATCCGCCGCAAGGACCTCCAGGAGCTTTGATCGAGGCACCAATGGGCACCCAATACTCGGCGTCTTCGGCGTCTTCGGCCGTGAATCCTCATTCGCGTCTTTGAGCCGACCCGTTCCCACTACCTGCTGGAATGGGGGGCTAGCGCGTGGAATAACCCGGACGATCTTTGACTTGCATCAATGTTTGATTCCAGCTCGTCCGGGTTATGCTGAGTATCCGCTTTTCCGTTGAATTCCATGCGGACCCGCGGTAGAGTGACCGGTAGTTGACGTGAGGTTTTATCGCGGCCGAAGGCCGAGTGGAGACCAGGTTCCGCCTGATTTGCATTATCAGTCCGACTCTCCGTTTGGCGGCAATCGGATGCGCGGGCCGGCGGAACGGACCGGGACTATCCGGGACTGGTTTGAAGACGCAAGCACGGCCTGGAGACAATGGAAGGTCGGTTGTATGGTTAAACGCGTCATTTTCTTCTCGATTCTGCATGCAATCGCTTGCCTTTTTTCCTTTCCTCCGTCTGCATGTGCGGCAGGCGTCGAGTCGTTCGAGGAGAAGGCAATCGCCGAGACGGACGAAGTGCTGACCGATACCGACAAGGTGTCAATCAGCCTTGACTGCAGGAGGATAGCGCTGCCCACGAGGTCCGGTGGAGTCCTCGTGGACGGGGAGAAGGGCGAGACCTGGGACGAGATCAAACTTCCTGCGGTCTTCAGCGCCGACGGCCGCCACTACTACTATGCGGCCCGCCGGGGGGACAAGTGGCATCTAATCCGGGACGGGGTCGCCGGCGCGGGATTCTCAGGCATAATCGCGGCGAAGTTCAGTCCCGTCGGAGAAAGGTTCGGTTTCGCGGCTGAGAAATCCCCGGGGGACTGCGTTTTCAGCCTGGACGGCAAGAATTCGGAAAGCTTCAAGAAGATACTCGGTTTCGAATTCAGCCCGGACGGGAAGAGGGCGGCGTTCCTTGCCGAGGAGGAAGGCAGGAAGTTCGTCGTTGAAGACGGCAAGAGAGGAAAGCCGTACGATTTCGTCCTGATGATGACCTTCAGTCCGGATGGGAAGAGACTGGCCTATCTCGCGAAAAGGGGAGAGGATCGATTCCTCGTCCTCGACGGCAAGGAGCAGGAGAAGCATGACAAAATCGGCAGTGAGGGGCTGAAATTCAGTCCGGACAGCCGGCACGTCGCCTACATCGGCGTCGAGAATTCGGAGATGTATTTCATAATCGACGGCAAACGCGGCCCGAAGTTCTACAACATATATCAAGGAATCGTGTTCAGCCCGGACGGCAAGCGGCATGCATACCATGGCATACGGAGCAACCTTCGATATCTCGTGGTCGACGGCAAGACGTCCAGTTCCGGCGAGGACATCCTGGTGCCTTCCCCGGTCTTCTCTCCGGACAGCAAGCATGTGGCCAGCTTCTACCGCACCGGGAACCGGTGCTTCATCGAACTGGACTGCAAGATAGTGTCCGAGGAGGAAGCCATAGCCACCCATTTCTTCACGTTCAGCCCGGACAGCCAGAAATACGTGTACGGGATAAAACGGGACAAGAAATGGGCCATGTCGATAAGCGGCAAGATTGGCCCGTTCTACAACGACATCTATGCGCCGGTATTCAACAGCGGATGGGACAACATCGCGTACGTCGCCAGGATAACGGATGAATTCGCCGTGATTCACAACGGCAAGCAGAGCGAACTGTACGGCGACGTATGGTGCAAGAGGGTCATGTTCACTCCGGACGGGAAACGGACGCTGTATTTCGCGAAGAAGGGCATGGCATGGTGTCTCATAGTGAACGGCGAGGAAGTCGGTCGGTACGAGTATCTGCTGACGCGCGCGGACGTCGCGTCCTTCCATCTGTCCAATGAAGTCCTCAGGTTCTTCGCATGCAAACTGCGTAAAATCGTCGCATTCGAATACAGGTTCAAATGAATCGGGAGGGCCATATGTACAAATCGGGAAATCTATCCTGCATGCTTGTATTCGCGGGTCTTGCCCTGTATACAGGCGGCGCAACGGACGCAGCCGAGTCGAGAGCGGCAAGGCTCGAATCGTTCATGGCGGCCGAAAACACGCGCAGGGTCGAGGACGCGAAAGCATGGCGCCAGCTCGCCTCCACGTTCGTGGAAAAGAAGATAGGGCCTGCGGTGTCGGATTGCCTTGAAATACTGAATGCATTGGCGCCGAACGATCCCGAATTGGCCGGTCTCAGGACCGCGGCCGAATCCATGCCTGCACCTGCCGCGTCTTTGAAGATATGGGCCAGGGAACAGGCGGCGAAGCTCAGGAAGGAGACTGCCAAGGGCTGGATTCCGCTTATGACCGACGCGGGAAAGCAGGGATTTCGAATCTCGGAAAACCGATGCGCATCGGTCCTTCTGCTTCTCGATCCGGAGAACAAGGAAATGCGCAAGGTCATGGGCCACGTCAAGGTTAAGAAGGATTGGGTATCCGAATTCGACGTCTCGAGGGCGAAATCCGGCTTCTTCTGCGACCCGGAGTGGGGATACGTGACGGAGGAGAGGAAGAAGAAGCTCGATTCCGGAATGAGACCCAGGGGCGGCGCATGGATTACCAAAGCGGAGGACGAGGCGCTGGCGAGGACGTGGGCTGACGCCATGCGCTTCGACGATCCGAAGGTTATCCTCGTAACGGACATGCCTTTCGACCATTCGCTGGCCATCCACAAGGATCTGAAGGCCCTGGTCGCGGAGCTCGACTTCCTGTTCGGGGACGTCTTCCGCCCTGCGTCGTCCAAATGGCCCCTGACGGTGTATTTCGGCAGGACGCAGGCGGATCTAAGGGCGGCTGCCGCCGGGGATGAAACCGACGAGGCCATGGCCGCGCAGCTGGAATCATTCCGCAGCCGGAGCGGCAACAGAATCTATTGCCAGCCCGACGCGTTCCCCGCCAAGCCCGCGGAGGCGTATTCCCATGCGGATTATCTCCGGACGGAGATTCTGGACTGGTACTTAATCGAGGCGGCCGACGCGTCCCTGACAATCCAGCGGCCGAACGCGTTCATCATCTGGGGCATGGAGGCGCTTGTGCGGAGCCGCGGCATGAAGGCGTCCGGGAAGCTGCCGGAGTTCGGCTGCTTCAAGGACTACAAGGAGGGACGATCGGGGAAGAGACTGCCGCCGGTTTCCGAGCTGTGCGGTGAGCCTGCAGGCTGAGTGGGGTTTACAAAGCAGGCGCAGGGGGCGGCCCTCTGCCATTACCTAATGTACGGCGACAACGGGGCAAACCGGATTAAATTCGCGGGCGTGATACGCAAGTTCCTGGACCTTAATCCCGCTGCCGACGACCTTCCCAAGGCCCTCAGCAAGTCATGCGAGGAAATCGAAAAGGCCGTCGCATCGCATATGAAGGAGAGGGTGGAGTAGAGGATGGGAGGCTATCGTCTTTTGTCGAGCTGCACGAAGGGGGAATGCAGGACTGCGCTCATTCTGCTGGTTGCTCCTATGCTCTTCTTGTTTTCTCCCGGTGCAAATGCAGCAGAATATCGGAAAGAATCCAAGAACTATATAGTAATTACTGATGTGGAAGACGATTTGCGCGAAAAGATCTCACTGCACCTGGAAGCCGCGGTGCCTTTCTTCAGGAAGCTTGCACCAGTGCGCCTCCGCCCTAAAGCTCCCCGTCAGGAGGTGTACGTATTCTCTAGCTTGGATGCACTTGAGAGTTTTTCACTGAAACAGTATGGAGAACCTATACGTAAAGATGCCATGCGCTTTAGATATTCGACTCACTACTCCAGAGAAGCGAACAAACCAAACCAGATTTTCGCATATCGGTTGCCCAATCCCTTCATGTTCAATTACATTCGAGCCCAGGCAATGCACCTGTTTCTCATGGAAAACCTGTCGACTCCACCTACATGGCTTAGTATGGGTTTGGCCCATTATGTCGAATCAGCTCGATTTGATCCGGAAAAGGGATTTGAACCTATTCCAGGGCCCTATATTCGCACACTGCGGGAAGGAATCCTCGGCTTGGACGAAGGGCTTTGGAAGAAGAAATGGGAATACGTTGAACTCAAGGACCTGTTTTTGTGTGCCAGGGGTGGCATGTCGGCGTCGACGACCGAAGCGTTCAATTCAGAAAGCTGGCTGCTCGTGATGTTCATCCTGAAGGGGAAAGACGAACAGCTGAAGAAACGGCTCGCGCAGTACATTTCGGCACTCACTTTGACTTCCGACGAGACCGCTAATCTGCAGAAGGCATTCACAGCGGGATTCGGAAGCCTAAATCTCAAGAAGCTTGGCGAGGATTTCCTCGAATATGTCAAGAATTGGGATGTGGGAGGTTATCAGTACTTCCTGAGAGGATACAATGCTTGATTCCTTCGTAAAAAGAGCCCTTATTATTAGAGACGGGATTTTCACGCGAGA
>DYIT01000019.1 GCA_020723505.1 Candidatus Kuenenia stuttgartensis
TTTCTTCTCCAAAGCTTCGGCGCGTCTTCGAGATTTGGAAGTTGGGGTTTTGCGCAGCGTTTGGTTGCGGCTCGGCTGCGTTATGATTTGGGATTTGTTGTCGCGGCGGCCTATTCGAAGTCGTAATAGACCTGCGTAGCATCCTTGGCGAAGTCCACGAACCCGTCGTCCTTGGGGGAGAATTCGAAGCACTTGTCGTCCATGTGGACGAGCGTGGTTTTGGACTTGATTCCCTTCGGCAGCTTCTTGAGCCTCCCGTAGGGGGCATGGACGCCGCCCTCGTGGGACTGCACGTCGTGGAACACGGCCTCAATCCCGTCTCCGCCGCCGAACACCCTTACGAGTTCCTCGTCGAAGACCGTGTCGCCCGAAAGGAACACCCTGTCGTCGATGACGAGCCCGGTCGACCAGAACGACTCCCTCCACGAAGCCGTTCCCTCAGGGATGTGCTGGGTGCGCATGATTTTGAGCGATATGCCGCCGTATTCAATCCCGTAGGTGGGCCTGCCGAAGCCGCCCGCCAGCGCGGGCCTCACGGACTTGAAATACTGGCTGAACTGCATGGACCCCCTCGAGCCGCCCAGGTCCATGTCCTCGGAATACGCCAGCCCGCCCTTCAGCGTCTCGTTCCAGAGGATTCGCTCGTACTCCTCGGTGATGATGCAGTCCGGCTTGTGGTCCCCCTTGACGCCGCCGCGGACGAACGGCGCCACGTACCTGCTCTTGAGCGCAAGCTCCTCGATAGACCCCACGTGGTCCGCGTGGCTGTGGGTCGGGAGGATTGCGTTCACGTCGAGCACCGAGAGCCCGAGGTCGTGGAGCCTCAGGCTAGCCTTGGTCCCGAGGTCGACGAGAACGGCCGTCTTCCCCTTGATTATGAAGAAGTTCGTCTGGAAGTTCTTCACGGAGAAAGCGGAGCCGACCCCGAGGAAGGCAATCCTCAGGAATCCGCCTGTGGCGAGTTCCAGCTTCTGTCCGGCTTTGGTCGTCTTCACGGCTCAATACCCGCCCGGAATCCGGGCAGGAAGGCTTCCTCGGCCTCCCGCAGCCCGGCGATAACGGCCCTGCAAGGGAATCGGCTTCCCTGGGCGCCCGCTCGGGAATGCTACCAGCCTGCGGCAGGAAACCCAAGGAAATTCCCGCTGACTGCCTTCTCCTGATCGGCTGCCGGCGGAACGTCCGGATTTCCGTACAAAGCCCGGCAGGCAAGGGCTAGAATCAGGGAGTAGACTGTGATGCGCCGGTCCGCAGGCCGCGCGGGCCGGATGCCCGGGATTCAGCGCGGCGTTTCCGGATTCGCGATGACTCAGAAACCCGTCTATCTCTCGCATGTGCTGAAGCTCCTCTGGGACGCGGAGGAGATGAAGGCCATCTTCAACATCGAGATGTGCAAGGCGGATCAGAAGAAGCTCGGGATTCTAGTGGCCACGGACAAGAGGGCCCTCGTCATACTCGAGAACAAGCCGGGCCACCAGATTGACTTCAAGGCCACCATGCGAATCTATTCCATGCGCCTCACCAGCATCATGGACGTCGCGATCACCGAGCAGGCCCTTCGCATCACGTCGAAGACGCAGGGGATCGAGCTCTTCTTCAGGTACCAGGGCGAAGACCTCAAGAACAAGCTCGAGGAGGCCAGGAACAGCCTCCTGCGCAAGAAGAAGGAATCCAAGCTCCTTTCGGACATCTGGAAGAAGTTCATCAAGGAATGAGTTTCCGCGGCCGGAAAGAGCACGGAGGCCGCGGAAATTCATTATTCCCCGAGGTTCTTCCACTCCGCGGCGACCCTGAAGCCAATCGCGCGGAAGAAGGTCTGCTTGGACTCCGGCCTCCTCGCTGGCGAAGAGAGGTAGAGCCAGTCCTTGAACAGGTCCCCCCCCTTCACGATGACGTCGCCCTCGGTCTTATGGGCAGTCGCGGTCCATTCCTCCACGTTGCCGGCCATGTCGTGGCACCCGTACGGGCTGACCCCGTCGGGATAGAAGCCCACGGAATCGATGGTCACGGGCCTGCCCTGGGACATCTTGCCGTACTCGTTGTTGCAGCGCCTCTCGTCGAACGCGTCCCCCCAGGGATACCTCCTGCCGTCGGTCCCGCGGGCGGCCTTCTCCCACTGCTCCTCGGTCGGGAGCGAATAGGACAGGTATCTCCTGATCCCTGCCGCGGCCGCGGCGTCCTTTGATGCCTCGGTCTTCCACTTGCAGTACTCCACCGCCCCCTCCCACGGGATGCCCCACACCGGCCAGCGCCCGTATCTGCTCCACCAGTCCTCGGACGTCTCGAACTTCCTGGACGCGGGCTCGAACCCGAACGACGTGCCTGGCACCCTCGGGACGAAGCGCTCCCAGATAAGGTGTGCGTACTCGCCCTGGGACGCCCTGCCGTTGAGGAACTCGAGGTATTCGGCGAACGTCACCTCGCAGCGGCCGATGAGGAACCCGGGGATGCGGCGGATTTCCTTCCGGTTCGCGCCGGGGACCAGGCCGCCGAACACGAACTCGCCGCCCGGGACGAAAGCGAGGTCTGCGGGGACCTCCCCGGGCCGGAACAGCCTGACCGGGTCGACCCTGGTCTCCGAAAGCCTCCTTACGTTCACGGGGAACTCGACCGTGGTGAACCCCTCCTTCGCGAGGGAGACGCGGTAGGATCCAGGGGCGAGGCGGGCGGCGCGGAAGGGCGCGGGCCCGGAGGCGGGGGGCGGTCCCGGGGTCTCGCCGCCGGAGGAAATCCGCGACAGGCTCACGGCCGCTCCCGGCGGGTCGGAGAGTATTTCCAGCGACCCGCCCGCGTCCACGTAGGCAATCATGGCGTCAATCTTGTCCGAGAACGCGCCGGCCACGTCGTGCGTGCGCACGACGAAGAACCTCTCCTTCAAGTCCGCGAAGTTGCCGGTCCTCTTGGCCTGCTCGAACTCGAGGGCGCAGCGGTTGAACATAATCGCGGCGATACCCTGGCTGGCCTCGGCGTTTCCCGGGGCGGTCTTGAGCACTTCGCCGAACTTCTCCAGGGCCCGGCCGTAGAAACGGTTCTGCTCGTCGTGGAGGAGGGAGACGGATTCGAGGAGTTCCGCCTTGCCCCTCGATTCCTGGACCTCGCCGAGCCGGTCTTCCATGGAGTAGAGCTCGAGCGTGCTCGAGAACAGGCGGGCGAACGACTCGTCGCCGAGCTTCCTGTCGGCCGAGGCCGAGTCGAGGAGCCTCGCAATCTCCATGCGGTTCGTCATGAAATCCGCCGCGAGGTAGGCGGCCAGGCAGGCCAGCGCGACCGCAATCACGAGCATCAGCGCCGCGGCGGGCCTGTTCCGCTTCGCGAGCTTGACCATCCTCACGGTCCGGGAAACGGGCTTGGCCGTTATCGGCTTCCCCTCGAGGAAGCGCTTGATGTCGTCCGCCATCTCCCCGGCCGAGCCGTACCTCCTCGCCGCGTCCTTGTCCATGGCCTTGAGGCAAATCGTCTCGAGGTCGCGCGGAATCAGCGCGTTCAAGCTGCGCGGCTGCCTCGGGTCGGTGTTGATTACCTGGCTCAGCACCGCATGCACGTCCTCGCCGGAAAACGGCGGGAAGAGCGTCAGGGCCTCGTACATCGTGGCGCCGAGGGAGTATATGTCGGTGCGGTGGTCCACGCTAAGCCCGTCCCCGCGGGCCTGCTCGGGGCTCATGTACATCGGCGTCCCCATTATCTCCCCGAGCCTCGAGAGCGTCGCGGTCGTCTCGACGCGCGCCAGCCCGAAGTCCCCTATCAGCACCGTGCCGTCCTTGCGAATCATGACGTTCGCCGGCTTCATGTCCCTGTGGACCACCCCGCACGAGTGCGCATAGTCGAGCGCGAGCGCCGCGTCCCTGATCACCTCAGCCGCCCTCCCGAACGGCAGCCTTTCCGTGTCTATCACCGCGTCGAGCGACCTGCCCTCCACGAGGTCCATGGCGTAGTAGTGCAGCCCCTTGTCCACGCCGATTGTGAGGACCTTTATGATCCCCTGGTGGTTCAGCTTCGCAGCCGCCTCCGCCTCCCGCCTGAACCTCTCAATCGCCTTTGCGTCCACCGTAAGGTCGAAGGGAAGCACCTTCAGCGCCACCCGCCTGTTGAGCCCCTCCTGCTTCGCCTCGTACACCACCCCCATGGCCCCCCGCCCGATTTCCCTGATGAGCTCGTACTCGCCGAGCCTCCCGCCCGGGGCCGCGGCGCCGTCCCTGTCCCGCGACGCCGGCTCGGACGCCAGAACCGCCCCGACCATCTCCCTGAGCATGCCGAGGTCCGCGGGGCTGAGGAATTTCCCGTCGAGAAGCACGTCCTCGAACGCCGCGGACGGCCTCTCCTTCCATGCGGACAGCGCGCGGTCGAGGTCCTCGGGCGAGATGAGCCTGTAGCGCAGGGCCAGGCGGCCCGTCAGCGACTCTATGCGTCCCGGGGCTGCGGGCACGTTCATCTTCCCGCCCTCCCGGCCCACTCCGCCCATCTCGCAGCCGCCGCCGCCAGCTCGCCGGACGGCAGGAAGGGCGCGTAGCCGAAGTCCTCCCCCGCCGCCTTCCTCAGCGCCTCGAAGGCGGCCTTGCGGACCTGGTAGTCTTCCGCCCCGAGCGCCGCGGCCAGGACCTTCTCCCCCCCGGGCTTCCCAAACCTCGACAGGGCCATGGCCGCCGAGAAGTGCGGCTCGGCGGGCTCCATGGGCCCGGAGGACGCGAGCGCGGCCAGTTCCGGCGCGAGGTCGCCCCAGCCGGCATATCCTGCCGCGCAGGCGGCGAAGGCGCACTCGACGGGGTCGGCCCCGCGCCTGAGGACGGCCGCGGCCTCCTCGCGCGTTCCCGCTGCGTCGAGGCGCGCCCTTTTCAGCAGATCCCCCCCCCTCCTCTGCCTGGACAGAAGGGAATCGATCCGCGCCCGGAGCCTCCCCGCAGCCTTCTCCTCGCCGTCCGGCCCGATTTCCTGGATGAACGCGTGCAGCCGGGCGGTGCAGGACACGTAATGGACCACCAGCCTGTTCGCGCGCCCCTCGATTTCGACCCTGTGCGCCGCCCCATCCTCCCACACGAGAACGGCGCCAAGGGGCATATCCGGGGACATGCCGGCCTCAATCACGTAGCGGCCGCCCAGCGGGCAGGAGAGGGGACCGCGCTCCAGGAACCCTGCGGCCGAGAGGTCCTCCAGGGAATCGGGGTATGCCGCGCCGGGCTCCTTCGAGGCCGACCACCTGACCAGCGCGGTGGAAATCAGCCCCATCGCCTTGCCGCACTTCGTCAGGTCGGCGTTGCCGCCGGGTTGGGGCCCGGGCATGAGGTGGAGGGCGTAGGCGGCGGCCGCAAGCAGGAGGATCGCAATCGCCGCGGCCGCGGCAGCCTTCCGGCCGCCGCGTCCCGCCTGCCCGGCGACCGGCTCAGATACGTCTTTCTTTCCGCCCAACCCGTCCTACTTTTTCTTGAGCAGCTTGTCTATCAGCTTGAAGTAGTAGATTGCGAGCGCGTCCTGGGGGTTGCGCACGAAGACCTTCTCGAACTCCACGGCGGCCTTCGTGAACTCCCCGGAATAGAAGAGGGAGAAGGCGTAGAGGAAACAGAGGTCGGCCTTGTTCCGGGCGGGATCGTCGAGGGCCGAGGCCAGCGACGCGAGGTGGGCGTCGAATGCGGCAGGATCGTCGTAGGCGTTCTTCCACATTATGCGGTGCCTCTCTTCCTCGGGCGTGGCCGCGAGCGCCGAGCGCACCTCGGCCGCCGCGTCGTCGAACCTGCCGGAGGCGAACAGGACCCTGGCCAAATCGAACCGCACTGCCGACGCCTCGGGCCTGAGCTCGAGCGCCTTCCTGTATTCCGCCCCCGCCCGGTCGTAGCCCCCGGAGGAGAAGAACCTCCTCGCCTCGGACAGGTGCCCGAGCCATGTCTCGAGCTTCGAGGTGTCGGAATCGTCCTCCCCGGGCTTCTCTCCGCCTTGCCGCGGTCCGGGCTCCCGCCCGTCCCCGGGATTCTTCGGCGGGCCGCCCCCGCTCTTGAGGAACAGCCCGGCTTCGGCGGCCCATCCGGCGGCCGAGGCCTTATCGAACGCCGCCCGGGCGGATTCGGGCCCGGAGCTGAAGTGGAGGTTGTATCCGAGGAGGAACCAGAGCGCAGGGTCGCCCGGCTCCTTCTCGCAGCGGCCCTTCAGTTCCGCGAGCTTCGCGTCGAAGTCCGCCTTGAGCTCCTTGGAGTAGAATTCCCGCCTGTCCATGGAAACGTCCGCCCATGCCGGGTAGCGCGAAAGGCCGAGGGAAATCATCCTTGCGGCCTTGTGATACTCGGCGAGCGCGAACAGGGAATGGGCCAGTTCGAAGCACGCGACCACGTTGCCGGGATTGTCGATGAACGCGAAGCCGAATGCGAACGCCGCCTCGCGGTACATGCCGCCCAGGAAGTACCTGTTTCCCTCCTCCAGGTAGTCCTTCTCGGCGGCCTTGGGCTGCTCGGCGGGCTGGGGCTGGAACGCGCCGAGCATGTGCGCCGCGGCGGGGTTTTCGGGCGCAGGCGGCCGGACGGCTTCGAACCACTTCTTCGATTCGGGCTTCGAGCCGGAGAAGAAGAGCACGGCGCCGGTCATGAACGCCGCGGTCGCGCGCTCCGCCTGGCCCGCGCCGGCGGCTTCGGACTTCTTCACGAGCGTCTCGACGAGCCACGCGAGCTCCTCCCTGTCGGGCTGGAACGTGGTGAACGTGAAATCCGAGTCCCTGATGCCCGGGAACAGGCTTATGCCCTTCCGCACGTAGAGCGCCCCCTGCTCCAGGTGGCCCATGCAGCCGAAGGTGAAGCCGAGGAGCATGCATGGCACCGGATGCTCAGGGAAGCCGGTGCGCGCCTTGACGAGCAGTTCCGCGGCCTTGAAATAGTTCCTGCTCTTGATTTCGAGGGACGCGTCGGCAAGGAGTTTGCCGAAGGCTTCGGTTTCCCTGAGCCCCTGTTTTTCGAGGAACTTGGCGACGGTCAGGGGCTTGGCCGCGTCGGCGGAGAGCGCAGCCTGGGCGCAGGCGAGGATCAGGGCCGCAAGGGCCGCGGAAATGAATGCTGTTCTCGTCATCATCCTTGCGGCGTCCGTTCAGCGGCCGTCGCCCTTTTCTCCGACCAGGTCCTTGAGCTTCCTGAGCCTCTCCTCCTCGGCCCTGCCCTTTTCGCCTGACGCCTCCTTGTCCCCGCCGCCGGTCTCCCATGCCCCGGAGCACGCGTTCAAAAGGAATCCGGGAACGTACCTGTAATAGATTTCGAGGGTGAGGATGTTGATTGCCGTGGAGAAGACCCTTCCTATGTCCTCGGCCCAGAGGTCGGCGGGGTCCCAGGATCCGGCGGCGCACCCGTTCTTCCTCTGCCTGGCCACGAGGAGGTCCCGGATTCTCAGGTTCCACCACTCCCAGTCCGCGCCGCCCGCGCAGAACGTCGCGAGCGTTGCGTAGTACCAGTAGTACATGGTGTTGGAAATCGACATGTAGCGCTTGCGTTCAGTCCTCGTGCGCCCGTCCGCCCCGTCCGGCGCGTTCCATGAGGGCGGATACGTCCTCAGGAGGCCAAGCTGCTTCGCGGCGACCGGATGCTCGGGCAGCCGGCCGAGAAGGAAGGACGTGAACAGGCCGACCGCAATCATCCCCGCTCCCCTGTCTCCTGCCCGGGTCCCGGCGTCCGCGTAGAGCACCTCCCCGGAAGGCAGGGTGGCCCGGTTGATGTGCCTCCGCGCGCGGTCCAGAGGCGCTTCGCCGGCGTCCAGGCCCGCCTCCTTGGCCGCGCGCAAGGCCATTACCGCGAATCCTGTAATCGAGGTGTCGTTCCTCTCGGCTGCGGGCGACGGCGTGTACGTCCACCCCCCGCCCGGCTGCTGCGCCCTGACCAGGAACTCGAGCCCCCTGCGGATAGGCTGCGCCAGGGACAGGTCGCCGGTCTGCCCGTACGCCTCGGACAGGGCGATGAGCGCAATCGACTGGTTGTAGATGGACCGCATGTTGTTGCGCTCGGAAAACGACCCGTCGTCGTCCTGCATCGAGAGGAGGAACTGGAGGCCCTTGAGCACCGTCCTCACGTGCTTGCCCTTCTGGTGCGAGTATCCCGCGCCGAGGAAGGCCATCAGGGCGAGTCCGGTGAGGCCCTGGTCGCAGTCCACGCACATCACGTTGCGGCCGCAGCTGCCGTCGGCGCACGCTTTATCGTACCCGTCCCCGTCGAATCTGCCGTCGCCCGACTGGTGCCTCGCGAGCCAGTCCAGACCGGCTTCCACCGCGCTCTCGGACGCGGCGCTGCCGCCGTACTTCCTGACGCCCTCGCTCCTCCCCGGACCGGTCCTCATGCTCCAGGGCGACCCTTCCCCGCTTCCCGAGCCCCTGCCCTTTCCCGGCCCGCCGCCCGATTCCCTGCGCACGTCAGCCGCGGGAAGCGGCGGCTCGGACCGGGGCTTCTCGCCGTCCGTCGATCCCGACGGGCCGATGACCGGCCGGCCGCCGTCGTCCGCCGACTTCATGGACTCGAAATCCGGCTCCTCGGTCTTCAGGTCCGAGGGCCTGTCGAGCCTCTCGAGCGAATCCTCGGACTGGTCCCTGTCGCCTCCGGGCGCGCGGTCCCCGCCGCCGCCGGGGTCGAATCCCGTAATCGTAACCGCTATTCCGTCCCCGCCGGGGAGGCGGAACGAGGAGAAGACGACCTGGGACATGATGACGCCGATGGCGATGATAATCAGCACCGCGAGGAACCACGGAGGGCCCTTGAGCACGGCGCGCCTGAAGTCCGCGCCGCCTCCGGCCGCTCCCCGCCGGTCCGGAACCGCCCAGCCGTTCATTTCTTTTTCTTGAGCCATTCGAGGTACTTTATAAACCTGTCCAGTTCTTCGGCCGTGAAGTCGTCCGCGTGCTTGAACCGGATGTCCATGACCCTTACAAGCGACCTGGCCGCCGCCTGCCTGACCGCCTTCTCGGGGTCCCTGATTAGCTTGAGCAGGGGCTGCCCGGCCTGCTGGGCATTGAGCTTCCCTAGCGCCTGGGCTGACATTGCCCGCACCCAGGGATCGGAATCGCCGAGCTTCTCGATGAGTTTGGGCGCGAACGCGTCGCTTCCCGACGCAGCGGCCCTCAATACGCCCTCGAGCCGCATGGACGGATCGGCATGATCCAGGAGGACGGAAATCGAGGGATCTCCGGCGCGGTTCCCGGCCTCCGCGGAAGGAGGCAAGGGCTTGAGCCTCGGACCCGAGGGCTGCTTCGGCGGGGCTTCTGATCCCTCCTTCAGGTTCTTTATTATCTCGTTCATGTCCTCCGGAGAGATGTTCACGCCGGCCGGCTGCGGCTTCGAAGACTTCGAGGGGTCCTCTGGCGGCGCCTGCTGCTCCCCGGATCCCGCGCCCGGGCGGGATCCCGGGCTCTTCGCAGGCCGGTCCTTCTCGGTCGAGCCCTGGTTCTTGTTCTCTTCCTTTTCCGGATTCTTCGAGGAGTTCACGAGCAGGAAGCCGATTACGATGAGGGCGGCGCTCACCAGCGGGAAGACCACGATGATGAACACCAGGCTCACGACGAACTTGGCGTCGTACTTTCCCGTCCTGCGGGAGAGCCTCGAGAGGCAGCGCGGGCAGAGGACCTTGCCGTCCTTGATTTGCGCGGATCCGCTGCGCAGGTCGGCCAGCTTGAAGGACTTGTTGCACATGTCGCAGCGCACCTCGCCGGTCCCGCGGGTTGGGCTCTTCATCACGGCCCGCGTGGCGGAGGTGGCAATCTGAAGGTCGTCGGACGCAGGGGTTTTCGGAGTCAAGGGCGCAGCGGCGGCCTCGACGGGGACGGTCGCGGGCCGGGCCGGGGGCGGAACCGGGGAAGGCCTCGATTCCGGCATCTTCCTCTTGCACGTGCTGCAGAAGGCCTTCTCCCCGACCGCATAGGCCTTGCCGCCCCGCAGGTCATCGATTGATATGATGTCCCCGCAGCGGTTGCAGCGGAACTTCTTGGGCGACGACCGCCTGGTGGGGTTCTGGTCGCAGGAGGAGCAGAAAACGTTGGTCGCGAGATCGAAGGATGCCGCCCCCAGAAGCCTGTCGTTCCATACGGCGACCTGGCAGTCCTTGCATGACGTGGACGATGTAGCCTGCTCTTTCCTGGCGGCTTCAGCCGCGCATTCGTCGCAATAGACCGCCTGGCCCGGCTTCATGTCCTCGGGCCGCGCCTTTTCGGGAGGCAGCGGTTTCCTGCATCCGTCGCAGAGACAGACAAGCATGGGAATCCGTTTCGAAAACGCTCTTCCGCATCTGTAATTATATAGGAATTTTAGGTTTTTCAAAACTGGTTGCCGCGGATTGGGGGCCTTTGCGCTTTGCGCGTCCCGCGTTACGTGCCGTCATTCCGGCGGAAATTATATGGAATGAAGCAGTTACTAATAAGTGCGAAATAGTATTTACCAGACCATGGCTTTCGACACTGACAACGCTGAATAAGAGCTGACCACGCTGAAGGGTTCCTGATGGTTCAGTACGCACTCTTTCAGCGTTTTCAGGAATCTTTCAGCGGTCTCAGCGTCGAATTTGCTCCAATATTATTCTGCACTCCTTAGTAAGAACTGAAGAGGATATGAAGTTAGGAATCATGACCGAAGCCTCTGTCCGTCATTCCGGCGGAAGCCGGAATCCAGGACCCACCACTGTGAGCCGTA
Organism: Candidatus Kuenenia stuttgartensis; assembly: GCA_020723505.1. GTDB lineage: Bacteria > Planctomycetota > JAKEIC01 > JAKEIC01 > DYIT01 > DYIT01. Next base: position 10,623 of record DYIT01000019.1, read on the forward strand.
GGCCGTGGACCGTGGGTCGTAGACAAACGCATGCGTCGCCCGTAGACTGCGGACCGTGCAAAACAGTCGGAGGTCGATAGTCCAAGGCCTGCCCTGAGCGAGCGCACCGAGTCGACGAGCCTGGGCGGGTCTTTGGCGCCCGCGTTCGATTCTTCTTTTACCCCGCTACCCGCCACGTGCAACGGCACTCGGAGACATGATTGGCCCTGGATTCCGGCTTTCGCCGGAATGACGCGTGGTGCTGTAGTCATGGCAATCAGCTGCCGTGATCGTCACGCCACGGCAGAGTGGGGCGACTACAGGGTATATTAGTCTTTCATGATAGGCGGCATCTTCTTTACTGGCTCGGCCGGCAGGCACGGTTTCATGCAACTCAGCGGCCTGGGACATTATCGAAAATCCAGGCGTGAACTTGACTGAAGTCAATCGTTGAAATAAGGATCCGAGTCGCAACCTGGACCACCTGGGGCTAGGCAGCCCCCCCGTTTTCCTCGCCGGACATGGCTTCCTTCTTGAAGTTGTCTATGAGATTCCTCTGGTATTCGAGGATCTCGTCCACCTGCTCCTGGGTCAGGAAGCCTTTCTTTATCATGATTTCGCCGAGCCGCAGGAAGATTCCCAGGCTCTCGATCTTGGCCTGTTCCCGTATGCAATCGTCCACTTCGGCGCGCTTGACGAGCTTCAGGTTGACGGCGATTTGGCCGATGAGGAGGTCCTTGAGCTTCACGTCCGTGTTGTCCGCCTTCCGGTTGAGCTTCTGGCGCTGGATTTCGAGCGCGAGGTCGAGCTCCTCCTCGTCGAGGAATTCCTTTTCGAGCAGGATTAGTCCAAGGTGCTTCGGGGTCTTGCTCTTCTCGTACTTCTCCTGGGCCTTCAGGCACTCACCCAGCTGTTTTTCGCTGATGAATCCCTTTTCCACGGCTATCTGGCCCAGCAGCAAATCGGATCTCGAGGGCATCTGCGCATCTCCGGTCGCGTTCGACTCTTGCAAAGAGCTGCATTCGATTCTATGCGGCAACGGCCCTCTTTTCAAGGCCGTTCGCCGCTATTCCCCGGGCTCCTCCTCGGCTTTCTTGACGAGCTTCAGTATCTGGCCGCCCATCGGCAGCGTGACTATTTCCATCTCGTCCACGAGCCCCCGGATTACCTGCAGGGTCTCGGCTATGCGCGGCGACGCCTTGCGGTCGAACATGTTGTCGGCGACCTTGATTGCCGCGCGGAACTCCTTCGCATCCGCGACGAGATATATGACGAACACCTCCCTGCCGTTGGCGCCGCCCATGGAAAGCACGGTCGCGGTCTCGTCGAGCATCTGGTTTATCCTCTGTATCGAGGCTTCAGAGTACTTCCGGAGCTCGAGAAGGCCCGCCGCGGTCGCCCTGAGCCCCTTGGCCATCTCGGGGGACGCGGGCAGGGTGAGCTCCGCATGCAGGGGCCGGTCGATTTTATAGCCCTTGATCTTGCCTTCCTTCTTCACGGAGAAATACGTGGCGCACCTCGGGCAGCTGAAGTAACCGTCCGAGGGGATCTCAATCTTCCTCCCACAGCCGATGCACTGGATGAACAGCGGATACAACCTCGCCTGCGGGGCGGCCGGGGCGGCGGGCTTGCGGCCGAACCTGGCCTTCAAGTCATCGAGCGCGGACTTGACGTCCGGGTAGGTCCTGAGCACGTCGAGTATGCCGAGCATCTTGAACAGGTTCAGGATTTTCGCCGGAAGCGCGACCATGGAGTACTCGCCGCCCGCGGCCTGGAACTCCGTGGCCATCTTGATGAGCACGCCCATGCCCGAGGAGTTGACGTAGCGAAGATCCGTCCCGTCGATGACGACGAAGGACGGCTCTCCCGTCAGGTAGGTCTCGACTGCGGACTTGAACTTCGGCAGGGTGTTGGCGTCGATGGATCCGGAAATCGTGCCGACCTTGACCTCGATTCCGCCGACCGACCGGTTTTCGAAGCTGAGGTTTAGAATGGCCTTCTCCCCCAGACTGCTTGAAAGTCCCCCGGAACCGTGTTATTTTATGAATCTGACCGGTATTTCAACGCTAGCAGAAAATACGGGAACGGTCAATAGCGGGTTTGACCACCGGCATGAGAACTAATCAAACCCGGCAGGAATCCGACTGTAGGAGCCGCTGAAACATTATTCTGTGGGAGCCGCCGATTCCAGAGTTCGTCCGAGGCGGCGATATATATATAGTATTCATTCAAGGCGCATAGCCATGCCCAAACCGGACAAGGACGAGCCTGAGCCCATGAATCCCAAGGAAGCCAGCAGGCTCATCGGCACCAGAAAGCAGACAGGCAAGACTGGACCCGCTCCGCTGGCGCCGAAAGCGCCGGCCGCGAAGCCCGCGGCCCCGGCAGGCCCGGAACCGAAGACCGGTCATGCCGCGGAACCCGTCCCTCCCAAGGCCGCCGCTCCGAAGCCGGAAAAACCTGCCGCGGACCCCAGGAAGGCATGCGCGGACGCGGCGGATTCAATCGAGGCCAGGCAGGTGCCCGCGGACGAGATAGTGGATTTGTTCCAGCGAACCCCGGAGCTTCTGACAGCCGAATGGATTAAAGCGAACAACGAGGAGAAGCCCCTCAAGGCGAAAAGGGTTTCCCTGGCCGAGATCCAAACGGTCATCGGCAGCAAGGCGAAGTAGCGCGCGGACATGCGCTGAGGGAGTCGGGAATTGAGCGTGTCTACTAGCGATTTGACGGGCGACATGCCGGATGGAATCGAGGCCAGGCTCGGATACTCCTTCGCCGACAGGGAACTGCTGGGCACAGCGCTCACGCACACGTCACTCAGGGATTCATGCGTCCCGACCAACGAGAGGCTCGAGTTCCTCGGCGACGCGGTCATCGGTTTCGTGATATCCGAGCATCTTTTCAGGAAGATGCCCGGTTTCGACGAAGGGATTCTGACGGGCATCAAGTCCGTGGTCGTGAGCGCCAAGACCCTCGCCTCGGTCGCCAAGGGGCTTGGATTCGAGGAGTTCATCAAGGTCGGCCGCGGGCTCACGGGGATGGGCGGGCTTTCGGACTCGGTCCTGGCGGACGCGTTCGAGGCTGTGGTGGCCGCCGTATACCTCGATTCCGGCATCGACCGGGCGTCCGGGCTGGTGCTGCGCCTGCTCGCGCCGAGGATTGACGCTTTCCTCGAGGAGAAGATCGACAGGAACTTCAAGTCCCTGCTGCAGAACCTGGCGCAGAGGCACTTCAAGGCGACGCCGAAGTACAGCGTCGTGTCCGAGGAAGGGCCGGACCACGGCAAGATGTTCGAGGTGGTCGCGAAGGTCGGGCGGAGGAAGTTCCCCACGGGCAGGGGGAGGAGCAAGAAGGAGGCCGAGCAGAACGCGGCCGAACACGCTTACGAGATACTCGCGGAAAGGGTATCCTCGAAGGACGGGAAGGCTAATCCTGCAGCGCTGCAGTGTGAAAGCAGTCGTGAAGGGAAATCCCAACGGCCAAATCATGACGCAGCCGAGCCGCAGCCAAAACGCTGCGTAGAATCTCGAAGACCCGCCGAAGTCCAGGCTTCTACGTTCAAGACGAAGGCGGGCCAACCACCAATAGACAAAGCCCAATGAAATACCGGCTTCCGGTTTTCAATATGCGGATCTTCGAGTTATAGTCACTTGGCAAGAATGTTATTGTAGAAATTGAAAAGAATCAGAGGAAGGCACGTGCGGAGCGCGTGATATAACCCGGACGAGCCTCTTTCTGCATCCCAGTTTGGTTCCGGCCTGTCCGGGTTGTGATGGAGGTGGTTTTGGATTCGATATTGTCATCGGGCGTGTGGTTTCTCCTGTTCTGCGGGCTCACGTTCGTTCTGCACGAGGTGTACGGCCCGCTCCTCAAGAGGCAGGCGTTCAAGGTGTTCACGCTGCCGGGCCTTGCGACAATTCTGGCGTTCAAGCTCCTGTGCTGCTACATGACCGGAACCAAGGTCGAGGAGACGAGGCTGCTCGCTGACGACAAGGAGATAATCAAGCACGGCGAGCCGAGGATAGGATGGCCTGGGCGCCTCGTGATTGCAGTGGTGCCGTTCTTCTGCATGCTTCTCCTGTTCTGCGTCATCAACGCGGCGCTTGGGAAGCCGGTCGTCATTCCCGAGCCCCTGCCGGAGTTCAAGACGCTGTTCAAGCAGCCGGGCGCGTTCTTCGGGACGTTCCTGGATTTCATCCTCTGGTTCTTCTCGGGCCTGGTCGAGCGGGGCAGGCACGGCTGGGGGCTGTGGATAATGATTGCCCTCGGCCTGAACCTCATACTTGCGGTCGCGCCTACGCTCAGGGACTTCAAGTACATCATCATTGCGGCCGCGGCGGTGTTCCTTGTCGCGGCCGGCGCCAAGGCGCTCGGAATCGGCGTGACCGGCAGGACCGAGGCGAACTCGTTCATATACGCCTACGTTGACGGCCTCGGGACGAACGTGAAGTTCCTGCTGGGCCTTGGCCTGATATGGCTCGCGGCATCGGCGATTACGGTGGGGTCCTGGAGGCTGTACCTGACCGCGGCCGAGAAGAACAAGAAGAAGGACGACAAGAAGAAGTGAGGCGCCGGTTTCCCGAGGCCTGCCCCGGGCGACCGCGCTTCCGCATTGAAGACGACGAACATGAGCGGAGAAAAAGAATCCCAATCCAAGGGAGAGGAGAAATCCCGTGATAAGGACATCGACAGCGTCGTGATAAGGTCATGGCCCAAAGCCGTGCTGCTCTATCCGCTTCTCGGTGCGTCGGTGCTGTTCGGCTTCCTGTCCATGGGATCCGCTCCGGAGAAATCGAGCGGCACCATGGGGCTCGTGTTCCTGATTATTCTCGGAGTGAACCTGTTCGTGATGACGTTCGAGTTCAACAGGATAAAGAGCATCGCGCTGTTCTTCTTCGTTGTGGCGTTCATATTCGCGGCGCTGTTCATATCTGCCAAGACCGACATTTCGATACTCGGCTGGCTCAGGGAGGCCATGGCGGGCGTGAAGGCATGGGCCAACTCCTCCTTCTATTTCGGCGTTGCGATTGTGCTGGGGGTGCTCTTCATCTTCATGTTCGCCCATACGCGGATAAACTACTGGGAAGTCACGAGCAACGAGCTCATCCATCACCGCGGGATGCTCGGCGACGTGGAGCGCTTCCCGGCGCCGAACGTGCGGATAACCAAGGAAATCAACGACATCTTCGAGTTCGGCCTTCTCTGGTCCGGCTCGCTCGTGATAGTCCCTGCTTCCGAAAAGAAGGCGATAATCCTCGAGACCGTGCCCAGAATCAACGAGGTCGAAAGGAAGCTCAAGGCCGTGCTCAGCGAAATCGCGGTGGATATAAAGGGGGATTAACCCTAATGTTGCATAAAACCTGTAGTCGCATAAAAAGCGCGCCGTTACATGGAACTCTCGACGAATAGCAATTCGGTGTCTTCGGTGGTTAAATAAATATTAGCCCACCGAGGCGCGTTTTATGCAACACTAGGGTTTATTTTCGCGCCCTTCTCTCCCTCCCCGGCGCGAAAATCCGTGAAAATCACGGACGCATAGGTCACCGCCGAACCGGTCGGATCAACGTTCTTCTCGTACTTGAGCGTGGTTCCCTTTGATCCCCGGAGCAGCTTGAGAAGAGTGCAGATTGCAGGGAACCCGCAGATCCTCGTGGCGTCGCGGTTTTGGTCAATGGCAGTAAAGAACCCGTCCGCGTCGCAAGACTCGATGAGCTTGAGCAGCTTCCTGTCGAACTCCTCCACCGGACCGAGGTTCGAATCCTCGGCGGCGTCCGCATCCCCGAATCTCAAGCCCACGTGGGCGAAATCCACGCTCGCGATGAAGAGGGTTTTCATGCCGGCGAGGGCGTCTCCGAGCGCGGTAATGAACCCGGACACCCTCGAATCTTCGAACGGTCCGACTTGCGATCCGATGAACTGGTGGAAGTTCGAAACCAGCACCGGCACCATCGGGACCCCGGGGAACGCGTAGCGCAGGAACAGGGCCTGGAACTCAATCGAATGCTCCTTTGCATGCAGGAACTCCTCAGCGAACAGGTCCTGCCCCGACCCTTCGGCGAGTTTCCGGACCGCGTCCTTGCAGGTCTCGACGGTCCCGAGGGGGGTCGCGAAATCCTTGTCCGTGGCTGTGAAGAGCGATCCTTCCAGGCTTAGATGCCCGGTTCCTAGCACGACCGCCGCGTCGGGCCTGCCCATGGCGCGGGCTTCGGAGTACGCAGCCGCGAATGCGGGGCCGGCGTGTCTGAGGTCGTAGTGGGGAACGATGAGGCCCCGTGCGGGCCCGCCCCGGCCGCATTCCGTGGCCGGAGCGGCGGCGAAGAGCCCGTCCATCCATGACCTGAGCGCCGCGGGATCAGATTCGTAGCTCAGTCCTGCGTGGGAAGGCGGTCTTTCATGCGCAGCCTTGAACGCTTCGACCATGCTCTTGTAGTGGGCCTTGAACCTCTCGTTGTCCAGGAACAGCGCCTTGTCGAGCGCCTCGGCCAGCTCCTCGATTTTGGCGGACGGCAGCAGTACCCCGAATTTCCTCATGAAGCTCTCCTGCGCGTCGATTGCCGCGTGTTCGCCGTCGAAGTGCATGAGAATCAGCATCATGGCCGGGGAGACCAGCACCTGGCTCTCGACGAGCTTCAGCCCGTCGGTGAGGCAAATCATCTGCCTCCCCTCGACCGACACAGGGGTCGCGTCCACATGCCTTAGCCTCGGCAGGTTCTTCTTCCCGTCCAAGTGACCCTCCTATATTCCGGGCGAAGCGGAAGGCTTCGCGCTTCGCCCGTAATATACCAATTTCACAGCTCGCTCCATGGCACGGCACGGACGTGCCGGGAAAGCTGCTCTTGGCGTTCGCAACGGCAGACCACGAACCCCCTGCGCGCCGAATCGGGATGGCGCGAAATGAAGTGTTCTATGTTCCGGGCGTCCGCGGGATGCGGCCGTTTCGTGTACTTGACCTCGATTGGAACCGCCTCCCTGGGGGTTTCCAGCACGAAGTCCACTTCCGCTCCGTCCGTCGTGCGCCAGTACGAGAGCCTGTATCCGCGCCCCAGGTAGCCTATGCGCGCGAAGAGCTCGCAGGCGACCCAATGCTCGAAAAGACGGCCGCCCTCCACCGCCAGGATACCCGTTTCCAGAGGGACTCGGGCGACGGCATTGCGCACCCCGGTGTCGAGGAAAAAGAACCTGGGCGTGCGGATAATCCGGGCGCGGCTCGAACGCGAATATGGAGGTACTGAAAAACCGACGAGCGTGTCGACCAGCACCGAGTAGAAGCCGTGCACTGTGGAAAGCGGTATGCCGGTCTCGCGCGAGATCCTCGTCAGGTTGACGGGATTGCCCGATTCCACAGCGGCAAGTTCCAGGAATCGCCCGTAATCGCCGAGGCTGCGCGCCGCTGATTCCCGAAGGACCTCTTCCTCGACATAGACTTCCGCATACGTCTCAAGAGTCTTCGCAAATCCCTTTTTCTCGACGAATGCCGCCGGCAGGCTGCCGAAAACGAGCACTTCCTCAATGGGGCGCCGGGGAAATGGATTCGAGGGCGGCCTGCCTGCCGGGGGAAGGATTGCCCCGCCTGTCCCCTGTTCCCACAGGCAGACCGGAGACAGGAGGAAACGGTGGGAGCGGCCGGGCAGCAGGTTTGCATCGCGGCGCCGGAGGCGGCGGGCGGAACTCCCGGTCAGCGTGAAAGTGAAACTGCCCGGGTAGCGGTCAAGAAGGAGCTGTATCTCGTCGAGCAGTTCCGGAACCCGCTGGACCTCGTCAACGAGGATGTGACGGCGGCGCCTGCCGGGCGGGATAAGGGACCTCGTCAGGGCCTCGGGATCCCGGGCAAGCCTGGTGCGCTCCGACCGTTCCTGGAGGTCGATGAGGAGGTCGTTATCCCCCTTGAGTGCCTGGAAGAGCGTGGATTTCCCGGTCTGCCGCGCGCCGAGGACGAGCCGCGCCTTTCCCCTGGACGAAGGCGCATTCAGGGCCCTTTCGAGAATACGTGTATAATTCATGATGCTGAAGAATATACGTGTATTTCTTCAACGTCAAGAAAAAAACACGTATTCCTTTTGCGTCTCTTGCGCTTCTTTGCGGCAAATTCAAATTCCGAAGTAACTTCGTTCGGGATCGGCATCTGCTGTTGTGCTATCATCCGGCATCGCTCGAATCATCCGTGACGATGCGTTTCCAGGCGGGGAACATGAAATTCGCCCATTTCGACCCGTTCTCCGGGGTTTCCGGGGACATGATACTAGGCTCGCTCGTGGACGCCGGACTCAATCCGGCCGACCTCGAGGCCGAGCTTGCGAAACTCAAGGTCAAGGGCTTCAGGCTCCATGCGTCCAAGGTCAGCCGCGGACCGATTTCCGCCACGAAGCTTGACGTCGTCATAGACCCGTCGGCCCCGGAACTTCCCGAGCATCCGTCCGAGATTGAGGCGATTATCCTCGGATCCGGCCTGAGGCCTGCCGTGCGCGAGCATGCGGCGAAGACCGTGAGAATCCTCGCCGAAGCCGAGGCCCGCGTTCACGGGACAGCGCATGGCCACGTCCACTTCCACGAGGTCGGAAGGCTCGACGCCCTGGTCGACATCGCAGGCGCCGCGGCGGGACTCGACCTGCTCGGTATCGAATCCGTGACCTCCTCCCCGGTCGCAACGGGCAGGGGCGAGGTCGCGTGCAGCCACGGCCTTCTGCCGGTTCCCGCGCCCGCCACGGTCGAAATACTCAAGGGAATCCCCACCTCCGAGACCGCCGAGAACCGCGAACTCGCGACTCCAACCGGCGTTGCGATATTGAAAGCCCACTGCTCGGCTTTCGGCCGCAGGCCCAGGGGGACCTTCACGGACATCGGATACGGCGCAGGAAGCCGCAGCGACGGAAGGCTCCCCAACGTCCTGCGCGTGTTCATCGGATTCGAGAATGCCGCGTGGGAAACCATGTTCCAGCTCGAGGTCAACCTCGACGACGTCACTCCGCAGGCGATCGGCGCCCTCTACGAGACGCTCTTCTCAAAAGGCGCGGTGGACGTCTGGGTTACGCCCGCGTTCATGAAGAAAAACAGGCCTGGGTTCGTGGTTTCCGCGCTCTGCCCGCTCTCCGCGGTCAGGGACGTCGAACACGCGCTGTTCACCGAGACCTCGACGCTCGGCGTGAGGTGCTTCGAGGCGGACAGGACGGTGCTCGACAGGGAAATCATCGAAGTCGAGACGAAATTCGGGCGGATAAGAATAAAGGTCGGCAGGATTCCCGGCGGCGGGTCCAAGTACGCGCCCGAATACGAGGACTGCCTCGCGGCCGCGAAGAAACACGGCGTGCCCCTCAGGGAGGTGATCCTGGAAGCCGAGGCCGGATTCAAAGGCTGCGCAGAGGACTAGGATTCACCACCGAAGACGACGAAGGACGGGTGAAGCGCCTCCGTCCCCCCGGAGCAGGGTCCGCCCCGACTGAGCGGGGCGGCTACAGCCTACAAAATCCAAATAATGAAGCTTCGTTACTTCGAGTTAAAACGCTTTCCCGTTGTATTTTGAATATTGGAGTTTCGTTGTTTTTTGTTATTTGTACTTTGTAGTTTTACCCGCTCCATCCCCGCGCCACGCGTATCCCCTGGCCGATTCCTCTACCCGTTCCCGAGCTCCTGGACCGAATGCAGGGAGATTGCGCGGACTCGATCGCGTCTGCTAGAATCCTTCTTTCTTCCAATTTTAGGGGGATGGAGCATGCTGCGGATGACCAGGGTGCCTGGGAACGACAAGCGCAGGCGCTTGGAGCTTTTCGCTCTGAGCACGTGCGGGTGGTGCAGGAAGATGAAGCGCCTCCTGGACGAGCTCGGGGTGCAGTACGAATTCATTGACGTGGACCTGCTCCAGGGCGAGGAGAAGGAACGGGCCCGTGCAGAGCTCAAGAAATGGAACCCGACCGGGAGCTGCCCGACACTGGTCATCGACGACGGCCAGGAGGTCATAGTCGGTTTCCAGGAGGAAAAAGCGAGGGAGGTCCTGAATTGATGGCAGACAAGAATCAAATCCTGGACAGCATGAAGAAGGACGCGAACGAGAGCGGCTTCTTCCTCTGCCCTGACAAGGAACTGCTGGCCGACCTCATCGACGGCCTCGCGAAGAACCAGGACAGGTACGGGTTCGCTTCCTGCCCGTGCAGGATTTCCTGCGGAATCAAGGAATACGATTCGGACATCATCTGCCCGTGCGAATACCGCGACGCGGACATAAACGACCACGGGGCCTGCTATTGCGGCCTGTTCGTGAGCAAGGCGGTCGGCGAGGACCCCTCCAGGCTGCGCTCAATCCCCGAAAGAAGGCCGATAGAGGCGCAGAACGCTGCCATGGAAGCGCTCAGGCGGAGGGACACCACGCCGGTCGCGTCCCTGCCATTGCGGGAAGCCAAGGCCCAGTCCGCGACCGGGGATTCCCTGCCGGTCTGGAGATGCAAGATCTGCGGATACCTTGCCGCAAGGGAAACGCCGCCGCCGATATGCCCCGTGTGCAAGGCCAAGGCCGACAGGTTCCACATGTTCGCCCCGCCGGGTTTCTTCAATTCCCAGCGAAGCGCCTGCGCAGGTTCATGAAGACTACAGGTTCCTTTTTTTGCTAGCCGCAAAGAGGCGCAAAACGCGCAACAGGGGTTGAGGTGCGATTCACCACTGAAAGCACAGAAGGCGTCGAGGGAAGAATTAACCACCGAAGACGCCGAAGACACCGAGGATTGAGGAATAATTCGCAAGGCGGGCCCTCTGCGATCTCTGTGGTAAAAAGCGCAGATAGTGATCCTGTCCGTCAGGAGTACCGAGGCGCGAGTGTATGCAATATTAGAGTCCCCCTTCTCGGTGTGTTCGGTGTCTTCGGTGGTTAAAACCTCTGTTTTCGTGTCCTGTCTCCGCTGTTCCCATCCCCCATCTCTCTTCCCTCTTCTCCCTTCGGCGTCTTCATGTCTTCAGCGGTTCCAATTTGCGCCTCTTGCGCCTCTTTGCGGCTGATTTCAAATCCGAATCCCAATATTAACGCGAATACATCCTGGATTCCGGCTTTCGCCGGAATGACCTAACCCTACAACGCTAATCTTAAGCAGGTGACATCGCGGGAAATCCCAAAACCCAACCTCCAAACCCCCAAAGAACTCCAAATTCCAACCTCCAACAAGGTATCCCGAAAACAGGGGGGCTCGTTTGGATTCCTTCGGGGCAACCCGCAAGTCATTGGATTTTAGAAGCTGGGATTTCATTGGGAGTTGGGATTTGGGGTTTGGGATTTCTTGTAGCCCACGACCTTGGACCTTGGACGTTCGACATTGGGCTTTCTTCGTTGCCCGAGCAGGAAACGCTTGATTGACATCCCATGCGGATCCGATATAATTCCGCAGGTTTTCGAGGGGGCTTCGGTGCAGGACATCTTCTGCGACACGAACTTCAGGATAATCCAGAAGCTTGCTTCCGGCGGCATGGGAGATGTTTTTCTGGCCGAATGGCAGGGCGCGGTCGGTTTCCGCAAGATCGTAGCCATCAAGACCATACGGCGCGACCTCCTCAAGGACCGCAACACAAAGGCCATGTTCATCGGCGAAGCCAAGCTCGTCTCGGACCTAATCCACGAGAACATCCTGCAGATCTACCAGCTCGGCCAGTACGAAGCGGGGTACTTCATCGTCATGGAGGCCCTGTTCGGCATGGATTTGGGCAAGTTCATCGAGATTCACGTCCAGAAGAAGATCCTCGCGCCGCCGGACCTGTGCGCGTTCATCACGAGCCGCGTGTGCAGGGCTTTGAACTACGCGCACCACAAGACCGACCACAACGGCTCTCCCATGAACATAGTCCACAGGGACGTCACGCCCCAGAACATCATGATTAATTACGGCGGCGTGGTGAAGCTCACGGACTTCGGCATCGCAAAGGCCCTGACCCATCCAACGCCGGACGAGAAGACCACGCTCATGGGCAAGTTCCCGTACATGTCGCCCGAGCAGGTCATGTTCCAGGGCACGGACGCGAGGTCGGACATCTTCTCCCTCGGGCTCGTGGCCTTCGAGCTCCTCACCGGCAAGATGGTCTACAGGGTGAGCGACGCGGACACGCTCCTCGACAAGATGGAGAGGTTCCGCATACCGCCCGTGAGGAAGGTGAACCCCGACGTGCCGGAATCGCTTAGCAACATCGTCACCAAGGCGCTCCAGCTCGATCCGGACAAGAGGTTCCAGACCGCCAAGGAATGGGGAACCGCGCTCGAGCATTTCATGTACGACAAGGGATACGGGCCCACGAACGAAAAACTAGCCTCCTATCTCGCCGAGATCGACCCGCAGGCCAAAACAAAGGCTTTGTGGTGAAAATGCTTCTCAGGACCGCGACAATCGAGTGGAACGACAGCATGGGCGATGCCGTCTGCGAAATGGGCATTTCGCTGCCCGGGATCGCGGCAGCCGCCCGGCCCGGCCAGTTCCTGATGATAAAGTCGGGGCGGGGCACCGATCCGCTCCTCAGGAGGCCCTTCAGCATCCACAGGATCGAGGGGGAGGACACGGCCGTCATACTTTACAGGATTGCGGGCGCCGGAACCGCGATTATGTCGCAGGCAGGGCCGGGCGACCGGATTTCGTTGCTCGGGCCGCTCGGGAAGGGCTTCGAACCTCCAGCTTCGGCGCGCTTCCACGTCATAGTCGGCGGAGGCATCGGCGTGGCTCCGCTCCTCTTCCTCGCGCAGAGCGGGGTCGGGGAGGGGATATTCACGGAAACCACATCCATTGCGATTATCGGCGCTAAGTCTTCCGCCGGCCTCCACGCCGTGGAGCGTTTCTCCTCGCTCCACATGAAGGTTCTGACAGCCACTGAAGACGGATCCGCCGGAACGCGCGGCACTGCGGTGGACCTCGCCGGCCGCGCGCTGTCCTCGGCCCCCGGCCCTGTCGCGGTCTACGCATGCGGGCCCAGGGGGATGATCACGGCGCTTGCGGCGGTCCTCCGCATGCACCCTGCCGCGACGTGCCAGGTCTCGGTCGAGGAGAGGATGGCCTGCGGGATGGGCGTATGCCGCGGGTGCGCGGTGCCGGTCAGAAAGGCGGGAGGGAAGGCCTATGCTGCTGCATGCAGGGACGGTCCGGTGTTCGACATGAATATTCTTGCAGAGGGAACATGAAGACGCTCGCTTCGCAGGTCCTCGCCAGCATCGGGGCCGTTTTCGAGTCCATGGACTCCGCGGAAACGGACATGCTGATGGATTCACTGCTGCATGCAAAGCGCGTGTTCGTGGTCGGACGCGGCAGGACCGGCATGATTGCGGGCGCGTTCGCCATGAGGCTCATGCACCTCGGGTTCGACATCTACGTGGTGGGGGAAGTCGCGACGCCAAGAATCACGCGCAACGACCTCCTGATTGCATGCTCGGGATCGGGCGAGGTGCGCATGGTGCAGCAGATGGTGAGGATAGCGAAGCAGGCAGGCGCCGAAACAATCCTCGTCACGTACAACCCGAAGAGCACAATCGGCCGCTGCGTGAGCAGGACCGTCTCCATCCCCGCGTTCGTCGAAGGCACGGGCAACAGGGAATCCTCGGACATCCTCTTCCCCCTTGGCTCAATGTTCGAGGAGAGCCTGCTGCTCTACCTCGACCTCATCGTGCTCATGCTCATGAGAAGGCTCAAGATAACCGAGCGCGTGATGGCCGAGAGGCATACGAACCTGGAATAAAACCGCTGAAACCGCGCGCGATATAACCTGGGCGAGCCTGCCTTGAATCCCTCTTTGGTTCCGACTCGTCCGGGTTATGCATGAGCGCGGTTTCATTTCAATTCCACACGAAGCGCGCGGCCGCGCGCTTCGTGTGGAATTTATCCTGAACCGACCTCTTTGCGTTCCCCCGGGACTCCGGGTAATAGTCGGATAGTATGTCTGTGATGTAGTCGCCCCGCTCAGTCGGGGCGCATATTCTGCGAGGAGTAGGGGCACGGCGCGCCGTGCCCCTACCATCGGCGGGCAGCCTCCGATGGAAATCCCCGGACGCGAACTGCCGAGGATGAATCCGGCGGCAAATCTCGAATCCAAAAAAAGCGGACCAGGTCCGTTTTTTTTCTTGCCTTCGATGCCGGTTTTGATAAAAGACTCAGTGTTTTGTATCTCAAACAAATCGAATCTGGCCCTGAGGGAACCAAAACGGGCTGAATACTGCGCGGAGATTCCATCTTCGCGCGCATCCTTCCTTCCCAAAGCTGCGGGCTACTGCCGCGGCCGGGTCGTCACAATTCCAGCATCCGGAAATCCCGTCCGCCTGGATTCGCTCCGGCGGATCGACCAGACATACTCTCGTAAAGGCGTCTCGCATGCTCTTCAAAATACTCTACAAGGACGACTTCAGGACGCTGATTGAAACGGCGATGAAGTCCGTGGAAGTGGTCGCGCCGAAGAAGGTCGGGTCCAACGCCCGCGGGAAGCCCATCCACCACTACCTTCCCGTGACGAGTTTCGAGGAGATCGACCTCTCCTACGAGACCACCGAATACTCGGCCAAGACCTATTTCATCCCCTACCTCGAGAACCTCGCGAACTACAGGTTCGGCGACGAGGACTGGGAAAAGGAAATCCAGTACAGGTTCGAGCCGCGCATGATTCTCGGGCTTCACGCCTGCGACATCTCGGGCCTGCTCAGGCTCGACAAGGTCCTCATCCACGACAAGTTCCCGAGCCCGTACTATATCGCGAGGCGCAAGAACACGCTCATAGTCGGCATCGACCACGAGCCGTGCGAGGGGGGGTTCTGCCACGCGCTCGGGACGAACGTGGTCTCGCACGGCTTCGATCTGTTCCTGACCGACCTCGGCGACCGCTATTTCACGGCCATCGACTCGGACCGCGGCTACATCCTTCTGAACAAAGTCCTGACGCACGACGTCAAGGAAAAGGATACGAAGGACTACCTCGACGCGCGCAGGCGCATCTCCGACGCGTACACGACGCACGTCAACGTGCACAACCTGCCCAACCTTCTCGACATCGAGTTCGAGTCCGACGTGTGGAAGAAGTGGGGCGCGAAGTGCCTGAGCTGCGGAAGCTGCGCCCAGGTCTGCCCCACGTGCTACTGCTACGGGGTGAGCGAACGGGTGTCCATGGACTGGGCGAGCGGGGCCAAGGTGAAGCAGCTCTACTCCTGCAACCTCGTGGATTTCGCGCAGGTCGCCGGGGGCCACAACTTCCGCCCCGAGGCCACGACGCGGCTCAAGTACAGGTACTACCACCAGCACCGGGGCTTCGTGGAGATTTACGACGAGCCCAAGTGCGTGGGGTGCAACCGTTGCGGCCGGACCTGCCTGGCCGGAATCAACCCGCCGGACATAATCGGCGAACTTCAGGCGGAGGTGAGGAAATGAGCATCGAATTCCAGCCGTACGACATCATCAAAGACACGGACATGACGCAGCCGATCGACTTCAACCAGCGGAACAAGCTGAAAAGCGTCGACAGGGCCTTCAAGGCGGAGATTACGAACATAATCCGCCTGACCGACATGGAGAAGCTCTTCCAAATCAGGATTGTCGACGACGCCGAGCGGCAGCGTTTCACGTTCCTTCCAGGGCAGTTCGTGATGCTGCAGGTCCCCGGGTACGGCGAGGTGCCGATTTCCATATCGAGCTCGCCGTCCGCCAAGGGGCACATCGAGCTCTGCATACGCAAGGCCGGCGTGGTGACGAACGTGCTCCACAACGCGCGGCGCGGGGCCAAAGTCGGCATACGCGGCCCCTTCGGCACGCACTTCCCCATGGTCCAGATGCACGGGTCCGACGTCCTGCTCATAGCGGGCGGGCTGGGGCTCGCCCCGCTCCGCGCGCCGATGTTCTACGTCATCGAGAACCGCGTCAGCTTCAAGGACGTGCACATCCTCTACGGGACGCGCCAGCCCGACCAGCTCCTGTTCCGCTACCAGTACGAGGAATGGAGCCTCATCGACGACATAAACCTCCAGATAATCGTGGAGAGGCCGGACGCCACGTGGGCGGGCCGCGTGGGGCTCATCACCAAGCTGCTCGACAATATAACGATTCATCCGGAGAAGACCTACGCCATAGTCTGCGGCCCGCCGGTCATGTTCAAGTTCGTCTGCGGCAGGCTGAACCAGATGGGTTTGCCCATGCACCGCATGTTCGTGTCGCTGGAGCGCCGCATGCACTGCGGCATGGGGAAGTGCTGCCGCTGCAACATTGGCTCGACCTACACGTGCATCGACGGCCCGGTGTTCGACTACTGGTCTGTCATGAACCTGAAGGAAGCCATCTGAGGAGACACGCATGAAATACCTCGGAATCGCCCCGGCAAGGCCGAAAATCGGCGTGTTCGACTTCACGGGCTGCGAAGGCTGCGAGCTGCAGCTCGCCAACAAGGAGGAGACCCTGGGCCCGTTCCTCGACGCGATCGATATCGTCAACTTCCGCGAGGTGACGACCGCGCAGGGCGACGATTACGACATCGCGCTCATTGACGGGTGCATAAGCAGGGGGGACGAGATAGAGCGCCTGAAGAAAATCCGGCAGAACGCGAAGGTGCTCGTCGCCGTGGGGAGCTGCGCCAGCTTCGGCGGCGTGAACCGGATGAAGAACGTGCTCGACCTGGCGGAAGCCAACACGGAAGTGTACGGCAAGGAATTCAAGGAGACCCTCTACACGCGATCCATCAAGGAGGCGGTGAAGGTCGACCTCGAAATCCCCGGCTGCCCGGTCTCGAAGGCCGAAGTGGAGCGCATAGTGCAGCATCTCGTGTGGAACGTCGCGTTCCAGTTCCCGAACTACCCGGTGTGCCTGGAATGCAAGCAGCGGTTCTCGACCTGCCGCATGGAGATGGGCGAGCTGTGCCTGGGCTCCATCACACGCGGCGGGTGCAACGCCCCCTGCCCGGCAGGGGGGCTCGGATGCTGGGGCTGCCGCGGCCCCGCCCCGGCGCCCAACTACAAGGAATTCCTGGCCCTCGCCGAGCGCAAGGGCATGGACATGCAGCTTCTGGCGGAAAGGCTCAACTTCTTTGGCGGATTCGAAGGGGTGCTGAAATGAAGGTCAACCTCAACATCGACGTCCATCACCTGACCAGGGTCGAAGGCCACGGGAACATCAAGGTCCGCGTCGAGGCGGGCAAGCTCAGGGAGGCCCGCTGGGACGTGGTCGAGACGCCGAGGTACTTCGAGGCCATACTCAAGGGCAAGCATTACTCGACGGCCGGGATATTCACGGCCAGGATATGCGGCATCTGCTCGATAGGCCACTGCCTCGCGAGCGTCAGGGCCACCGAGGACGCGTTCGGGGTCCGCATCCCCGACGCGGCCGCGAAGCTTCGCCTGCTGGCCAAGCACGCCGAAACACTCCAGAGCCACTGGCTCCACCTGTTCTTCCTGGCGGCCCCGGACTTCCTCGGGCTGCCCGACGCAATCGCCCTGCGCAAGAAGAACCCGGAAATCGTGGCCATCGCGCTCAGGCTCAAGGGCCTCGCCAACGGCATCTGCGACCTCGTCGCCGGAAGGACCACCCACCCGGTGTCGATTCTGGTCGGAGGCATGGCGAGGATGCCGGAGCGCGCGAAGCTGCTCGCCTTCCGCGACCAGCTCGACCGCTCCCTCGAGGACATATCCGCGGTCGTGGGCCTGTTCCGCAACCTCTCCCCGAAGATTCCGGATTTCTCCCGCGAAACCGAATTCGTATCCCTGAAGGGAGTCAACGAATACCCGTTCATCGGAGGCGACCTCGCGTCGACGGACGGAGTGGTGAAGACCGAACGGGAATACAAGGCGATGACGAACGAGTACGTCACGCCCCAGAACACCTCGAAATGGTGCAAGCTATCGAGGGACGCGTTCGCCGTTGGGGCGCTGGCCCGAATCAACAACAACCACGGGCTCCTGCGCCCCGAGGCCGCAAGGGTCGCGGACCTCTTCGGGCTCCGCCCGGTGAACCACAACCCCTACATGAACAACGTCGCGCAGCTCGTGGAGTGCGTCCACTGCACCTGGGAATCAATCAGGCTTATCGACGAGCTCGCGGCGGATCCGGCCGCCCCGACAATGGCCGAGGTCGAGCCCAGGGCCGGAGAGGGCGTCGGCGCGGTCGAGGTGCCGAGGGGAATCCTCTACCACCAATACGCCTACGACAAGACCGGCCGCATCACCAAGGCAAACTGCGTCATCCCGACGACGCAGAACAACGCGAACATCCACATCGACCTGAACCATCTCGTGAAGAAGTTCTCGGCGGACGCGAACATGACCGACGAGAAGATGGAGCTCCTCTGCTCCATGCTCGTCCGGGCATACGACCCGTGCATATCGTGCTCGGTGCACTAGCTTCAATCCGGCGGACGGGGCGAGGGGCAAAGCTATCCGCCCCGTCTCATCCGCCGGATCGCATTATGCGCGGCAGGGCCTTCTTGCCGGTGAAGATCCGCAGTCCGCGGTAGAGGACCGCGTAGAGGATCGGAAAATTGTCTCGCAGGAAGCTCGTGATCTTCCTCGTCCTCAGCAGCCACTTGGTGAGGCGGAAGACCGTTTTCGCCGCAGTCGGGCTGCCGGGTCCGGCCTCGATGAGCTGCCGCCCGAGGTTCGAGTTAATCATCGGGAGCAGCTTGGCGTTGAGAAGATACCAGAAATCCGGCGTGCGGTAGGCCCCTTCCCTGGAAGGAACAAGCATTGCGTCGTACGCATCCGTGGGGAATTTCTCGATCATGCCGTCCTGGACAGCGCGCTCGTAGAGCGGCGTTTTGGGGAAGGGAGTGAGCGAGAGCGACACGACCCACCAGTTCGGCCTCGGCAGCGAGTTGAGGGTTTCGGCAATCTCCTTCAGATCGGCTTCGGTCTCGTAGGGATTGTTGATCAGGAGGTCGATTGACAATATCAGCCCGTGGTTGAGCACTTCTTTCGCGGCGGGGATGAAGTACTCGGCGGTCTGGGAACGCTTGTAGAGGGTCTTGTTGAGCCGGTCGGATCCTTCGAGCCCCATGGTTACGTAGACCAGCCCGGCGTCCATCATCTTCTCCAGAAGCTCGGCGGTCACCTGGCGCGGTATCATGCGCACGATGAACGGCAGGCCCACCTCGGCCTTCATCCTCCTGCAGAACTCGTCCACCCATTCCTTGGGCCCGGACACGAAGGAATCGTCCTGCACGTTCACGCCTTCCAGGAACGGCAGGTTCTCGCGGGCATGCTTGATTTCACGAATCGCCCTGTCCACGCTCGTCCTCAGGATCTTCCCCTTGTGGACCTGGCAGCAGTACGCGCACTTGTAGATGCAGCCGATTGACGTGAGCAAATCGTAGTAGGTGCCGTGCCAGCCCGTGTAGGCCCTGTGGATGCCCTCTGTAAGGACCTTCAGCCTGCCGTTCAAGAGCACCCGGTCGCGGTTCAGCCGCCAGATTGGGAACGGCCTGTCGTCCATGGGTATCGCCTGGTCCGGGGAGACGGGATTGACGCGGACCTTGCCGCCGCCGTCGCGCCAGACCAGCCCCGGAATCGAAGCGGGATCCTTCCCCTCGAATATCGCCCTGAGCGGGATCTCGCCCGGCCCCTGCACGGCGAACTGCGCCCCCTCGACCAGGGACTCCTCCGGGCATAGCGAGACGTGGATGCCCCCGGCCAGGATCATGCCCTCGAAGCCTTCCCTCCGGAGGGCAGCGACAAGCGCCCGGTAGGGCTTGAACGACCCGGTCATCAGGTAGAACCCGAGATGGGTCGCCTGCTCATCCTTCAGGAACGCGGCAATCCTGGACACTTCCGACGGCGAGAAGGATATCGGTGCCGCGTAGCCCCCGGGCTTCTTGACGAGGAAAAGCAGGGTGGTCCTGATTCCGAGCGACTCGGAATACGCGCCGAGCTGCCTTATCGACATGGCCCTTACGAGGTCCTCTATCGTCGCCAGGACCAGGTGCTTTCCTTCGAATCCGTCCATGCTGGATTTCCGATTTTAGATTTTGGATTTTATCGTCTCAGGGTACGAATGGATGCCACTGTCATTGCGAGCACCTCTTCGACATCCCTGTTCAATTCGCGCAACCGATCTTCCGATACCAAACGGGATATCGCTATTCTGCGATGATACCCTGCTTTGCGTTGGCGTCCATAAGCTGCGGACCTGGGACCTGAGCCGCGACAGGGAACAGCAGGCCGTGTCACGAAGGTCCAAGTCCAACAACAGCGCTGTTTGTGGGAGGCATTATCCCGCTTCCGCACGAAGCGCGAGGTCCCATGCTTCGTGCGGAGCCGGGCTTGCCCGCTCCGAAGACGCGTGTAACATATTGCGGGTCCTCACGGAAAACTCCCGGGCCGCGGTCGGGCTCATCGCCTCTTTTCGGCGGAGCCCGGCCGGGATTGCGTTTCACGCGGTGGATTGATGGACGGTCCTCTCGAACTGGCGGCCGCCGCCATGGCGCTCAGGACGAACTGCATCACGAAGGATCAGTTCGTCGAGTGCGCTGCAATATGGGCGGCCGACGCGAACAAGAGCCTGACCGGCCTTCTTGTCGAGAAGGGATATCTCGACGGGAGGACCCTCGAAATCCTTTCCCTGCATGCGGCTGAGAAGTGCGGTGCATTCGGCGGGGAGGCGACGGTCGCCGACAGGGACTCCTCATCCGCGCCGGATTCGGTCGGCCTCATGCGGGATTTCGTGGAGCAGGGGTCCGGGACGGCCAGGACGATCATGAATTTCGAGGCGCAGCCGCCCGGCCGGGTCCCGAACCCCCTGCCCGGGCCCGCGCCCGGGGGCGGAACCGCGGGAAGGTACCGGTTCCTTCGCGAGCTGGGCAGGGGGGGCCTCGGAAAAGTCGTGGAAGCGCTGGATACGGACTTCGGCAGGGAAGTCGCGGTGAAGCTCATGCTCCGGAGCCTCGATTCGCGCGAAACCGTGGCGCGGTTCATGCGGGAGGGGCGCATCGCGGGCAGGCTCACGCACCCGAATGTTGTGCCTGTCTTCGACATCGGCACGATGGAGGAGGGCGGGCGCAGGCAGCCGTTCTTCGCAATGGCGAGGATCACGGGCAGGGACCTCGCCGAATTGCTGCATGCGGTGGAGCATGGGGCGTGGGAGAGGGGTGAGGGTATAGGGTCGAGGGTAGAGGGAGATGCATGCGAAGACGAGGAGAGACGAAATCGAGAAGCTTCAGCGGAACGTGATGAGGATGCAGAGCAGAAGCTGGATTCGGGACTGAACCCTGGCCCCTCCACCCTACACCCTATGCCTGACCCGCGGAAAGAGTACACAAGGCACCGCCTGCTCGGGATTTTCATCGACGTGTGCAACGCCGTCTCATTCGCCCATGACCACGGCGTCATCCACAGGGACCTGAAACCTGCGAACGTCATGATCGGGGAATACGGCGAGGTGTACGTTGTCGACTGGGGCCTGGCGAAAATAGCAAGAGTGCCTGATTCTCCTGATGCCGCTTCGCGGCAAACT
The DNA here is from genome assembly GCA_020723505.1 of Candidatus Kuenenia stuttgartensis. GTDB lineage: Bacteria > Planctomycetota > JAKEIC01 > JAKEIC01 > DYIT01 > DYIT01. Next base: position 32,012 of record DYIT01000019.1, read on the forward strand.
GATTTACCTGATTCTGCACAGCCTGATTCTCCTGATGCCCTTGACGCGGTCGGCGACAAAGACATCGCGCGTCAAGGGGATCAGGTTAATCAGGAACGAGAGAATCAGGACACACCAGCGCTCACCCTCGAAGGCACCGTCATGGGCACGCCGGCATACATGCCTCCGGAGCAGGCGGCGGGAAACGTGGACGAGGTCGACATGGCCTCCGACATCTACTCACTCGGCGCGATTCTCTACCAGATTCTCACCTTCAGGCCGCCGTTCGAGGGGCCGAATCCAATCAGCGTAATCACCAAGGTCATCTCGGGGGAACTGAAGCGGCCGTCCGCGCGGGTCTCGGAAATGCGCGTCGGAAACGACGCGAGAAGTGCCGGGCGCGAAGTGCCTGGTGTGGAGAATCGAATCCGCCCCTCCGAGCGGTCTGCACTAGACGCTCCACATCCCCAGCTTTTCCCGGAACCCGTACCGCCCGATCTCGAGGAGATTGTCCTCAAGGCGATGTCCAGGAACAAGAAGGACCGGTACGGCTCGGCGGGACTCCTGGCCGCTGAAATCCGGAAGTTCCTAGAAGGCGAAAAGGAGCGGGAGAGGAAGCGCAAGGAGGCAGCCCGCCACATCGAGGAGGGCATGCGTCTTCTCGCGCGGTTCAGGGAATCCGCCGGAGAGATAGCCGCCGAGGAAAAGGCGGTCGAAGCGATGGCGGCCGGGATCCGGCCCTGGCATCCGATCCCGGTCAGGAAGCCGGTCTGGGAGAGGCAGGAGAGCCTTCAGGAAATGCGCGACATGCGCATGGCCGAGTTCGGGGGCGCGGAGGCGGCGTTCAGCAACGCCATGGCCGCCGATCCGTCGAATCCCGACGGCCGCGAGGGCAAGTGCATGCTCTACATGGACAGGTTCCTTGCCGCGGAAAAGCGCCTCGACACGTCCGAGATGTCGCTCTACAGGAAACTCATTGAAGAGTACGACGTCGGCGGCAGGTGGACCGCGGAAATCGACAAGCCCGGCCGCCTCTCCATCCGCGCCCATTCCCTCCCCTGCGAGTGCCTCAAACCCTCAGCCTCCGGCGCCCTGCAGGTCAGATTCGGGGAAACAGCGGAAATCCCCTGGAGGGACGGGGCGCCTCTTCCCTCGAAACAGGCCGCGGATTCGGACAGGCCGATTCCCGCGGTCTCAATCCTCGCGGGAGAGGAATGGGTTCCGGCGTGGAGCAGCGCGGCATCCGACAGGATTCCGGGCCATTCCGGCTCCTGCGGGAAGAGGGAGCTCACGGGCGCAGATGTCTTCGTATGCAGGTACGAGGAGAAGGACATGGTCCAGACCCCGGGCGAGGCAAGGCTCCTCGGCGTCACTCCGATATCCTCCGCCGTGCTTCCCCGCGGATCGTACCTGTGCGTCGTACGCTGCCCGGGCTTCGCGGAGACCAGGCTCCCTGTTCGCATGGACAGGGGCGGGGACCTCCATATCGGCGTGAACCTCTTCCGAGAGGATGAAATCCCCGCGGGATTCATCCATGTCCCCGCCGGGCCCTTCCTTTCGGGGGACGACAGCCTGAAATGGCCCGTTGCCGGGAAAAACGCCCAGGACTTCTTCATCGGAAGGATTCCGGTTTCCTTCGGCGAATATATCGAATACCTGAACAGCCTTTCGTCCGGCTCCGCGCCGGGAAAAGGAACCGGCCTCGAAGAGGCGAGGAAACGACAGCCCAGGGACGGCGACGCGAAGTTCCTCGTCGAGGATCACGCGGCTGATTTCCTCGACCCCGATTCAAATGATGCGAAATCCAATCCGCGGGATAATGAGACCGGAAAAGGGGAATCGAACCGTCTCGACCCGGTTCGGAGAACCCTGTGGCGCCTGCCCGGAGAAAGCGAGCCGAATCCGCTCCGGCTCACTCCGACGATGCCGGTCATGGGCGTCTCCTGGCCCGACGCCCTCGCCTACTGCGCATGGCGTTCCCGCAGGGACGGCAGGCTTTTTACCCTTCCCCACGAGGAGGAATTCGAGAAGGCTTCCCGGGGCACGGATGGCCGGAAGTATCCCTGGGGAAGGGAGTACTTCGGAATCTTCGCCAATTCGAGCGTCTCCTTTGAGAAGGGGCCCCGCATCGTCGAGCCGGGATCCTTCGCGATTGACGTTTCGCCCTACGGGGCGGTCGACATCGGCGGGAACGTGGCCACATGGTGCCTGAACGCCCCGGAGATTTCGTTCCGGCATTCCCGGCTCATCAAGGGAGGGGTGTGGAACAACTCCGGCGACGTCGCTCTCTGCGGGTACCGCGGCGGGCTCAACCCGGCCGCGGTCTCCAAAAGCCACGGCCTGAGGCTCGTGACCCGGCCCTTCTCCTGGCGCAAGCCTTCGGCTTGACCAAGCGTCTCTTCTCCGGAGCGGTACCCCAGTTCCCGTCTCCCTGCCTCCATCGTTGTCGTTCCGGCAGTAGCCGGCAGTGCGCACCTCCGTTGCTGGTGAGCCATTTGTCCGGCCGCCTTCGGCTTGACCAGGCCGCGCTCATCCGCATGCGACCCCTCGCGCGGTCTATTTCTTTGATTCCCAATGGCTTATGGAATGTGCCAGGGGCGAAGAGTCCGGAATCTTCGGGCGGCGGGCGCTTAAGTTTTCTCTGATGTGCCGTCGGGCGATTTCACCGTCTCGCAAGTCCTTCCCGAACCCCACGACTCCCTTGCCGGACGCAGACCCGACCGGCGCCGCGCCCGGCTCTTCAGCGCCGCGTCTCCCGGTCTCCGGTTGAAGGCTTCATCGGAGTCGGGTATATTCCGGAACTCCCGTCAATTCAGAACTTGTCATCCATGCAGTCAGGAGCGAATCGAATGGCTGATACAAAGCACGCATCGCATCCCAACAGCGAGTTAATCGCGGAAGGCCGGCGGCCATGCCCTATTTGCGGTTCGATGATGGCCGCCGAAGAGCACGACAACATAAGCATAGACCTCTGCGCGAAGCACGGGGTCTGGCTGGATCTCGGCGAGCTCGAGAAAATCGTGTCGAAAGCCAAGGGAATCAGCAGGAGAAAAGGCCTCAGGGCAGCAAGAGACGCGAAGGTCCGCGGCAGGTACGAGGGGGTAGTCTTCGGCTGGCTGTCCCTTCTCTGGGACTAGGTCAAGGCGTGTTTTCGACATGATGACGCCCATGGATTGGGGCAGTCGCCTCGCCGGGAGATTCCTGCGGCCCGGTTTACCCGGGCGATCTGCGCGGCGGCTTCGAGGCGCATGCTCTCCTCAGCAGCCAAAGCCCCCTGCGGGCTAATCAGTGCGGGCAAACACCGGGTTGACAGGGATCCGGCCGCCTGATAACCTTGCCTTGCTGCGTCCCTTGCGGACGATTCAGAGTCGGACCGAGTTTCGATATGAGGAGAGTTCCATGAAAGACGTCGTCATAGTGAGCGCCGTGAGGACGGCCATCGCCACTTTCCAGAAGTCCCTTTCCACGCTGTCCGCCCCGGACCTGGGCGCAATCGCTGTGCGGGAGGCCGTCGCCAGGGCGGGAATCCCGGCCGACAGGGTGGACGAAGTGATAATGGGCAACGTCGTGACCGCGGGGATAGGGCAGAACCCGGCGCGCATAGCGGCTCTCAGGGGCGGGATTCCCGCCTCCAAGGGCTCATTCACGGTGAACAAGGTCTGCGGGTCCGGGATGAAGGCGCTGCACCTCGCGTGCATGGCCGTTCAGACCGGGTTCTCGGAAGTCGTGGTCGCGGGCGGCATGGAGAGCATGAGCAACGCGCCCTACATCATCCCGTCCATGCGGGCCGGCGCGAGGCTCGGGGACGCGAAGGCGGTGGACACCATGATTTTCGACGGGCTGTGGGACATCCACAACGACTTCCACATGGGCAACACCGGGGAGCTCGTGGCGGAGAAGTACAAGATATCCCGCGAGGAGCAGGACGTCTTCTCGTTCGAATCGCACCGCAAGGCGTCCGAGGCAATCAGGAGCGGGAGCTTCAAGAAGGAAATCGTGCCGGTGAAAATCCCCCAGAAGAAGGGGGATCCCGTTGTGTTCGACACGGACGAGCATCCGCGGCCGGACACTACCGTGGAGAAGCTGGCGAAGCTTCCGGCCGCGTTCAAGAAGGGCGGCACGGTGACAGCCGGGAACGCGTCCGGAATCAACGACGGCGCGGCCGCCCTCGTCGTGATGTCCGCCGAGACGGCGCAGAAGCTCAACGCCAGGCCCATCGCGCGCGTCACGGGCATGGGCGTGGGAGGCAGGGAGCCGCAGTGGGTCATGCTCGCGCCCATAGACGCCGTCAACGACCTGAAGCGCAGGACCGGATTCAAGACGGGCGATTTCGACCTGGTCGAGGTGAACGAGCCGTTCGCGGTGGCGTCGATAGCCCTCATCCGCGAAATCGGGCTCGATCCGGCCAGGACCAACGTGCGGGGGGGCGCAGTCGCCCTGGGCCATCCTATAGGAGCGACCGGAGCGAGGCTCATCGTCACGCTGATACACGCGCTCCAGCAGGAGAAGAAGAGGAAGGGCCTCGCCGCGCTGTGCCTCGGGGGCGGCAACGCGGTGGCCACCAGCATAGAGCTTGTTTAATCCTTCAACGCAACTATGGAGGCTGGAAAGCAGGCAAATCCCAACAACCAATTTCCAAATCCCAATGAAATCCCAATTTCCAACTCTCAATGGCGGCGTCACGGCGAAGAAAGCCACGATTCGAAAACACGCCGTCTCGCGGCAGCTCGTCGGGATTTGGGATTTGGAGTTCATCGGGATCTGGCGGTCTGGGATTTCCAAGATAGGCTTGCTGTAAAATCAGAGCAGCAGGATTTCCCGGCGCGTCCGGGCGGGAGGAGGAAGCAATGGAAGTCAGGAAAGTCGCCGTGATCGGCGCCGGAACCATGGGGAACGGAATAGCCCAGGTGTTCGCCGCGAAGGAATTCCCGGTCATGCTGGTGGACGTGGCCGAGGATCTCGTGGAGAAGGGGCTCGCGACAATCCGATCCGGGCTCGACAGGCTGGTCAAGAAGGAGAAGATGACGGCCGCCGAGATGGAGAGGATTCTGGGGAGAATCTCGAAGTCCACCTCGCTCAAGGGCGCGGCGGACGCGGACCTCGTGGTCGAGGCGGCGACCGAGAACAAGGTCGTCAAGCTGGACATCTTCAGCACGCTCGGGAAGATTACCGGCGCGCATGCCATCCTCGCGACCAACACGTCGTCCATCTCCGTCACCGAGATAGCGAAGGCGTCGGGCAGGCCCCCGAAGGTCGTCGGAATGCACTTCATGAATCCCGTCCCACTCATGAAGCTTGTGGAGGTCATACGCGCGGTGCAGACCGACGACGACACGTTCAGGACGGTCATGGACCTTTCCGCGAAGCTCGACAAGACCCCGGTCCCGGTCAACGACTCGCCGGGCTTCATAGCGAACCGCATCCTGATTCCGATGATCAACGAGGCGGCCTTCTCGCTCATGGAGGGAATCGCGGACGCTGAGGCAATCGACAACGTGATGAAGCTCGGCATGAACCATCCCATGGGCCCCCTGGCGCTTGCTGATCTAATAGGCCTCGACGTCTGCCTGAGCATCATGAACGTGCTCCATGAAGGTTTCAACGACTCGAAATACCGGCCCTGCCCGCTGCTCAGGAAGATGGTCGCGGCCGGAAGGCTCGGCAGGAAGACAGGACAGGGGTTCTTCAGGTATTAATCCGATTACGGCACCCAGCATGAAGGGATTAGAATGATGGATTTCGATTTGACCGAGGACCAGGAAATTATCAGAAGATCCGCTGCCGAATTCGCCGACGAAGTCCTGAAACCGTCGGCGTCCCGTATTGACGCGAATTCCGAATTCCCCGCGGAGAACATCAAGGCCGCCGCCAGGCTCGGATTTCTCGGCGTCCTTGTGCCCGAGGAATTCGGGGGATCGGGGCTCGGGCACATGGAGCTCGCCATCATTCTCGAGGAGGTGAACCGCGGCTGCGCGTCGACAGGAGTGACACTGTCGGTGCACAACTCGCTGGTCTGCTCCCCGATAGTCCGGTTCGGATCCGACGCGCAGAAGAAGAAATACCTCCCGAAGCTCAGCTCGGGCGAGTGGCTCGGGGCCTACGCGCTGTCGGAGCCCAACGCCGGCACGGACGCGGCCTCAATCTCCCTCTCGGCCCGCGAATCCGGGAGCCGCTTCGTTCTGAACGGCACGAAGACCATGATTTCATCGGGATCCAAGGCGGACGTGGTCATCGTGATGGCCCGAACCGGCGATGCCCCGGGCGCGAAGGGCATAACCGCCTTCATTGTCGAGAAGGGGACGCAGGGCTTCAAGCCGGGCGCGAAGGAGGACAAGCTCGGCATACGGGGGTCCGACACCTCGGAGCTGATTTTCGAGGACTGCGCGGTCCCTGCCTCCGCCATCCTCGGCAGGAGGGGGGAAGGGTTCAAAATAGCCATGAGCACGCTCGACGGCGGCAGAATCGGCATAGGGGCGCAGAGCGTGGGCATCGCGCAGGCCTGCCTGGACGAGTCGGTGCGCTACGCCAAGGAACGGAAGCAGTTCGGCCAGCCGATAGCGTCGTTCCAGGCCATACAGTGGAAAATCGCGGAGATGGGCACGCGCATAGACGCGTCGAGGCTCCTGGTGAGGCGCGCGGCCTTCCTCCGCGACGCAGACAGGCCGCACACGCGCGAGTCGGCGATGGCGAAGCTCTTCGCCTCGCGGACGGCCAACTTATGCGCGTTCGAGGCGATGCAGGTCCACGGCGGCGTGGGGTACACCAAGGAATTCGCGGTGGAGCGCCTCTTCCGCGACGCGCGCATCACCGAAATCTACGAAGGCACCACGGAAGTCCAGAATATCGTGATTTCCCGCAAGTTGCTGGAATGAGGAAAGCGAGAAACGGGACGGGATTCATGAAGCTCGTCGACGGCATCCTGAAGGGCGACCGCCTTTGCCTCGCGAGGTCGATGACGCTCGTCGAGAACGGCGACCCCGAAGGCGACCGGATACTCCTCGGGATTTTCCCCCGCGTCGGCCGCGCCTTCAGGCTGGGGATTACCGGCCCCCCGGGCTGCGGGAAGAGCACGCTCATCCGCGCGCTCGCCCAGTCGCTGTCCGCCTCCGGCAAGACCATAGGCGTCGTCGCCGTCGATCCCTCGTCGCCTTTCACCGGCGGCGCGCTCCTCGGAGACCGCATCAGGATGAACCAGGTCGCCATGGACAGGAACCTGTTCATAAGGAGCATGGCCAGCCGCGGCTCGTTCGGCGGCCTCTCCACCACGTCGCAGAGCGTCGCGGACCTCCTCGACGCCTTCGGCCGCGACTACATCATATACGAGACCGTAGGCGTGGGGCAGACCGAAATCGAAATCGCCGACGCCGCCGACACGACGGTCGTCGTGCTTTCGCCCGAGTCAGGGGACGGAATCCAGGCCATGAAGGCGGGTCTCATGGAAATCGCCGACATACTCGTAATCAACAAGGCCGACCGCGAAGGCGTCGACCGCCTCGCCCTCGAGCTCGACATGGCGCTGCAGATGCGGCCCGGATGCGGCGGCGGCTGGGAGGTCCCGGTGCTGAGGACCGTCGCGTCCCGCGACGAGGGAATCGGGGACCTCCTGTGCAGAATCGAGGAGCACCGCGGACTCCTGGGCCGCATGGGTCTCCTCGCCGAGCGTCGGGAGTCGAAGATGAGGAAGAGGATTCGGCTCGCGGCCGAGAACCTCTTCCGGAAGAAGGTGATGGAGACGGTCGGCGAGGACGTCTGGCGCGCGCGGGTCTCCGAGGTCCTCGCGGGCAGGAGCACCCCCGCCTTCGCGGCCGAAGAAATCGTGAACGTGATTCTGCCCGCGGCCGGAAGCGGGGGGGAGGCGCGACGGAAATGAACATCAAGTCCCTCGACACCGGGGAAGGATACCTGATTGCCGCCGAGCGCAAGGAAGGGGAGATGGTCTTCACAATCGAGAGGAACATCTTCTTCTCCTGCGACTCCGGAAACAAACTGTACGAGAGAATCGAGAAGTCCGACCTCTTCTTCCTGAAGAGCGGCGGGAGAATAGTCGTGTTCGGGGAGGACGCGCTGTCCATCGCCCGGAAGCTCGAGTCCGACAGGGATGCGGTCCGGCCCCTATACTCCGCCGAAGGGCCTGCCGCCTCCGAGGAGGAAATCCTCGCAGTCATGGTGGAGGCCGTGCTTCAGAAGCCCTCCTCGCCGGCGGACGCCGTCATCGTCTGCGGACACAGCCAGGCCGTAGATGGGCCGTTCGACTCCAAGGGGCACGCGAAGACAATCGAAAAGCTGGCCGCGAAGCTCGGGTTCAGGCCGTCCACCGTCAACCGGGCGGCCGCCGTGCTTTCCCTGGGCCCGCTGGAGGGGGATGGGGCGCTGGGCGAGATAGACGACGCGGTGTCCGTGTGCTTCAGCGAGGAGCTCGTTGACGTTGCGGTCAAGACCAGGGGGAGGTCCGTCATCGAATTCTCCTCGGTCCGCGGAGGCCGCTGGATAGACCAGTCGGTGGCCAAGATGCGCGAGACCTCGCCGCTCGTCGTGGAGCGCATTCGCGAGCACGACCTCGACCTCGAGGCGAAGAAGCCGCAGGACAAGGTCTCCATGATGGTAAGCATATATGTTGAACACATGATTCAATACGTGCTCCAGATGATCGCCGCGCAGGTCAGGAAGTCCGGAACGCAGCTTCCCGGCGCCATGGACGCCGTGCTCTCCGGAAAGCTTGCGGCCGTCTCGGGGTTCGAGGCGAAGTTCGCGGCCATGCTCAAGACCGTGGACCTTCCCTTCCACGTGCGGCAAATCAAGCTCTGCCCGGACCCGATGAGGGCCGCGGCGGGCGGCGCGCTGGTCCAGATGCTCTCGAAGCAGCGGCCCACAGCCGAGGCCGCCATGGCCCCGCCCCAGCAGCGCATGCTGAAGCAGCTCAAGGTGAACGCCCTCTTCGGCCCGGCCCCGGCCCCCCCGCCGGCCGCCCCGCCGGCCGCGCCGCAACCGCGCCCGGCGGCCCGCGCCGCCGCGCCGCCCCCGTACCAGGCGCCTGCCCCGGCCGCGCCCCCGGCCGATTCCCAGGCACAGGCCGACGACGACCTGCTCAGGAAGATACGGATCCTCGAGGACAGGATTGCTGACATGGAGGACGCTTCCAGGCTGGAGGACGCGGGATACGTCGAGAAGCTGAGGCGCGCGGCCGGGATTTCCGCCCAGGGCGCGACGGCCGACTTCAGGCCCCCGCAGGTCCAGTTCGACCAGTTCTTCAAGAAGATGGTGGACTCCGGCGCCTCCGACCTCTTCCTCTCGGCGGGATCGAGGCCCGCGATGCGGGTGGACGGGAGCGTCAAGTTCCTCTCCGGCTCGGTACTGGCCTCGGACTTCTGCCGCGACCTCGTGGAGGCGCTCGCAAGGAAGCCGTACAAGGATATCTTCGCCCGGCAGAAGGGCATCGACCTCGCGGTCGCAATCGAGAACATCGGCAGATTCCGCGCGAACTTCTTCCACCAGCGCGGCAACCTCGCCTGCGTCTTCAGGTACATAAAGAAGAAGGTCCCGTCTTTCGAGGAGCTGAACCTCCCGGCGAAGACCCTCATGAAGCTCGCCAAGCAGAGGCGCGGGATGATACTCGTCACGGGCGTGGCCGGCAGCGGCAAGTCCACCGCCATCGCCGCCATGATTGAGTACATAAACCAGACCTCGAACAGGCACATCGTCACGGTCGAGGACCCAATCGAGTTCATTTTCGACGAGAAGCAGAGCGTGATTGACCAGAGGGAGGTCGGGTTCGACACGGCCAACTTCGTGAACGCCCTCAAGTCGGTCGTCAGGCAGAGCCCCGACGTGATTTTCATCGGCGAGATGCGCGACAAGGAGACCATGGAGGCCTCGATCTCAGCCGCCGAGACCGGGCACCTGGTGCTCAGCACTCTCCACACGGTGAACGCCCAGCAGACGGTCGAGCGAATCATCACGTTCTTCCCGCCGCACCAGCATGCGCTCATCCGCATGCAGCTCTCCATGGTCCTCGCGGGGGTCGTGTCGCTGAGGCTCCTCCCCAAGAAGACGGGCGGGGGCAGGGCTCCGGCGGTCGAGATAATGCTCTCCACGCCGACAATAAAGGACCTCCTGCTCGAAGGCAAGACCAACGAGCTTTACTCCGCCATCAGCAACGACCAGCATTTCGGCAACCAGACGTTCAACGAATCGCTCAAGGGGCTGTACCAGTCCGGCGTCATCTCGCTCGAGGAGGCGCTCGCCGCGGCGGACAACCCCGACGAGCTCAAGCTCGAAATCCGCGGCATATCGAGGGGCACCAAGGCGGCGGATTTCGATTTGGGGTGAGAAAATTCCGGCCTTCGACGCTACAAACCGCCCGGGATTTCGTTGATATTGACGGGGACCGCCTCAAGGAGGGGAGCGGCGCGCCCTTGAGGCAGGAAGTGCGCCGGATCGGACGGACATGCCAGTCAACCGCAGTTCGAGCATCCTTTTTCTAGCCGCCGCGCTGTGCGCGGGCGCGCAGGCGGGCGCGGCGGGGCAGGAACCGGCGAAGGCCGGGGGGACGGGGCTCCGCATCTCGGTCCATTCGCCGTTCGACAGGTCGCAAGCCGGCTTCTCGGCGAGCTCCTGGATTCCGGTTGCGGTCTTCATCGAGAACCCGCGGGACAACCCCTCCGGCGATTTTTCAGGCATCATAACCGTCGGATTCCTCCACAGCCCCGAAACCCAGACCTTGGCCGTGTCCGTCCCCAGGGGATCCAGGAAGCGCTTCGAGTTCTTCGTCTGGCCCGGAGCGGGCCAGACCAGGAGCCAGATTATAGTGGACGTCGGAGCACCGGGTTCCGCAGCGCCGGGGACGGGGTTCAGAGCTTCGTTGGACCTCTCCAGGGCGCTCTACTACGAGCTTGGCTCCGAACTCAACGAGATGGCTTTCGTGTCCGGCAGAAAGGTCATTTCCCGCGTGGTCGGCTCTCGCGACAGCCCGTACCTCGCCGGGATTTTCGAGAAGGAGGAGCGCGCCTCGTTCGATCCTCTTTTCAACAACTCGCTGGAGCTCGATCCCGGATTGGACTTCTACTCGGACTGGAAGGCCTATTCCGCCTTCAGGGTGATCCTCTTGAACGCGGTGGACGTCTCGGGCCTGAACCGCCTTCAAATCACCGCCCTCAGGAAATGGGCGGTTTCCGGGGGGATCCTGGCTCTGTGGGGGGGGGACGACAGGTCCTTTTTCCAGACTAAACTAGTGAAGGAGTTCTTCGACGTGCGATACGCGGGCATGACCGCGGAGGATTCCCCTATCCTGGATGAGGATGACGAATCGATCGGTCCGGAGACTGTACACGAGTTCTCCGTGGACGGCGGGCCGGTCGGGAAGCAAACCAGGACGAAGAGAATCGGGTTCGGAAGCGCAAGCCTCCTCTGCAGGAAGTCGGCCGCGTCGCAGTTCCTTGCCCTTGGCAATCTGCCGCGTCCAGACGCGGAACTTACCTCGCTTTCCGTCTCGAGGCCGGTCTTCCCGCCCGAAGCCGCGTACTTCGCCATGTCCGGCGACGACGATGACTACTATGCGGGCAGGAGGGGGATAAGCCCGCTGAACGCCTTCCTGAAATGGTTCGTGGAAGGCATCACCGACCTTCCCCCCATGGGATTGCTCGGGCTTGCGTTCATCGCCTACATAGCCGTCGTCGGGCCGGCAAACTACGTCTTCCTGAGGAAGAGGGGCCTCCACGCCATGATGGTCGCTTCTGTTCCCGCGGCCGCGCTCGCGTTCCTCGGGATAATCATCGTCTTCGGCTTCGTCTACAAGGGGTCCGGGGCCAAGGCCTCCAGGATGAGCGTGTTGAGGCTCCGCTCGGACCAGGGCGGCGGCATGAAGATTACCATGCTGGCGCTGAGGACGCCCGGGGCGGGGAGGCATTCGTTCGGGTTCGGGGGAGAGGCGTATCCGATGTTCTCAGGCCCCAATCTCCTGAATCCCCGCAGAATCGACCTCTCGGACGGCTGCGTCGCCAGGGACCTCCGCCTCAAGCAGTGGGACATTGCGCTCTTCAAGTCCGTGGAGCCCGACGAATCCGGAGGCGGGCTCCACGTCGAAATCGACCCCGTCTCGCTGACGGCAACCATCGAGAACCGCACCGGCCGCGCGCTCGGGAAGGGACTCATCAACGGGATTGCATGCATGGGCGAGGCGCCTCCGGTCGGGCCGGGCGGCACGGTCAGGGCGGACCTGCAGCGCATGGACAAAGCCACTGAAAAGGACGCATGGTTCCTCCGGCATCCGGACTTGAGCCTCATGGGCGCTATCTTCATGCCGTTGATTTCCATGTCCGATTTCTATGATTTCGAATACACGGAGGAGTCCATGTTCGCGGGGGCGGGCGGAATCATGTATGTCGCGCCTGTCGAATGCGGGGATCCAATCCCGGAATTCGACGGGGAACCGCTCGCGCTCGTCAATGACAGCGCGTATGTCGTCTACACGAAGTGAACGGGAGGGCGTCCCTTGATTGAAGTCAGCGGCCTGGTCGTGGAGTTCGGCAGCCTCAGAGCCCTGAAGGGGATAGACTTCCGCGTGGGCGAGAGGGACATCTTCGGGTTCATAGGCCCCAACGGCGCGGGCAAGACCACGACCATCCGCGTCATTTCCACGCTGCTCCACCCCACGGAGGGATCGGTCCGGGTCGGGGGCCGTTGCGTGGTGAACGAGCCCGAGGAGGTCAGGAGAATCATCGGATTCATGCCCGATTCGTACGGGCTTTACGACGACATCTCGGTCTTCGAGTACCTTGACTTCTTCGCCAAGGCGTTCGGCATACTCCTGCCGAAGCGGAAGAGGGTCGTGGACGACGTCATGGCCCTGACCGACCTCGGCGGTCTCAGGGACAGGCAGGTCTCCACCCTTTCGCGGGGCATGCGGCAGAGGCTTTGCATGGCCAAGACCCTCGTCCACGATCCGCCGGTGCTCGTGCTCGACGAGCCTGCTTCGGGGCTGGACCCGCGCGCGCGAATCGAGTTCCGCGAGCTGCTCAAGGAGCTGAGGAGCATGGGCAAGACGATTCTCATCTCCTCGCACATCCTCACCGAGCTCGCGGACTTCTGCACGTCGGTCGGCATCATCGAGTCGGGCAGCATGGTGGCCTGGGGAGGCATCGACGAGGTGATGAAGAGGCTCAAGCCCGCCAAAATCGTCAGAATCCTCATCCAGGGCAGGCCCGCCGAGGCGCAGGAAGCCATGAAGGGCCTCGGGTTCGTGGACCGCTTCGAGGCGTTCGAGGGGCACATGGACGTCTTCCTCCGGCCCGACTGCGCCGACGTCCCGGCGCTCGTGAAAGCGCTCGTCATGGCAGGGGTGCCGGTGTCCGGCGTGGCCGAGCGGGGGGCTTCGCTCGAGGACCTCTTCATCGCCATTACCGAGGGCAAGGTGTGCTGACGGAACGTATCGAGACGGCTCTGGACAGGTTCATAAACCCCATCCTGCAGAGGGAAATCAGGGGCACGTTCAGGGGGATCCGGTTCCTCCTGGTCCTGGTCCTCTTTCTGCTGGTCCTCGGGACAGCCGTCCTTGTCGCCGCAGGCGCGGTGATACAGAGGAGGGCACTGGTCAACCCGGCGGAAATCGGCGGAACGATCCACGCCGTCTTCTTCTCGGCCCTGTCCCTGTCGCTCCTGTTCATCCTCCCGGCGTTCGCGGCCACCTCTCTGGTCTCCGAGAAGGAGAAGGACACCTCCGACCTGCTCAGAATCACTTCGCTGTCCGAAGGGGCGATAGTGCGCGGCAAGTTCCTGGCGTCCATGGCGTACGCAATCGTGTTCCTCGCCGCGGCCCTTCCACTGGGCAGCGTGAGCTTCCTGTTCGGAGGGGTGACCGTCTCGAACCTGGCGGCCTCGTATCTAACGCTGCTGCTCCTCGCCGCGGCAGTGAGCATGTCCTCGATTTTCGTGTCCTCGCAGATGAAGAGGAGCCGCAACGCCCTGAGCTCCTCCATGGTCTTCTCCATCGGATTCCTCACGATACCGATTTCAATCCTCTCGGTGGACGATTTCAGGGACCTGGCCGCCGAAGTCCTGAGAATCCTCGGCCTGGACGCCGTGTTCGGAGAGCGCATGCTCGCCGCGTCGCCCGGGCTTGCCGGGACAATCTGGTGGCTTTGCATCGTGATCGCCCCCGCGTACCTCTTCGCGGCAATCATGCTGTTCTCCTACCTCTCCGCCGTGAACAAGCTCAAGCCCTGGTCCGGGAACCGCTCGACGAGCATCCGTATCTTCTACGCGGCGTTCCTGCCACTCGGCGCCGCCATTGCGCTGTCCGTGCTCGCCGAAATCCGGTACTCAATCGCATACTACAGAATCGCCGAGTACGTAATCATCGTGTACGGGGCCATCTGGCTCTTCATGCTCCTCTCGACCTATTTCTCGACCGAGGACCCGGAGTGGAACCTGGCCCCGCGGCAGGACCTGTGGAACCGCGGCATGCCGAGGCTGCTCTCCGCCCTGGGCCCCGGTTCGATGCGGGGCTTCCGGTTCGCCCTCTCCGTGAACCTGGCGGCCCTGTGCCTGCTGCTGCCGATTGCGAACAGATGCATGTCCCCAATCGCCAACCTGCCTGCCTTCCATGCCTCGTTCCGCGAGGGCGTATCCCTTCCGCTGGTCTTCCTGTCGGCCACGGTCATGGCACTCGTGTTCCTATTCTCGTCGGCGGGCCTCCTCGTCTCCCTCGCGTCGAGGATCGACATGGCCAGGAAGGCGGCGCTTTCCGCAGTGGTCATCTCAGTTCTCTTCGTTCCTCTCGCCTCGTTCGGCCTCTCGCACTCCTTCAAGGAGATAGAGTCGTCCTCACCGGCCGACCTGGGATTCATGAGCCCGATTGTGGCCGTGGGATCCGTCGGATCGGGGTACTGGGAATCCCTGAAAGCCGATTCGATGACGGGCGGCGAGCCGGCGCCGAAGGCAGTGTTCCCGTACGAGATGGAAGTATTCGGCTCCCGCGTTCCTGTGTTCGGGGGCTTCATCGCCTTTTCCGCGGCCGCGGGATCCGCCTGCATCGCCGCCTACTTCATGTTCCGGCGCAGAACCATAAGGGGGTAAAAATGCGAAACTTCTGCACAGCCGCCGTCCTTGCCGCGCTGATCCCCTGCGTCTGCCACGCGGCAGAGCGCGGCAGGCCATGGATTGGAATCAACGTCGAGCCGGTAGCCGATCTCCCCGCCGTCGAAGGGATCTCGGCCACCGCCGGAGTGAGGCTGAGCCTCGTGCAGCCAGGCGCGCCGGGCGCCAAATCCGGCCTCCGGACCGGGGACATAGTCGTGGCCGCGGACGGAATCGAGTTCCGCGCGCCCGCGGACCAGGTCCTCAACCTGTTCCTCTCGCAGATTCAGAAGCATTCCGCAGGCGAGACCATGCGCATGACAGTGATACGGGACGCCGTGTCCCTGAAAGGCAAGTCGGGCGGAAAGCCCCTGAATCCGGAGGACGCCAGGGACCCCGGCGCCTTCCTCGAGAAATCCCCGCCCGGGACAATCGTAGAGGTCTCCGGCGCGAAGGAGAGGAGGATCGTCGTGGTCGACGTGCTCCTAGGGTCGAGGACGGGCGCCGAGCTCGAGCCCCAGGGCGACATCGACCTCCTCAGGCCCGACTTGAAGGGAGCCGGATCGGAATACAGGGACGCCGTCGGCCGGATTGCGGCCGAGGCCGGAATCCTCGACCGCTTCGGCGACCTCCTCCGCCGCCTGGCCGCATGCCATTCCTCGTGGGACGGGTTCTGCCTGAAAATCACCGCCGTGTGCCACCGCGATCCCTTCAGAGCCGAGGCTGCCGGGAGGGACGCCGCCCGCAGGATCCGCGCCGCCATGGCCGCGGGACCCGGGGCGCTTCCCGAACTCATACGCGCCGCGGCGTGGCTCTCGGACCGCGACGCAGGATCGCCGGACTTCCCGCCCCTTTCGACCGGCGTCTCCCCCGAATCCCACATGAACCAGGTCGAAAGCGTGCTCCTGTCCGCGAGGGACGAGGCCTACGCCGCGTTCGCCCTCCTGACCGCCGAGGAGAAGAACCTCCTCCTGGACCACAGGCTCGGGATCTCGGACCGATTCGTCGAGCACATCTACCTCTCCGCGGACGAGGACGCGGAGAGGATGCAGCGGAACCTCGCGCTCGTCAACGCCGCGAGAAAGGTGAAGATCGACTCCCTCTGCCGCGCGCTTTTGATTCTCTCGAGGCTCATGGACCCGGCCTACCTCGCCGGCATGCGCGGGGACCTGCTAAAGGCCTTCGGGACCGATGCGCAGAAGCCCGTCCTCATGAGCCGCGGCACTGAGTTCGGCGAAATCGTCTTCGCGGGGACATCGAGGAACTGGCACAACTCCGATTCCGCCTGCGCCGTCTTCGACCTAGGCGGGGACGACTTCTACACGAAGGGATCGCTCGCGGGCAACTCCTTCGACCGGCCCGTTGGAATCATCGTGGACTTCGAGGGCCGCGACGGGTATTCCTCCACCACGCCCATGTCCATGGGATCGGGTTCCCTGGGCGTCGCAGTGCTCTGCGACTTGAAGGGCGACGACACCTACACCGCGTCGCGCTGGGCCCAGGGTTCCGGCTTCTTCGGAGCCGGCCTGCTCGCCGACTTCGAGGGCGACGACTCGTACAGGGGCGAGGAGCTCTGCCAGGCCGCCGCTTGCTTCGGACTCGGAATACTCGCGGATTTCGCAGGGAACGACCGCTACGAGCTCAAGCGCTGCGGCCAGGGGCTCGGCATGCCCGGGGGCGCCGGAATACTCGCCGACGCCGGGGGCAACGACAGCTACTACTGTAAGGGCCGATACCCCTGCAGCTACGGCACCCACGGCATGTTCGAGGGCTGGGGCCAGGGCTGCGCCGTCGGCTTCAGGCAGTGGGCGTCCGGCGGAATCGGCGTCCTGCTCGACGGGTCCGGCCGCGACAGGTACGAGGCGGGCAACTTCTCCCAGGGCGGGGGATACTTCTTCGGGACCGGAATCCTGGCCGACCTCGGATCAGACCCCGACTCGTACACCGGCTCGCGCTACGACCAGGGCTTCTCGGCCCACCAGGCCATCGGGATCTTCATTGAAGAGGGCGGCGACGACTTCTACACCACGAACCACTGCGTCGCCCAGGGCCTCGCATGGGACGAATGCGTGACCGTGTTCGTCGACGACGCCGGGAATGACTCCTACAACGGCGGCGACGGCTTCTCCCAGGGCGCTTCCGCCCACAACTCGTTCTGCCTGTTTCGGGACCGCGGCGGAAAGGACACCTACGTCTCGTCCGGAGGACAGGCCAGGGCGGGCGGCAACGACTACCACGGCGGCACCAGCTTCTCCCTGTTCATCGACGAGGGCGGCGCCCTGGACGACTACGGCGCTGAGGACAGGAACCTGGCCGTGCTCGGCGGCAAGGAGGACTTCGCTTTCCTCGACCTTCCTTCCGGACTCGCGGAAGCCCTGAGGGGGGATTCATGGAAAGCCCTCTGGAAGTCCGGGAAGAAACCGGAGGAACGGAAGTAGGATCCATGCATTGCTGAAAATCGCCGCCTTGATGCGCCCATTTTCCCGGCGGCTCCCACAGGCGGCTCAAACCCGGTCCGCTGACCCGGAAACCCGTCCTTCATGCCGCGCGGCGGCGCCCTCAAACGACGGAAATGCGTCTGAGGGGCTTTCGACAGGTCATCGCGAGGAGCTGGAAGCGCGACGCGGCGAAACCCTTTCGAGCATCGCCCCAATCGTATCCAGGAATGCCATGATGTCCACGGGCTTTTCCATGAGGAAATCCGGCGACTCCGCCAGGATCTGCGTCTTGAACTCCTCTCCCGAGGATCCGGTGACGATCCCGATTCTCACGAGCGGGAACCGCTCGCGCACGAACCGCAGCAAATCGAGCCCAGTGCCTCCGCCGGGCATGAAGTAATCCGTGACCACCACGTCGTATTCGCAGGCGTCCAGCCTGCGAATGGCCTCTTCGATGCAGGGAACCGAGTCGACCTCGACAGGCAGGGTGGATATGAGCTCGACGTAGAGATGGCGGATTGATTCCTCGTCGTCCACGACAAGGACCCTTTTCGGCGGGACGCTGCTTCTTCCCATCCCTCTCGGTGCCTTCAAGCCGTCTAGACCGCCTATTTCCCCGATCCTGCGCTCCCCCCGGCCCCCTTGCCCCCGTCCTTCGGCTCTTCGGGGAGGAACCTGACCATGGGATAGTAATCCTTCATCCGCTTCTTGTCGAGCCAGGCCGCGATGATCTTGTCCCCCGGCTTGAGCGAAGCCAGCACGTCGAGGCCGAGGACGACCTTCCCGAAAATCGTGACCTTGCCGTCGTTGTCGGGCATGGCGGTCCTGGCGATGTAGAACTTCTGGCCTGAGGATTCGAATCCGGACTCGATGGCCATTGCGAGCATGCCGGGCCCGTGCTTGTGCACGGTCACCTCGGGCGCGATGGCGTAGACCGACTTCTGGTCGGAAGGGCTCCCGAACTTGACGTGCGTCTCCCACGTCTCCAGCGCTTCCTTGCCGTCGAGGTAGCCCTCCTGGACGAGGGAGATGAAGTTGGCCGCGTGGTTAGGCGCGTCGTCCTCGAAAAGCTCGATTACAATCGACCCGCCGGCCGTCTCGAGCGTGACCTGCGAACGCTGGCCGACCTTGTCGTCCAGGTGGTCGAGGTGCCTGTCCTTCTTGCCCTCGGCCGTGTTCCATATCTTCTTCTGCCACACGCGATCGGGGGCCTTCGGATCGAACTTCCCGGGGTACTTGCGGGCCCATTCCAGGTCCGCCGAGAGCCTGTCGTACATCAGCCTCGCGTCCGCCGCCGCGGGATGGTCCGGGAACTCCTTGACGCAAATCGCGAGCTCTTCCACCGCATCCGAGAGCGCCTTGAGCCTGAGGTCGATGTCTTCCTTCCTGGAGCTCGCCTCGACCTTCCTCGAGTCGTCGTAGAGCTTCCGGGCGAGCGACATGCGGAAATACATCTCCGCGGAAGTGCCCTCGTAGCGCTTGAGCAGTTCCTTAACCTTCGCGGACGTCTCGAGATGCCCGCCCATCCTCGCGAGGTCGGCCCAGGCGTCCTCGTTCAGCTTCTTCTGCGCCCTCGCCTTCAGGAAGATCGCGCCCGCGATGAGCACCACGGCAACCACCGCGACCGCGACGATGTTCCTGTTCTCGTCCAGGACCCTGAGCGCCTTCTTCATGAAGGACTCGAAGCTGTCCTGCTTTTCTACTTTCGGTTCTCCGGCCAAACCGGCGCTCCTAAGATTTCGAGCCGATATTCTAGAATAAAAATACCCGCTGTCAAAGGCATTAACCCCGATAATTCGCGGCACGCGAATTATCCGGAGTGCAAACCTGGGTTTTTCAGTGACAATACCGCATATGGGAAAGAGGTTCTTCGTTTCCGGACCGCTTGCAGCCGGCGAGGTCTCGGTGGAAGGCGCCGAGTTCGACCACATGACCTCCGTCATGCGGCTTTGCGCCGGCGATTCCGTGGTTCTCCTCGACGGATCCGGATCAGAAGCCGACGCCGTGATTGTCTCGACCGCCGGCCGCCGCGCCGTCCTCTCGGCCGGCGAAGTCCGCAGGATGCCCCTCCGCGAAACCGTCGAGATCGCCACCGCCCTGCCGAAGGGCAGGAGGGCGAAATGGCTCGTGGGCAAATGCACAGAGCTCGGGGCAAGGGGATTCCATTTCATCGATTTCAGGCGATCATCGGTCCGGAAGCTGGGAGCCGAGAAGCTCTCGGGCCTCGAAGCCGCGGCAAGGGAAGCGGTCAAGCAGTGCGGCAGGCACTTCGTCCCGTTCTTCCGGGGCCCCGAGAGCCTCGACGATTTCCTCTCCGGACCCCTTCCGACCGCGCGCATCGTCCTCGATCCGGCGGCAGGGGAGCCCCTGAAGTCGCTTCTGCCTTCGCGGGGACGCGAAGGGACGGTCGTGGTCGCGGGCCCCGAGGGCGGATTCGGCCCGGGCGAAATCGAAAAACTCGCCGGCCGGGGGTTCAGGACGGCTCTGCTGTCGGGCGCGACTCTCAGAATCGAGACCGCCTGCCTCGCCGCCCTGGCCGTGTTCGAAGCAATGGATGTCGGGACATGAGGACGAAAAGAGCCGCCGCATTTCACGCGCTGCTGCTCCTGGCGTCGTGGGCCGTCATTCCGGCCCCGCCTGCCGCGGCGGACGACGTCGTTCTCAAATCCGGAGAAACGATTTCCGGCATAGCCGAGGAGGACGGACTCCTCGTCTCCATCCGGTCCGGGAACGGCATCGTACGCGTCGATGCCCGGTCCGTTGAACGAATCGATTGGAAGAGGCCCTCTCCGTGGCTCGCACCGCAGCCAGCCTGGCCGGATGACGCCGGCGCAGTGCCCGATCTTGACGTTACCCACATCGAAATCCTGCCGAGGATTCCAAGGCCTCCGGCTAAGGACCTCTGGCGCCAATGCGCGGAGAAGCCCGGACCTCCTGAGCAGCGGCTCGTCCGTCGCCCCGGCGATACGGTCACGATTGTCGCCCATCTCGCCAACAGGGGCGCCGCCGACGCGGCTTGCGTGCGGTACAGCCTGAGGATCGACGGCCAAGCCGCCGATTCGGGGGTCATACGCATGGTCGGCGCGGGAAAGCGGACTGCCGTCTCCGTGCGGAGGACGTACGAGGCGTCCATGCAGGAGGCGAGCTTCGAGGTCGACTCCGGCGAAGGGAACAGGAACCGCGAGACCTGCTTCTCGAACAACCGCCTGTCCGCGAGGTTCGACGCCGTCACGGTCCTTGCGGCGGCCGGCGAGGCCGTCTTCAGGTCGTTCTGCATGGCGAGGAACATGACCGGATCGTTCTCCTTCGAGGACTACGTGCAGCGCCATGCAGCGCTCGCCAACGCGATACTGGCCTCTTCCCCCGGACCCGGGGCGGCCCGGGCCGCGGGCATCAGAATCGACGGAATCGCCGTCTGCGGACGCGAGGAAGCCATGCGGATTCACCGGGGCCCGGCCGGCGGGAATCCCCTGTACGGCGCAGTCGTGTTCGTGGAAGAACCCGTCGAACCGGGCGGCACCGGCGCGCTCCCGGCCCGATGGCCGCTCGTGCGGGACATGCTCGCCTCCCTGGGAATCTCCGACCTGAGCATGTACCTAGACCCCGAGTTCCCTGCCGGATCAAGGGAGGGCCTGTCCGGGATTATGGCGTCGCCCGGTCCAGCGCCGCTCTCGGAACTGGATGCCCTGGCGCTTGCGAGGTTCGGGCCCGGAGCCGCTGCGGATTCCCTTCTCTGCATCCCCGAATCCGTGCTGCTCAGGATTGAGAACGCCGCGGGAACGCCCGCGAAGTCCGCTTCGATTTCGGCAAGGGACATGGACGGGGATTCGCGCGAAACCCCGCTGCAAGGCGCGGGCAGCGGGCTGTTCGCGCTTCCTCCTCAGGGTCCGCCCTGGCTGTGCGGAGCTTCCGGCGCGTACGCCGGCCTCCATCCGTTCGGAAGAGTCGCGATGGAAGGCGG
>DYIT01000020.1:0-38006 GCA_020723505.1 Candidatus Kuenenia stuttgartensis
CAGAGAAAACTTAAGCGCCCGCCGCCCGAAGATTCCGGACTCTTCGCCCCTGACGCGGCAGGGAGACGTAGAGCGGAATTTTGCATCGATAAGGCAATCCTCTCCCCTGGGGAGAGTGGGGTAAGGATGAGGGGTGAAAAGGCATGCTTACTCGCGGGCGATCCTCCTCGCTGAGCATGCTGGCGCTCTCAAGCAAGCCGTCTCCGAATCGTCCGGCAATCGAACCGGCTCCCGTCCGCCCTTTCCGGCGCAGCGCTCTTGACGACTGCGCAATCCCGGGTTTTATTGCGGCAGCGGTGCATCATGGATTACGATGTGAGTCTTTTATATCCGCTTGCGCAAGGCGGGGCTAATGCCATGAACCTGAATCCTGTCGAAGGTTTCGTCCTGGGTTTCACGGCGTCCTGGGGATGCCTGCTCCACTGCCTGCCGGTGGCGGGTCCGGCGCTGCTTTCAGGAGGCGGCGGAATCCGGGGCGGGATCAGGTTCATGGCAGAGTTCATGGCAGGCAGGCTGATTTCCTATGCCGCGGCCGGCATGCTGGTCGCCGCGGTCGGATCGCGGATGTCCGCCGAATCCGGGCTGGCGGCAGCCAATCTGCTCTATATCCCTCTCGGCGTCCTCCTGGTCCTCCATGCGCTCCGGGAATCGGGGTCCGGTCACGCCCTTTGCGCATGGCTCGACCGCAACAGGCGCTGGATTCGCACTCCGCTGGCGCTGGGACTCGTTCTCGGGTTCGCCCCTTGCCCGCCATTCCTGCTCGCGGCCGCCGCGGTCCTGGGGTCGTCCGGAGACTCCGGAATAGGCGCCGTGTCCGCGTCCGCGGCGTTCTTCCTCTTCTTCTTCGCGGGATCATCCATCGTCCTGGTTCCATGGGCGTTCGCGGGTCCGGCAGCGGTATTTCCGCCGATTAGGAAGGCGGCGTCCGCGACCGCGGTCCTGGCGGGGCTGTATTTCGCGTTCGCCGGGCTCGAAAAGACCGTCAATCCCCCGGACACGGACTCAGGACCGGTAATCGAGAGATACGCGGGGAGGCTCAAGGACCTGGTCCCGGAGGCGGATTCGTTCTCGGGGCTCATGGAGACGGGGGGCGTCCCCTACGTCGAGGCGCGCAGGCTCGCGCGGAAGAAGGTCGCAGGGACGTTCGGCCGCGAGGAGGAGGTGGGCGAAACCAAGACAGCGGCCGTGTGCGTCTGCACGCTCGACCTGTCCGAATCCAGGGGTTTCGGAGGAAGGATTCCCGCGCTTCTCGCCGTCAAACCGGACGGTTCAGTTTCCATGCTCGAGGTCATGGAAGACAACCAGGAAACCCCGTCGTACGTCATCGACATGTATTCCTCGAGGTTCCGCGACTCGTACATCGGCAGGAGAGCGTCCGACCCGATGGCTCCCGGCGGGGACGTGGACGCGCTCACCGGCGCGACCGTCACGCAGAAGGCGCTCACGGGAGGGATTCGCGACAGCCTGGCGCTCGTTTCCTCGAGGGTTCTCGGCATAGAGGCTCCGGTCCGGGGCGGACCGGGTGTTCTCGATGCGGCAGGATCCGCGGCGTTCTGGGCGGTCGCTGCCGTATTCGCCGCAGCCTCCGCCTGCTATCTCGGGGCGCCGCGGAGGCTCTTCCCCTCCCGTGCGACGATTCGTGCCGAATCCAGGTACGTAGTGATGGCGATTTCCCTCGCCGTCCTCGGCCTGTGGCTCGGATGCTACGCCACGGGCGTGGACCTCGCCAGGGTGTTCACAGGCAGGCTTCCCGGCTTCGAGTCCGCGGCCGCATGGTACCTGCTCGCCGGCCTCTTTGTGGTCTCCAACCTGGTTCTCGGCAAGGTCTACTGCTCCTCGATATGCCCTTTCGGGACCGTGCAGGAGTTCATTTACCGGGCGGTTCCAATCCATCTGCGCGTTTCCGAGCGCGCGGACCGGCTGGCGAGGCTGGTCCGGTGGCCTCTTCTCGCGCTCTGGCCCGCGGCGGCCTCCGTCGCCGCGAATCCGTCGGCAGTCGCGTTCGAGCCGCTTTCCGCAGCCTTCGTGTGGCCCGCCCGGCATGCGCCTTTAGCCGCCGTCCTGCTCGGGTCGGTCCTCATGTGCTCGGTCTTCGTGGAGCGGTTCTATTGCAAGTACTTCTGTCCCGTCGGATGCCTGGCCGACGCCGTGTCCAGGTTCAAGCTCATCGACATGCCCGGGCCGTGCGGAGGCTGCTACCGTGCGGGCGACGGTTGCCGGTTTCTCGAGGAGAATTCCGCTGATTACAGCGTCAGGAAGGGCAGGCTCCGAGGGGATTGCATCAGCTGATTCCACGCGAAGCGGAGCGCTAAAAAGCTTCGCGTGGAATTCACGCCCCCTCACCCCTGCCCTCTCCCCCTCGCGGGGGGAGAGGGTTCTATGCGGAGTCAACGTTTCCTCCACGCGAAGCGGAGCGCCAAGGAGCTTCGCGTGGAATCCGCGCCCCCTCACCCCTGCCCTCTCCCCCTCGCCGGGGGAGAGGGTTCACTCCGGCGCAGCTGAGCCGGAATTTCACGAATGTCCTGCCTCGTATAGACAACTAATCAATTAAACAATTAAATAGATACAAAAGTGCTAAAATGTCTGCGAGGCCGGGTACGCAGGCCGGTTCATGCGGTTTCCGAGGTGCAACATGCCCATTCTGGTCGCCAGAACTCTTTTCATGGCAGCAGGTTCGGTGTTATTCGCATCCTCCGTCTTCCCATGCCTTCATGCGAAGGGGAAAGGACCTCCGCAGAAGCCTCCTGAGGTCATAGAGGAGAAGGTGGATGCCGCGACGAACATGACCGGAGTCCAGTTCCTGACGAAGATGACGGTCAAAGGGGAGCCTGCGGCCATCGGGTTCCTCCAGGAGGCCTTCGAGCCCCAGAAGGACAGGAAATACGAGCTCCTGGTCTCCCTCCACGGGCATGGCGCCGATCCGAAGGGGTTCCTCTACCATGCGGTGGCCGCGCGGAGGAAGTGCTACGTCCTGATTGTCCAGGGCAGGACCCCGGCCGGGGAAGGATTCGCATGGGAGGAAAGCGACAGGGAGTACGTTGCAGGCCTCGCCATGCACGTAATCGGGAAATACCAGGTGGACCCCAAACGGGTGATCATAGCGGGCCACTCCGCGGGGGCGCATATCGCGCTCTCGACCTACAGGTATGCCCCCCTCCTCTTCGCGGGCATAATCACGACTGCCGGCGCGGCCGCGCCGGACTCGGCTCACTACGCGGCGCGTTGCGTGGTCTTCCTCGGGACCACCGACCCCAACTACGCCCTGGCCTCGT
Organism: Candidatus Kuenenia stuttgartensis; assembly: GCA_020723505.1. Lineage (GTDB taxonomy): Bacteria > Planctomycetota > JAKEIC01 > JAKEIC01 > DYIT01 > DYIT01. The sequence goes on from DYIT01000020.1 coordinate 3,273, forward strand.
CCGTCAGGTCGAATTTCGAGAGCAAGAAGCGGACCGCGCCCGGAAGCCTGAGGATTGTGACCGGCCTGGGCCACGACATCCCGGAATTCTTCTACTTTGACCAGGCCATGGACTGGATTCTCGAGACAAAGGCAAGGGGATGGGAAGTCACGCTGCCTAAGACGCCTCCGGTGAAGGAGATGAAGGATTTCGCCCACATCCTAATGCGCCATGCGGGAGCGGAAGGCGCTCCTGCCTCTCTGAAGACGCCGAAGACCCGGATTCTGGCGGAAATGAAGAACATGAAGAAGCTCCTGTCCGGAGGCCTGGCCGGCTTCTTCATGGAGGCGGCAAGGTTCTCGGAGGATTCCCAGACGGCCGCTTCGGGAGGCCTGATTGACCCCGCGGGACTGGCGGCTTTTTCCGAAGGCCTCAGGTCGGCCGCCGACGCGCTCAAGCCCGGCGAAATCAGCGAGCCGGTCGAATCGCCGCAGGGCCTTCACCTCGTTCTGAAGCTCAAGAAGGCGGAATGAGCGGCCCAAGGAAAGTTTCGCGGGGGCTGCTGCTTACCTCCGGCGGCGAGCTGCTCCTCGTCAGGTCGCGGGAGCCCTCGAGCGGCAGGGAATTCTGGTACGCGCCGGGCGGGGGGAGAGAAGAGGGCGAAATCGCGGCGTCAAGCGCCTCGTTCGCGCCGCGAAGGCTCGCCGAGCTCCTGCGAAGCCTCGTCCGCGACGGTCCGCCTGCGCGCGCGCTCGACGCGGGCGCCTGAATCAGGCGAATCGGATTGGCGCGTAGCGCGGGAAATCCCAAATCATAACGCAGCCGAGCCGCAACCAAAACGCTGTGCAAACCCCAAATCCCAAATTCCAAATCCCAACGAAAATCCAAATCCCAAACTTCAAAGATGTTGACCCCGAGCTAGGGCTTCGAAGGATCTCTGAGATTTCATTGGGAGTTGGGATTTGGATGTTGGGATTTTCCTGCTGCGTGCCTCCTGACTTTAGCGCAGCAGGGCTATCCCGGCTCGGCCGTCCCCTTGAGGTACTTTTCGGCCCTTTCGAGGTTGCGAATCATGCGCTCGTCCCTGGGATCGAGCTCGACCGCCCACCTGTACAGTGCCGCGCACCCCACGAAGTCGTTGAACATGTAGAGCTCGTGGCCCTTCTTCCTCGCAAGGTCCAGGGGAAGCGGCTCTATGACGCCGTTCTGGATGAGCCTGAACACTTCCTGCCTCAGGCTGAACCGGGAGCCCTTCAGCTTGCGCATCGCGGTGTCGAGGCTCGTCTTCCCGTCGAGGAAGCGGAGAACCCTGTTCGAGTACGCGCCGCTTCCCTGCGCGGCCTGGCCGGCCTCGGTAATCCTGAAGATGATGTTCGGGGACCTGATGGCGGCGTCAATCTTCCCCTTCTGGGACTTCCGCTCGAGCGCCTCCTCGAGCAGCTCCTTCGACGTGCAGGCGTATTCGGTGACGGGGATTTCCTTCCCCTTGAAGATGTCGGGAGGCGCTCCTTCGGTGAAGCTGAAGCTGGCCTTGTCCCATCCGAAGAGGTCCCCTATGTCGCCCAGCACCTTCTCCTTCAGTGCGTCCTGGATGTCCTTCTCGGTGACAACGCCCTGCAGGAGCAGAATCTCGCCGAGCTTCTTGGAGGGGGATTTCTTCTGGAAGTCGAGTGCCTTGTCCACGTGCTGCTGGGAGGCGACCATGCACTCGACCAGCACCTCGCCAATCCTCTGCCCCTGGCGTGACCCGGTCGAGACCAGCAGCACCCTGTCCTCCGAGATGTGGATGTTCCTCTCGGAGTCCCTGTCCTTGGCCTGGAGGGTCCCGGTCTTGGGATTTCGGAGCAGGTTGCGCACCAGGTCATCCATGCTGACCCCGGAAATCATCTCGCTGCCGGGGACCGCGGACACACCGCTGATTATGCTCCTCTTGAGGGCCTCAATCTTCTCCTTGATTTCGTTGTTGTGCGGGTCGCATGCCAGGGCGGACTTGAAGAAGGCGAGGGCCTGTTCGAACTCGTTGAACACCTTCGAGTTCTCGGCCTCCTTGATTGCCTCGGCCGTGGACAGGGGCCTGATAATCGCCCTCTCGATGAGCTTGGCGGCAGCTGAATACGCGTCGAACACCGGAAGGCCCGACAGCGCGAGGACGTCCATGAACCTCCGCCTGCCGTCCACGAGCGCCGCAACCGCCCGCCTCTGGGCCGGGAGGCTCTCGATGTCGACCTCTCCCCCCGGGGAAATGATGAAGATTATGTCCGTGGAGGGAATCACTTTCTTGAACGATTCGAGGGTCTCGTGCTTGCCGAGCGCGTTCTCGATTATGGGCCAGCTCGGGGCCTTTATCTCGAGGACGGGCTTCTCCCTGTCCTCCAGCACCGCAAGGAACGAGCTGGCCTCGAACTCAATGTTCACCTCGGTCCAGTCGAACAGCTCGAACAGCATTCCGCAGGCGATCTCCGTGCCGAGCTCCTCCACCTCCTTGCGGCCGATGACCCCCTGCTTCTCGAGGATTTCAGCGAGGCCCGAGTTCATCTTCTGCGCGTATTCCTTCGCCCTGGCGAGCTGCTTGTCCGAGACCTTGCCGGCCGCGACGAGGTGCTCCTCGAGGCCCCTGCCCCTCCGCTCCCCTTCGGCAAGCGCGAGGAATTCGTCAGGCGCAAGGTAGAAGAACCTCCTGGACTTCGAGTCCTTGGCGGTGAGCGTTCCCGATGTCCTGTCGCGGAGGATGGAGCGGAAGAGGGTCGTGAGGTCGAAGCCCTTCATGACGATCTTCTTCCTCTGCGGCCCGGCGGCGATGTTCCCTTTAATCATCTCGAGGTACTGGCGGAGGAACTCGTTCTCCGTGTCGAACTGCATCGCCGCCTCGTAGAACTTGACGCACATCTCGAAGTTCTTCGCCTCGAACGCCTTTTCCGCCTCCCGGTTCAGGCGCTGCAGGTCCATCTCGTCGACGATGGTGCGCTTCTTGAAGTCGTACAGAATCTTGCACGCCTCGAACTTGCCAACCCTGCTCTGGTCTATTATGTCCTCGACGTTGTTCTTCCCGTCGACGAGGTTCAGGATGATGCGCTGCTTCCTGTCGAGCGTCGCCGGGTCAGGCCTGGTCCCGGTCGTAAAAGGCACGGACTTCACCGACTTGAACGCGTTCTGTATCCTGTTCCACTCCTCTATCCTGCTCACGGCCTTCATGAGTATCCGACCCGTGTCCAGCGACATCCTCGTGACGCCCTTCTGCTCCTCGAACTCCTCGGGGAAGTAGTTCTTCGTGAAGGTGAAATGCGCGTTCTCCCACAGGAAAATGTCGAACAGCTCCTCCTTAATCTTCTCCTTGACCGCCTCGTTGATGTCCTCCTCGGCGTCTATGCCCTCCTCGACGAGGATTTCCCCGAGGAGCTTGCCGGAGACCTTCTGGATTTCCAGGGCCCTCTCGACGTCGGACTCCTTTATCTTTCCCGCGTCTATGAGAATATCCCCGAGCCTGGACACGCTCCTCGACCCCTTGGTGATGAGGCAGATCACCCCCTTCGAGAAGTAGACCATCTTCTCGTTCAATCCGTCGGACACCTCCAGCGTTCCGGAGTGCTTGTTGAGGAACAGCGACTGGAACAGCTCGGCGAGGGAGAAGGTCATGAAGTCCCCCTCGAGCTTGAACTCGCGGGTCGTCTCTGCGATGTCGGGGGACTGGGCCTTGACGGCGTCGAGAATCTTCTGGAACGCCGCCGAGTCGCCGCCCCTTTCCATGCCGTATTCGCAGAACCTGATGCACTCCTCGGGAGCGTTGTCCTTCAGCGTCTTTTCCGCGGAAGCCTTGATTTCCTCCAGCGTGAGCGGCCTTATTTCGCCGCGGTTCATGAGCGAATACAGCTCCTCAGCGACCTCGATGGCCGTCTTCCTGGATATTCGTATTATGTCCCGGACCGTCTTCGATCCGTCCACGTGCTTGAGGAGCCCCTGCGCCGTCTCCTCCGCAGGGTCGTCCATCTTGGACAGCCACGTCGAGAAGACGCCCTTCATCTCCTTCTTGCCCTTCTTCTGGTCCTTCTTGAAAATCGCCCTCGTGGAGATTTGCTTCGAAATCTCCTGGAAATGCGTGAGGCTCGAGACAATCTCCTTGGAAAGGGTCCCGGCGACGAGCGACAGCTGGGAGACCCTGGCCTTCGGGTCGTCGAACTCCTCCGGCCTGCGGTTCTTCACGAACTCGAAGCGGGCGTTGCGCCACAGGAAGATGTCGAATATCTCGTCGATGATTTTCTTGCTGACTGCGAAAACCTGGTCGTCCTGCGTTATGACGCCGGCGGCGATTAGGGTCTTCCCGAGCAGTTCGCCCGTCTTCTTGGACTGCGTGAGCGCCTTGTCGAGCTGGCGGCAGGTGATTTTCCCCTCCCTCACGAGGATCTGCCCGAACTGGGCCTGCTCGCGCGCCCCGTGCGAAAGGACCGCTATCTCGGTCGGCGAGACGTAGAGGATCTTCTTGCTGTCCGGATCGGTGACCCTGACCGTGCACGTGTGCTTCTTGAGAAGCAGGGTTATAAAGAACGAGGCGAAGTTCACGTTTTCCAGGCTGCCGGATATCCTGTACGTGTCCGGGGTCTGGGTGAACCTCGGGTCGCCCAGGAGCGCGACCTGCATCTTCTCGACCGCGTCCTTCGCCCCCATCCCGAGTTCCATGGCGTACTCGAGGTATTTCACGCCCAGCCTGTAGTTGCCGTCCCTGAGGGCGTCCTTGAAGCAGCTCTCCGCCTCCGAAGGCGGGAGGCTGCGCACCTGCCAGTCGATTAGAAGCAGGTACAGGGTCTTGCACACGTCGAACTTCGAATACCCCGTGGCCTCGATGATGTCCTCGACGTTGTTCGAGGACGACAAAAGCGGCTCAATCTTGTCGAGGGGGACGGGATTGTCCGCCTTCTCGCCAAGGGCCAGCTTCTCCTCCTTCCTCCTCGTGAAGATGTACTTGAGCGAAGGGATGCGCACCTTGATGCGGTTCCATTCGTCCGCGCGGCGCGCAGCCTCCATCAGGATTTGCCCGGAATTGAAGGTGAACCTGCCAAGATCGTCCAGGTCCGTCGCGTATTCCTCCGGAGCTTCGTCCTTCTTGAACTCGAAGAAGGCGTCCTTCCACAGGAACAGGTTGTAGATCTCCTCCTGCATCTGCTCCTTCAGCGACAGGAAGAGGTCGTCCTCGGAGATGATTCCTTCCTGGACCAGGACGTCGATCATCTTCCTGCGGGACGAGGCCTGCATCTGCTGGGCCTTCTCCAGGTCGCTGCCGGAGATGAGCTTGTTGCGCTTCAAGTGCTCCCCGATTCCGAGAATGTGGTTCCTGGCGTCGGAAATGGGGATGATGCCGCCGCGTTGGAAATACAGGTGATGGCAGGTCTCCCCGTCGCTTACCATCAGAGTGCCGGTGCTCTGGTTCAGGGACAGGGAATTGAATATCTCCGGAAGGCTGAACGACGCGACGTCGCCCTTCAGAGGCATGTCCCCTTGCCCTTCAAAGCGCTTCATGCACGGCGTCCGCGGAATCTCCGGTTCCCCCGTCCCATGGAGACGGTAAGGGCCGGCCGCCATGCGGCTGCACCTGCCGGATGCGCAATGCCGGCAGGCGGGAAAAACGCAACTGATGCCTGAAAAATGAATTATAGGCGAAAATTACGGTCCGGGCCAGGAAAATATCACATGTGGGCAGGCCCGGATGAGATAAGAAGCCCGCAGGAGCCGCCGAGATGCATGCAGGAAATGGTCTGTGGGAGCCGCCGAGATGCATGCAGGAAATGGTCTGTGGGAGCCGCCGAGTATTCCTGTCCCTCAGAGGCGGCGATTATCCAGTTGAGTTCAAAGGCAGCTTCTGCCGGCCGGGACTGCCGTCCGTGCATCAGGCGCCCGCTACCCCTCCTCGACCACGACTTCCATGTCCGAGTCCGGGATGGGGATTTCGGAGAAGTCGACGGGCTTGAGCTTCTCCTTGCAACGGCCGCAACCGTATTTTCGAGCCGGATCGAACTCCTTGACCTCGTAAGTCTTCCGGCATGCCGGGCAGCGGAGAATCTTGATTCCCTTCTCGTCGAGCAAGGCGTGAATCTGCTCGGCGTTCAGCATCGATTTCTTGAGGAGTATCTTTCCGAGGCGGCCGAATTTGCCGTCGCTCTTCATCTCCTTCAGGACCGCCATGACTTTATCCACGTCGCCTGCGGCAGCATGCCTTTTGAGCTCCACGAGTTTGGAAAGCTCGGCGCCGTCGTCCTCGGTGGAGACCGGGGCCGGCGCAGGCGGGTCCTTGTCGGCCAGCTGCTCAAGGAGCTTCATCCTGGTCTGGTCGATGTGCCCGCGCGCGAAAAGGGCCTGGGCGAGGGATTTCTGCATGCCGCCCTTCTTCAACTCGGCGATGCAGTCATCGACCTGCTGCCTTCCCGCGAAACCGGTCTGGACGGCGAGTTCGGCAAGAAGCAAATCCCTCGGGGAAAGGGATGCGGGCATTTCATGGCCTTTCAAACTGGTGGCATCGCCGCATCAGGGTTCCGGAACGAACTTGTATCCCACGCCTCGGACGCTCAAGATGAATCGCGGATTGGATGGGTTGGATTCCACCAGCTTCCTGAGCCTCATGATGTGGTTGTCCACCGTCCTGGTGGCCGGGAAGTTCCTGTATCCCCAGACCTTGCCGAGGAGCTCGTTGCGGGTCACGACCTTGCCCGGGTTTTCGGCAAGGTACTTGAGGATGTGGAATTCGCGGGGCGTGAGCTTGATCTCCTTGCCCTTCTTCCTCGCCTCGAACTTGACGAAGTCGACATCGACGTCGGCGAATCTGCACTTCCTGATGCCCTCGTCCTTGAGGGGCCCCCTCCTGAGAACGGCCTTTATCCTGGCGAGAAACTCGATGAGGCTGAATGGCTTGGTGACGTAGTCGTCGGCGCCGAGGTTCAGCCCCCTGACCTTGTCTATCTCCTCCTTCTTCGCTGTGAGGACGACCACGTATGCGTCGGATCCCTCGTCGCGCAGCCTCTTCAGGATGTCGAAGCCGCTCATGTCCGGCAGCATGAGATCCAGGACGACGAGGTCCGGCTTCTTCTTCCTGGCGGCTTCAATGGCGGCTTCGCCCGTCTCCGCGCAGAAGACTTCGAACCCTTCCATTTCAAGGTTGTCCCTGACCCCGGTCAGGATTGACCTGTCGTCCTCGACCACCAGAATCCTGCTCAAGGCGTCCTCCCCTCGCTTGCCGTCCGTACAGGCTTGGGCCGGATGATTCCGTTCGGAGCCGTATCGGTTCCCGGATTTCGCACGAATCAATATATCCGGACCCGATTCCCAGTCAATACGCTCTTTGCCCGGTCTGCGATTGACCCTGCTGGGCTCAATCAGAAAGCTTGAGGAGCATCCTGAAGATTGATCCTTTGCCGGGTTCTGACTCGACTTCGACGGTCCCGCCATGGCTCTGGACAATGCTCTGGACGAGCGAAAGGCCCAGCCCCGTGCCCGGTATCTTTTCGAATCCTTCGCGCTGTATACGGTAGAATTTCTGGAATATCCTGGCCTTCTCCTCCGGCCTGATGCCAAGCCCCTTGTCCTCGACTTCGAGCGCGGCAGACGATTCCTTCCTGTAGGCCCTGACCCATATTTCCCTCGACCTGCCCGAGAACTTCATGGCGTTCGAGACGAGGTTGAGGAGCGCCCTCTCGATTGCGTCGGGATCGGCCGTGACCATGAGCGGCAGGTCGGGCGCCTCGACGCGGACGGTGAAGCCGCTGTTCTTCGCGGCGAACGACGCCGACTCCGCGGTCCTCCTGGCAATCTCGGCGGCGTCAATCCCGACGGGATTGTAGGTCTTCCTCCCGGCCTCGATTCTCGCGAAGTCGAGGACATTGTCTATCAGCCTCGCGAGCCTTTCGCCCTCGCCGTGGATTATCTCGAAATATTCCTTCTGCTTGTCCGGGCTTTGGACCCTGCCGCGCCGGAGCATGTCGGCGAACATGTTGATGGACGTGAGGGGGGTCTTGAGCTCGTGCGTGACGTTGGACACGAATTCGGACCTGATTCTCGCCAGCTCCTGCTCGCGAGCGTACGTGCGGAAGATGAAGGCAGCCGCGAACGCCACCGCTGCCACTGATACGGCGAGAATCGCGACGTACAGCTTGAGCCTTGCCCCGCCGAAGACCGGTACGGGTCCGGCCGCGGCAGCACGGAGCCTAAGGGAAGGGACCTCGTCCATGATCCCGATTTCCACCGCGAATTCGTCCCCGCCGGTCCTGTCCCCGCCGGGGGGGACGCTTTTGCCCCTGTGGTCGATAATCCGGCAGTCGATGAGCGGCCGGGTGTACTCCTCGATTTGGGCGGCAATCGTTTTGGAGAGCACGTGCTCCGCGTCGATTCGGAAAGCAAGGCCGGGCGAAGGCTCCCCCCATTCCCCCTCCGCAACGGGCGGCGCGAGCAGGTACATGTGCAGCCTGTCGTTGGAGATCGCGGAAATGAGGCGGAACCCGTCGGCGCCGCCGGGCGCCCCGGCCTTCAGAAACCCCGGCAGAATTTCCTCGGCGAACAGCCTTCTCTCCGAATCCCGGACAAGGGCGTCGGCTTGCCTGCGCGCGAACTTCTCGCGCCTCGGAATCCAGGCGCTCCTGAGCTTCTCCTCGCCCGCCAGTATGCCGCCCACTGCAGCGTCGATTTCCAAGCCCAGGGACTTGTACACCTCCCTGTCAATCTGGAGCCTCCCCTTCAGGAGGTCGTCCCAGAGCCAGAACAGGCACTCGAGGCTCCTGTCCGGCTTTCCCCTGGCCTGCCAGATCCTTGACAGTATCAGGAATGCCGATGCCCTCGCCGGGACTCCGTTGTCCATGACGCCGCCGGGGTTCTCCTCTATGTACTTCTCGCAGACCGCCTGGGCGTCGTCGATTTTCCCTTCGCTCATCCGGATTTCCGCAAGCCTCACGAGCGCCTTGCCCCTCAGGTCCGTCTCCACGGTCTCGACCAGAACCCGCATGAGCGACGCGACGGCCGACGCCGGCGCGCCGGACCTGAAATCAACGACGGCCCTCGAATACAGGTCGCGCAGGGCAAGCATGCGCGCCGCCCTGATACCCGCGCTCTCCACGCTCTCGTCGCCGTCGGGATTGAACGGCACCAGGGCGTTCTCCTCCGCGCGCCGGTCGGTCCCGGACGTGAAGGGGAGGTCGAGACGGGGGCCGAGAATCCTGCCATCCGCGTCGAAAATCTCGAACCAGAGGAGCTCCGGCCTTGCGGCGGCCGCCGCCTTCGCCCTGGCCTCGATTTCATTCATCGAGCTGCCCGGATCCCGGAGCGCCGGCATGACTTCCGCCCCTCCCGAGGCCAGTCCGAGAAGGCTCAGGCGTATATGGTCGGCAAGGAAGCCTGCGTGGCTGCGGAGCGTGTCCTTGAAGATTTGCGCCTCGGCGACCCTGTCGGTCTCGATGAGCCTGAAACCCAGGCCGAACAGCAGGGCGGTCGGCAGCGCGGCGATGAAGAACAGAGCCGCGGCCAGCCTTCTCCGCGGTCGCGAAGAGTCGGGCACTGTGGGTCCTGTCAAAACGCCCGGGATTCGGATTGATTTTGCGTGAAGGGCTTGGAACGTGTCAATTGGAATCCGTATTCCACACTAAGCATCGGGCCTGGCGCTTCGTGTGGTTGCGTTTGGTCTATTCGCTCGGTTGCGGTTTTGACCGGCGTCTTGTGCTAAAATAATGTCGATTGCGCGCGGTCCTTGTCCCCGGAATTCAGGAGCCTCCCATGCGGATTGCGATTGCATCCATCGCCGCCGTCCTGGCGAGCCTTGCCGTCCAACTCCCGGTCTTCGCCGGAGAAGCCGCGCAGAAACCTCCGCTCGAAGGCCTGCTTTTCAGGAACGGCGAGTCGCTCGTGGCGCGCGTCATGGAGCTTGCCGGGCCGAGACTGAAGCTCGAGCTCAAGGACGGGAAGAAGCTTGAAATCGGCGCATCAGAGTTCGAGCCTGCGCAGATCTACCAGATTCGCGTCAGGGGCTTCAAGGACGAATCGGTCAAGGAAAGGCACGAGCTCGCCGATTTCTGCGTCAAGAACGGGCTCCATGCGTTCGCCGCGAGGGAATACGAGAGAATCGGAAAGATGAACCCGGAGCTCGCGGACGTCGTCAGGATATGGCTCGAAAAGCTCGAACTAGGCGAAGCCCAGAAGCTCTACGCGTCGGCCTGGGATTCGCTGGCCGCAAGGGATTGGAAGGGGGCCAGGGAAAAGTTCGCTTCAATCATCGAAAAGCACGCCACGGATCCGCTCGCGAAAAGGGCGCAAGCCTTCCTTCCATATGCGGTGAAGATGTCCCATCTCGGAAGCGAATCCCTGGTGGACGGGCTCGAGGCGCAGGCCCAGAAGCTCGTGATTTTCGCCGAGAAGAAGGCGGACGAGGCGAAGGGACTAGAAAAAGCCGCCCTCGATTTCATGAAGGCCGGCAACATCACCAAGGCGAGGGACACGATTGAGGAATCCGAGAAATCCTTCTCCGTGGCGAGGAACATCCTCAAGGCGCTTCATGACGAGTTCCAGACCGGCGAAGCCGGCGCTTTCCTGAAGGAGAGGCTCAAGGTCCTCGAACGCAGGATGGTCGAATTCTACGTCACGGCCGCGGAGTTCTACATCGAGCTCAAGAGCTGGAAGAAGGCGAAGGACAAGACGGAGAGGGGGCTTGCGCTGGACAAGGAGTCGAAGAGGCTCCGAAGCCTGGCGGAGCTAATCAACAAGGCGCAGTAGCCCCAGTCATCGCCGCCTTGAAAAGCCCGGTGGTCCCCGGCGGCTCCCACAGACTTTCTCATCCCGAAAAACCCAGCACCCAGACTTCCGGCGCATCGGGCAGGCCGCCTGCATGCACTTCGACTTCCGCATTTCCGGTTCTTTTCACCGGGACGTCCGATGCCAGGTAGTCCTCCGCCGGTTTTATCGGCAGCTTCACCTTCGCGGTCTTGTAATGCATCGGAATCACTATCCGCGCCCCCAGCGAGCGGCCTGCGGCAATCGCCTGTTTCCCGTCGATTGTGAAGAAGCCGCCGAACGGCGCAAGCGCCACGTCCGCGCCGCCGATTTCCCTGATTCGAGCCGGGTCCAGGGCATGGCCCAGGTCTCCGAGATGGGCGATACGCAGGCCGTCGATTGCGATTACGAAGATTGTGTTCTTCCCTCTCTTCGAGCCTTGGGACTCGTCGTGGAACGATCCTACGCCGCGGATTAGAATCCCCTTGTGTTCGAAGGTCCCGGGCTTGTCGAAGACCTTCGGATTTCCGCCTACCGACCAGGACGCGTTATGGTCGTCGTGGGAATGGCTGACGGTCACGATATCCGCGGAAATCCCGGTCGAGTCGTAGGCGATTGATCCGTCGAAGCAGCCGGGCGTGAACGGGTCGGTGACGACCCGCGCGCCGCCGTCGGAGGAAAGAAGGAACATCGAGTGCCCAATCCACCTGATTATCATGGCGCCTCCGCCGCAAATTTGGGATGCATGCGGACGCAGGACGCGGACGTGCGCCGCGCATTCCGACAGGGGCATATTATATAAGCTCGATTCATGGAAGAAAACCTGGGCGGAGGCGCGGAGACGATGATGACTGTGCGCTGAATCGGCCGTGCCGGCATCCGGGAATACGAACATCCTCCGCTCGGGGGTGATTCGCCCGGGAGGAAGGCTTTTTTCCCCGTGTGAATGAACATTCCGGCTCGGATTGCGTCTATATATGTACAGGACGGCGAATGCCGGAGTCCGGTCCGATGCAGGACGCGGCTCATTGGGTTTCCGGCATATTGACAGCCTGCAAGGCCCTGGACTACCATACTCTGTTGTCTTCGGATCACCCGGAAGGTATTTGGAGCCTGCGGACCTCGCGGGGCGGCTTTCCGCCGGTCAAGGGCGGGAAGACGGCCGCGCCGTGTGCGGGCGGGGGGAGGACCGTGAAGAAACTCATAGTTTCCTGCCCAGGTTGCAGCGCGAAGTACGACGTCGGCAAGTTCGAGCCGGGAACGAAATTCAAATGCAAGAGCTGCGAAAAGACCCTTATAGTTCCCCAGGGCGCCGGCGAGGGTCCTGCGGAGGCGGCCCCGGCAAAGCCAGTTTCTAAATCCGGTACCGCCAGGCATAAGCCGGGCGCGAAACCGTCGCGCGGCAGAAGGGACGACTATGACGACGAGATGGAGGAGGAGAGGCCGCTTCCCAGGACCAACAAGGGTCCGAACTGGCCGCTTCTTGGCGGCATCGGTGCGGCGGTGCTCATCATGATAATAATCGGCGTGGTCATGGCCAGCAATGCGTCCAAGAAGGCCGCCGAGGAAGCAGCGGCTAAAAAAGCCCTGAAGAAGGGCGACATCGACGATAAAATCCCTGATCCGCCGGCGGAGGAGAAAAAGGAGGAGAATAAGGACACGAAGGCCGAGAAGAAGCCGAAGAAGGAGAAGGATACCGGCGAATTCATCAAGGAGACCTACGCGGAGGACGACAAGAGGACGCAGGACGAGAAGGTGGACAACAGGACGAAGGTGGACCGCCTCATGCTCAGGAAGAAGATTTTCGACGTCGATTCCTCGGTGAAATCCGACGCGGAGGGCCTGCTGAGCAAGTTCAAGGAGAACTTCCAGGACCCGCCGGTTGCGGACGAATGCCTGGAGAAGTTCCAGGCGCTGGGGAAGAAGGCGTTCCCGGCCGCGTTGAACTTCATCACGAACATGAACCACAAGAACGAGGAGGACGCCAAGGCCGCCAGCCAGCTCTTCGAAACCATCGCAAGGATGGCCGCTGAGTTCTGGAAATACGAGAACGAATACACGTACGGCATGTTCGAGGACGGCGAGGAGAAGTGGAAAGCAATCACCGAGATGAAGGAGCTCTGGATCAAGCACCAGAAGGATTGACGTCCCTCCAATCGAGCCCGAGCCATCTCGTGAGATCCTCGTCGGTCCAAGAGGGCTGGCGATTCTCAACGACGACGTCCGACCTCTCGGAAACCCAGAGGTCGTGAATCCTGACGTCGATTGACCTCTCGTACCGGTTTCCGAAGTGCAGGAAGAAATAGCGGCAGCGGAAACCGCGGACTTCCCCCGGACTGACCGCCTCCCGGCGGTCGTAGACGTTCAGGACGACCGTGCCGTCGGGCTCAATCCCCTGTATCTGAACCTCTGTGGGGTGTATCGAGAAGGGGAGCGACGCGAGCCTGTGCTCTGCGAAACCATGGCTGTTCTCGACGCCGGAGTAGAGGTTGCTTCTCTTCAGCATGCAGAACGTCTCATCGCCTACCGGCCCGGAGAAGACCCTGACCGATCCGTTCTGCCTCCGGAACGGGAGGTTCAGGTCTCCCGCCGAGAAGAAGGGATAGCCTTCCTTCCGGTCCAGGTTCCTGAGCGTCGATCTGAACGACACGTCCATGAAGAGGACGGCTTCCACGGGGAGCGACATGCGGCAGCCGTCGCCGCCGTCCGGCTTTTCCATGAGGATTTCGGAGGGGTCGGCTTTCTCCATGAAGTCGGCGGACCCGAACGTGTTGATGTTCACGAGCCTTTCCTGCAGATACACCTTGGTTATGTATCCGAGGATAATCTCATGGTCGTAATAGAGGGGGCATATCCGCAAGCCCAGGCCTTGCTCGATTATGGACAGCATTCTCCCGTCCACCCAGTCGGGGCAGGCGGCGGTCATCGTCCGGTCCTTGAGCGAAAGGGGGAAGATGCCGAAGGAGGCGGTCACAACGGCGGGGATCGCCTGCCTAAGCTCGGCGTCTTTGCTGGCCTTCTCGAAGAGCTGCACCGTTCTGGCGAGTTCGTAAATCTTCACTGCGGGTCCTCCGCGGCCGGGCCGCGGCATGCCTGAGATGCGTGTCCTGACCTCGACGGATCGAGGGTCCGAAGTCGAATTCTAACATATTCCGCAGGCATTTTGCGCGTTCCCGCGCCGTGCTACAGGTTGTCTGCTTTTCACCCTTAGTTCTGGTTCCAGATTGAATCGTCCGGGTTAGAATATCAATGTCCCCTGATTGTTCCGGTTTGTCCGGACAGCGGCGGATGTTTTCGGGATTGCGGGATGACCGGAACGGGTTCAATCGAATTCACCGCGGGCGGAAGGGAGATGAAGCGGGAGCTTGTCTTTTCCGTCGTCCTGCTCGTCCTCTATCCCGTCCCAATCCTCTGGGCGTTGAGCCGCATCGTCCCTCTGCAGGGCGGTCCATGGCTCTACGTCTTCATAGGAGCGGTCCTGGCCGTCGAGATTGCCTCGGCGGTCGGGAGGACCGCCATGCTCCGTGCGCTGGAGCGCACGGAGGTGAGAATGGATGATCACGGCATCACGAAGAGCGTCGGCGGCCGATTGGAGAGGATGGGGTTCGGCGAGATTTCGGAAGTGCGCGTCTCGCGTGCATTCGGTTTTCTCGGGTTGCTTTCCATGACCGTGCGCGGGAAGGGCCGGCAGGCGCTCTACATCCCGTTTTTCGAGGGCATGGAGGAGCTCCCCGCCCGCCTGGCCTCCGCCCTGCCGGACGGCGTCCGCATCCGCGGCACGGCCTTTCCAAGGGGCGCCTTCCTCGCGGCGTTCGCGGCCTTCCTCCCCGCGGCTGCCGCGTGCGGCTTCATCGGACTTGTCCCGGAGGAGGGCGTCGTTTTCGCGGCGGTGCTGGCGATTGTCCCGGCGCTTGCGGCGTTTCCGATGTCCAGTCTGCACGGGGCGCGATGGAGGACCGCAGACTGGATTCTGGCCGTTTCGTTCGCCGTCCTCATCGTCTCCGCGGGATCGGCTCTGACGCTCAGGGAGGTCATGAGGGTCTGGAAGCTGTCGAAGGCCGAAGCTGCAATCGCCGGCGGCGGCTCCGAAAGGGCCTCGGCAGTCTTCGGCCTCCATGCCATCGGAGGAAGCAGGCCGATTGACGTCGTCCTGGGCCTCTGCGCCTCGACGGATCCGGAAACGAGGAGGGACGCCGCGCTGGCGCTGGCCATGTTCCGCGGCCCCGAAGCGCTGAAGGCCGCGGATTCGCTGCTCGACGACGCGGATGCGGGCGTCCGCCAATGCGCCGTCTACGCGCTCGGAAGCCGCAGACGCGTCAAGAGCATACCGAGGCTGATTTCAGTTCTTGCCCGGCCTCAAGAGGAGGCATCGGTCCTCAAGGCGGCCAACCGCTCCCTAGAGCGGATAACCGGCGAGTCTTTCATGCTCGATTTGAGCCTCTCGAGCGTCGAGGCCAGTGATCGCGCCCTTCTTCTGAGGTTCTGGCAGCAGGTCTGGATGAACCGCCTCAAAGACATGCCGGGAGGCACGGAAGCGGGCAAAGCAGTCTTGCCGGAATCCGAAGGAAGGGACTAGGCGCCTCAAGCCCCCTTGGGGTCAGTCCCCGCAATTAAGCAGAAGCCTACTATGCTTCGCTCTTCTTGCCGAAGAACCGCATGGCGGATTTTTTGAGCTCCTTGTCGGAATAGAGGATCTCGTGCGCCTTCACGCCTGGAATCCGGCGGATTCCGTTCGCGAATGCCTCGATTTCCTCCCTGCGCATGCCGTGGGCCATTGCATAGAGGTTGTACCGCCAGCCGGGCTTGCGCGTCCTCGTATAGCAGTGCGTGACCGCAGCCGAAACAGACGCCGCATTCCCCGCCTCCTCCTCGGCGCATGACTCCACGTCGAAAACGCACATGCCGTTGGCCTTGAACCCCATGCGCACGTGGCTGAGAACCGCCCCGAATCTCCTGACGATTCCGGATGAAATCCACGATTCCACCAAGGCTATCGCCTCATCCCCGCTCATGCCCGCCCGCTTCCCGGCTTCTTCGAACGGCTTGCCGGAGAGCCGGAACCCTGACTCGAGGGCAGCTGCCAATTCCTTCTCGCGATTCGAAAGCTCCGCGATTCCCGAATTTCGCCTCGATGCCACGGCGCTTCCTCCCGCGAACCGCGCGTCTATCTTGAAGACCTTGAGGGCAGGGAGCGATGCGAATTCACCCTCTGGCAGCGCCTCCAAAATCCCCGCGATTATCTCCCCGATTCTCGCCTCGGAAGGGGCGATTACGGTGAACCAGAGGTTCTTCTCGTGGTTTCTCAGGTAGTTATGGGTCACCTCCGGATGCGCATTGATTAGCTGCGCAGCCCTTTCCACGGATTCCCGGGGGACGCTCCCCATGACCAGCGTGCTTGAGAATCCGAGTGATCTGGCGTCGAAAACAGGCCCGATTCTCCGGATGACGCCCGTTCTCAGCAGCTCATCCGCCGCTGCCGACACCTCCTCAATGCTTGATCCGATGTTCCTGGCCACGTCAGAAAGCGGATCGGGTACGAGCGGGAAGCCCGACTCCAGCATGGACAGGAGTTTTTCACGGAAACCGGGCGCCTGGGAAGATCCGCCGCGTAGCGGGGCTTCTCCCCCGTCCGGCTCACCCCTTAAGGGCAGGGGCGCCGGAGGAGCGGAGCCGCCGGAGGTCGAAGCCCGATTCCCGCCGCATTCCGGCTTTTCTGCCTCCGGATTATGCGTGCAGAAGGGCTCCTCGGACAGGAAGTCGCCGTTCACCGCGAAAGCCCGCGCCCTGCAACCGCCGCAAATCCTTCTGAAGCCGCAGATGCCGCATTTCCCGCCGTAGCGATCCGTGTTCCTGATGTCCGCGAGGAAATCGGATTCCTCCCAGATTCTCCTCAAGTCGAGCCCGAAATCCCTCAGGTTGCCCGCGGATTTCGCGAGGAATCCGCAAATCTGGACGTCTCCGGTGTGGGACACGAAAACGAAGGATTTGCCTCCCAGGCATCCCTTCGGCGCTCCCCTGTCGCCGGCCGGACGGGATTCGCCGCGCCGCGCGAGGATTCTCTGGTAGTGCGGCGCGCAGGTCACCCTGATTTCCAGGGGGAGGGAATCCTTGAGGTCGGCAATCCATTCCAGGGTGGTTTCGTATTCTTCCGCGCTGAGCTCCCACGCTGCCAGATCCATTCCCCTTCCTGTGGGTACGAGAAGGAAGCAGTCGAAGGCGGTCGCGCCGAGATCAGCCGCGAGCGCGGCGATGGCTGGAAGTTCAGCCCGGTTGTGCCTGGATATCGTCGTGTTCACCTGGAATTCCACGCCCGCGGCCTTCAGGTTCCGGATTCCGCGCAGGGCGGCGTCGAACGCGCCATCTACGCACCTGAACGCGTCATGGGTGCCCGCAGTCGCACCGTCCAGGCTCACGGAAACCCTGCTTATCCCGGACTCCTTTATCCTGCGGGCGGTTCCGGGATCGACCGGCCCTCCGCACGTGGCCAGGGCGGTTTTGAATCCGGACGCCGCCGCTTTTTCCAGGAGGATCCAGATGTCAGGCCTGAGAAGGGGCTCTCCGCCCGTGAAGATAATCATCGGCGAAGCCCATGAGGCGAGCTTTTCGATGAAGGCCATGCACTCGGAGGCGTCAAGTTCGCCCTGGTAAACCGAGTCCGCAGAGGCTCCCCGGCAGTGTTTGCACTTGAGGATGCAGCGTCTCGTGACCTCCCAGGCGACAATCCGCGGCGGACGGACGGTCTCGGCGGCGCCTCCGGTCATTTCTTGCCTCCCCAGCCCGTTTCTTCGTCGGTGAGGATGCAGGCCGGATCCGGCGCCCAGAGGTCCCCGGTGGCTGCTTCGGCCCTGACCCGGAAATTCCCGTTGCACTCGGCGACAAACTTGCATTGCCCGCACTTGCCCTTGAGGCGCGGCTTGCGGTCCCTGAGCTCTGAAAGCATCGGGTGGCCCGGCTTCCCCCAGATCTCGCTGAACGGTCTTTCCCTCACGTTGCCGAGGACAAGGTGCCTCCAGAACTGGTCCGGATGCACGTCCCCGGTGAATCCCACGCATCCGATGCCCGAACCGGTCGAGTTGCCCCCGTTCATCCCGAGGAGCCGCAGGACCTCCGGGGCCCTTGGGGACCCTTCCCTGGCCAGCCTCAGATACAGCGCCGGGCCGTCGGAATGGTTGTCCACGGTGAGGACTTCGGGTTTGAGCCCCTTTTCGAAGAGCATGGCAGTCCGGTCGATTATGAGGTCGAGGACTATCCGTGCCTCCGCCCTGCCCAAATCCTCGTCCATGAGCTTGCTGCCCCTGCCTGCGTAGACCAGATGGTAGAAGCATGCCCTGCCAATCCCCTCATTTTCTATGAGGTCGAATATGCCCGGCACTTCCTGGGCGTTCCTGCGCGTGATCGTGAACCGGAGGCCGGTCTTCACGCCCGCCTTCATGCATGCCCTGATTCCCGAAAGGGCTTTCGCGAAGGCGCCCCTGACGCGCCTGAATCCGTCGTTGACGCGTTCGAGCCCGTCGATGCTGACCCCGACGTAGGCGATTCCCGCCTCAGCCAGCCTGGAAGCGGCGTCCGCGTCGATTAGCGTCCCGTTGGTCGATATGACGGCCCTGAGCTTCTTCCCGACCGCGTATTTCACCAGCTCGAACAGGTCCGGCCTTATGAGCGGTTCGCCGCCGGAAAACAGGATTACAGGCGCGCCGAACCCGGCGAGGTCGTCTATGAGCTTCTTCGCTTCGGCGGTCGCAAGCTCCCCTGCGTAGTCCCTGTCCGCCGATTCGGAGTAGCAGTGAACGCACCTGAGGTTGCACCGCCTCGTCGCGTTCCAGACCACGACGGGTTTCCGCTCCCTCGGCCTGCAGGTGGGTTCTTCCACGCGCTTCAGGTTCCGGGCAGCGGAGGGTCCGTAGCGGAGTTCGTCCGCGGTTTCGACCGCGCCGCAATACAGCTTGGAAATCCCAATCATCTGCGGTTCCTGTAAAAATCCAGCATAGTCGCCACGACGCCCTGGGACGTGTGGACGGCGGCTTCCAACGGACCGTACCCCAGCCGTCTCAGAGTCCCGGAGGTTTCGGGGCCGATGCTGAAAATCCTGGACGCGGACACTAGCGCCCTGATTGCCGCGGAGCAGCCCCCGGAGGCGAGCGCCTCGGCCGCCGAGGAACTCATGAAGACGGATGCATCTATCCGGTTCCCTGCCTTTTCAAGCGCTTCCGGACCGGGTTCGGCGGACAGGGTCCTGTACGCCTCGACCTCCTCCACGGCTGCTCCCAGCGCCGCGAGCGAATCCCTGAGCCCCTGCGGGGCGGCGGACGATCTCGGGAGCAGGATGGACTTGCCCTTGAGGTCGGCAGCGGAGGAGAGCTCGGAAACCAGCGCATCTGATGTGAATTCTGCGGGTTTCAAATCCGGCAGGATTCCGCGTTCTTCCAGGGCCGAAGCGGTGACCGGTCCGATTGCGGCGACTCGCACGCCGCAGAGAGACCGGGAATCGAATCCCATCTCCCTCATGTGCCCGAAGAAGTGGTCCACGGCGTTGACGCTCGTGAACAGGACGAAATCGAACTCCTGGAGCCTGGACAGGGCGTCCCGGAGCTTCGATGGATTCGCCGGTCCCGCAATCCTAATCAGCGGGATGTGGACGGGTTCTGCGCCCGCATCCGACAGCATTCCGCTGATTTCCGCGGCCTGGCCTTCGGGCCTTGTCACCAGCACTCGGAGCCCGAACAGCGGCTTCTTCTCGAACCACGCGAGCTTCTCGCGCAGGGCGGCGACCTTTCCCACGACCACCACCGCGGGAGCGCCCAGGCCCGCTTTGGCGCATTCGGCGGCGATTCCCGACAACTTGGAAGTCACCGTCCTCTGTCTCGGATAGGTCCCCCACTCGACGGCCGCGGCGGGCGTATCAGGGGGAAGACCGCCGCCGACGAGGCGCCCCGCGATATCCGGGAGGTTCTTCATGCCCATCAGGAAGCAAAGGGTGCCGCCGGTATTGGCAATCGCGTTCCAATCCACGCCTGCGCCCTCCTTGCCTGCGCCCTCGTGGCCGGTGACGAACGTCACGTGGGACGCCAAATCCCTGTGCGTCAGCGGTATGCCGGCATACGCAGGACAGGCATGGGCCGATGAGACGCCGGGTATGACTTCGAATGCGATTCCGGCTTCGGCGCAGGCAAGGGCCTCCTCGCCTCCCCTGCCGAAGATGAACGGGTCGCCCCCCTTGATTCTCGCGACCCTCTTCCCGGTCCGGGCGCGGTCGAGCATGAGGGACGTCAAGTCCTTCTGGCTGATGTAATCCGTCCCGCCCTGCTTTCCCGTGTAGATGATTTCTGCTCCGGACGAGGCATGGGCAAGGACGTCGGGATGGACGAGATGGTCGTAGAGGACCGCTTCCGCGCAGCCGATTGCCTTGGCCGCCCTGATCGTCAGCAGTCCAGGGTCGCCGGGCCCGGCCCCTATGAGAGAAACGAATCCTGCGCTCATCAGGGCCTCCCGCAAGAAAACTCGTCCAGAATGCGCCTTCCCCCGCGGCGTAGCAGGTCGTCGGCCAGCGCCTCCCCGGCATCCGCGGCATTGGAGTGTCCTCCTTTGAACCGGCCGCGGACCGCGGAAGTCCCGTCCGGCCGGGAAATGAATCCCCAGACATCCAGACCGATGTCACCGGCGGATGCGCGCGCGCCGGCAGGCAGCGAGCATCCGCTGCCGAGCCTTCTTATGAACGCCCTCTCCGCCTCGGCCTCCATGAACACATCCTCGTCGTTGACGGAAGCCGCCGCCAGCCTTGCGACAGGGTCGTCGAGGGTGATTTCCACTCCGATGATTCCCTGGCCCGCCGCCGGCACGAATTCCTCCGGGTCCAGAACCTGGGCAGCGCCGCGCCGGTCGCCGAGCCTCTCGAGCGCAGCGGCGGCGACGATAAGGGCGTCGAATTCGCCATCCATGAGCTTGCGAATCCTGGTGTCCACGTTTCCGCGCACGGGGACGACTTTGAGGTCGGGCCTCAGGGCAAGCACCTGGGCCTGCCTCCGGTAGCTGCCCGTCGCGACGGTGGAGCCGGCCTTGAGGTCGGCTAGCTTCGTCCCGTCCCTGGTGAGGGCAGCGTCGCGGCAGTCGCCGCGCGGGAGGACCGCCCCGAGTATCAGGCCGCTGGGAAGGGCCGTGGGGAGGTCTTTCAGGCTGTGCACGGCGAGATCGACCTTTCCGAGAAGGAGTTCGGTCTCGATTTCCCTGACGAAGACGCCCGTGGAACGGCTGTCGGAAATCCTTGTTTCGAGATCCGCGTCGCCGGAAGTCCTGACTTCGACGATTTCGCACTCGAGGCCCGGGAAGGCCTTCTTGAGGGCGGCGGCAAGGGCTCCCGCCTGCGCAAGCGCCAGCCGGCTGCCGCGCGTTCCGATTCTAATCCTTTTTATCGGTTCCGCCATTCAGTCCGAAAAGCTCCTTGAGGCAAACGGTGCATCTTTCGAAATCCGCCGGCGACCCGGCGATGCGCCTGAGCGCCGAGGCGGGATGGAAAATGATTTTATCCATGATGCATCTCGTGAGCCTATCGAGTTCCTTCCTGCTTTTTTCGTCCCCGTTCCTGAGCGCCTTTCCCACCTCTTCCTTCCTGATTCGTTCCAGCATTCCGGCGAACTCGGCAATGGCCGCCTCTGCGCTCAGGCGTCCGAACCATTCCATGAACTTCCCGGATTCATGCGCGGCGATTGCCTCCGCGGCAGGCACCTCGCGAGCCCTGGATTCCGCATTGCGCTTTATTATCATGTTAAGGTCGTCGATGCTCTTCAAATACACCGAGTCCAGATTCCCGACGGCGGGATCGACGCTTCTCGGCACGGAGATGTCGATGATGAGCGTGGTCCTGCCGGAGTCGGCGGCGCACGATTTCTCGACGTCAGCCAGGGCGAGCAGAATCCTGCCGCCGCCGACGGCGGAGATCACCAGGTCGCATCCCGGCAGAACGGCCGGGACGGATTCCAGAGTTTCGGCCCGTCCCCCGAAGGCGGAAGCCAGCTCCTTCGCGCGGTCCAGGGACCGGTTGGCAATCACGATTCCCGACACGCCCGCGGATTTCAGGCACGCGCAGGCAAGCCTTGCCATGGTTCCGGCCCCAATCACGAGCGCGGCCTTGTTTTCGAGCGTCCTGAATACCTTCCTTGCGAGATCGACGGCCGCGGAACTCACCGACATCGCGCCCCGGCACAGCGCTGTCTCGGACCTTGTCCTGCCTCCGGCTGCAAGCACGGCGGACCCGAGCTTCGAGAGCACGAGCCCCGCGCCGCCCGCCTTCGCGGCCGAATCGAAGGCTTCCCTCACCTGGCCGATAATCTCATCCTCGCCGAGAACCTGGGAGTCGAGCCCGCAGGCCACCCGCGCCAGGTGCTCGACGGCTTCGCGGCCCCTGAGCGTATAGAACAGCGATTTGTCCACGGACGCGAGCGCGGGTTTCACGGAGGCGGCGGCTGAGAGCAGTGCAAGCCCGGCTTCGCCGGCGTCCAAACCGACGCCGTAGAACTCGGTCCGGTTGCATGTAGTCAGAACCATGGCCTCGACCGCGGCTCCTTTCGAGAGGGCGGCCTCGACGAACGCCTTCGCCTCCGTCGCAGAGACGGACGCGGTCTCCCTGATTTCCACGGGAGCGGTCCTGTAGTTGAGGCCTATGACGATGATTTCCATTTTTCGAGCGTCTTCCGGTACGAATCCAGATCTCCGGCATCCAGAAGGTCGAGGGCGTCCGATTCGGCGATTGACTCGAGAATCCTCTTCCTCATCCCGGGATCCCGGGGATACTTCCGTTTAAGATTTTCGCGCAGAGCGGCCAGGTCGCGAAGGAGGATCCCGAATCCCGGGCTTATTGCGGCCTCGATGATTTTCCGCGCCTTCACCGCCAGCGCGGGGCAGAGGCCGCCGGTCGAGACGGCCGCGACCATGCCGCCCCTCGAGACGGTCGAAGGCACGTAGAAGTCGCAGTTGTCCGGATCGTCCGCCGAGTTCACTGGGATGCCAAGATCCCTTGCCCTCGCCGCGACGGCGGCGTTGACGGCGGCATCGTCGGTCGCGGCGAAGGCCAGGACCGCGCCGCCGAGGTCGTTCTTCCTGAACCTGCGCACGCGCAGATCAACACGGCCGGCCGAGGCGAGGCTTCGGATCGCCCCGCATGCATCGGGCCCCACAATCTTGACGCGTGCCCCGCATTCGAGGAGGGATTCGGCCTTCCTGAGCGCGACCATGCCGGCTCCCACCACCACCGCGAGCTTGCCTTCAAGCTTCAGGAAAACCGGATATAACCTCGCCGCTTTCCGCATATCGCTACCCGAATTTGTGGAACTTTCCGAAGAAGGGATTGACGACCGCAACCGATGCGAGGAGAACGACGAATCCCATAATAGAAAGAATCGCAAGCTTCACCCTGCTCAGCACGCGGAACCTCGCCAGCGCCGCGGCGGACACGAAGACCGCCCAGCCCGCGGCGACGGAAAGCACCTTGGAATCCAGGATGTTCGACATGTCGAACGCCTTGGCCGAGAATACCGCCCCCATGCAGATGGAAAGGCCGAGAAACAGCACTCCGAACTCCACAGACCTCCGGTTCATGTCTCCCAGCGTTTCAAGGGGGGGAAGCTTGTCGAAGACGATGCCGAACCTGTTCTTCTTTATGCTCACATGGAGCATCAGATAGAGGCAGCTCAGTATGAAGGATACGGTGAATCCGGCGTAGGCGATTATCGCCGGAGCGATATGGAGGAGAATCGACCTGTTGGCCGCCACCACCGGTTCCGCGACGTAGGAAGGGTCATAGGCCGCAGCCGACAGTGCCATGAGAGCCGCGGAGAGGCATGCAATGAAAACCCCGGTCGTCTTCTCCCTCATGCGCGACTCCACGTAGAGGTACACCAGGGCGACGGCGAGAGCCAGGACGCCGGCCACGTCCCAGATGCTGTACACGGGCGGGTGGGTGGTAAGGAGGGAAATGGAAGCGAGATATGCGATATGGAGAAGAATGGTCGCCAGAAGTAGTCCGGTCGCACGGAAGGTCTTCGAAGGCCAGAAACCCGTGAAGACCGCAGCATAGGCAAGTGCGGATGCCGCGTAGAACGCGGTCAGGACGATTCTTGAAATCGCAAGCGCCTCGGACATCCTGATTCAGCTTAATTACTTATTATGGCTGGGAAATCCAGCCGTTCGAATGCCGGAGCATTCTCCGACATCGGTTGAAGTTATTCTCGCAAAAAAAAAAAGTTTCGCGAATATTAAGGAAAATTCATACCGATTTCCTGGGAATTAAGTCATCTCGCGCATGGGGTCAGTCCCCGCATTTTACAGAGGCAGCAGCGAAGGACCGAATGGATCATGCCTTGAAAGGCCTTTTTTCCCGGCCTCGATGCTCGAATTCGCATAGCAATATACGCAGCCGTGACCGCAGCTGTCTGTCGTTCCAATATCCTTGCTGGACACGCACATGCAGAGCGGTCGTTGGCCCGGATCCTTGTCAGCCCGGATCGGTCCTGAGCACAGGCGTTCAAGGAGGGGTAGATCGATGCAGGCTCCTCTGGAGGCTCCAGTACCGGAGAGATTGAGATCCTCGGCGCAGGTCTCGATTCGCATGCCGTTTCCTGCGGCAATCCGTGCCATCGATGCCAGCAAATCCAGCGCACCGGGACCGGCAGCGGGATCCTCCGGCGCAAAGCCGTCGATTGCGGCCATCCTTCTGTTGGTCTTCCTGTAGAGGTCGAGGAAGCTGACTTTTACCGCAACCACATGACCGCAAAGGCGTTCTGCCAGGCGCGAGAAGTTTTCCAAGTGCCATGCCGGCGTGATACCACGGCGGTAGATTATCGGATCATAGCGCCAGACGACGCGTTCCGATCCCAATCGCCGCGACAGTCGTTTCAGGGATTCGACGGCCGAATCCACTGCCGGAACCGAGGGCTCGAGAGGCAGGCCGTAGCCTGTCAGCGTGAACAGGAAATAGTAGGGGAAGCCTCCAGCATCGACGGCATCCAAGGCTTCGAGGAACGGATCCGGATTCCTCGTCCAGAACACGAACGCGTCGACCTCTTCCCTGCGCAGGGAAATCCGTGATATCTGCGATTTCCGGAAGGGATTCTGCACCAGGCAGAAGCCGGCGTCGAGGCGGTTTCGAAACCACTTCGAATAGAACGCCGGGATGTCGGTCCGCCTGCTTGCCGAGATAATCATGTCCCATCGCCGGAAGTCATTCCTCATTGCGTTTCTTGGCGCTAAAGGCTCTCCGGATGTAGATGAACATCAAGGGGACGGAGATGGCCAAGGTGGCCGTATGCAGGTAGTTGTACCACCACAGGACAGGGTGGGCGGTCAAGCCGCTTCCAAGGGGGCCAATCTTGGAGAGCTTGTAGGGCTCCTGTCCGAACGCGCAGCCGCCGACGATGAGAAAGCTAATCGTCATCCATAGGATGAAATTCCCGAAGCTCACGAGGAGAAGCATGTCCTTGCTTTTCAAGAACTTCTTCATGTCGTTCCCTCCTAACGCTTCCTTCCGAATGATAGTTCCTACAGCGGAGAGTGCAAGCGGCGTGCCCCTTCCCCTCAATCGGCTGTTCCTCCGGGGGAGTGCAAGTCCCTGGGCTCCAATATGTTGCAGGCACGGCAAACGGCCACGGGAGTCTGCGCCGGGATCGGGTGGGAAACCGGGTCTGAAACGCCGATTCGAGGCCGGAATTCCAGCGCGGAGGCGCGGAACTAGACGCTGTAGAGCAGGCGCTCGCGGTTGAACATCCAAAGCCCCAGTATGATTCCGGCGGCCGATGCTGCCGCGCTGCCAGCCACGCTGAAAAGCACCGCATGTTCCGGCATCGGACCTGCGAGCGCAAGGGATCCGACAACGGCGGACGTGCCATAGACCGGGATAAGGAACATGAGCGGATGTGGAGGGGGTACGAATGCCGCGGCCATTGCCGCCGCCGTGACGCAGAATATCACGGGCATGAGGGATGATTGCGCGTCCTTGAAGGTCCTGGTTCTTATGCTGATTATCATGAGCACGACGTTCAGGAACAACGCCAGAGGGAGCGCGAGCAGGACCGAGCATGCGACGACGGCCGGCGGAAGCTCGGCGCCTTTGGTGACGGATTCCGGCAGCATGCTTCCTGCAATCCAGAAGCCGGCGAGGGTCAGCGCGACTGGCACTGCGGTCATGGTGAACACGGCGGAGAGTTTTCCGATGAAAATCTCGGCGTCCGAGGCCGGAGTGGCCAGGAGCGCTTCGAGCGTGCCCCTTTCCTTCTCGCCTGCGGTGACGTCGATGGCGATGAACATACCTCCCTGGGCCGCGACTATTGCGACGAGCAACGGGAGCATGAAGGCCGCGAACAGGCCCGCCCGCTGGGCTCTGCTCGACAGATCGCGCGAGTCCAGCGTGACGGGGGCCAGTATGGACGGATCTATCCTGCGCACCAGGAGGCGTTGCGCGGACACCGCCTGGCTGTAGGCAAAGAGGGCCAACTCCAGCCTCTTTACGGAGAACCTCCCGCCGAACAGGCCGCCGGCTGTGCTGTTGGTCAATAGCACAAGGGACGCCTCCTTCTCGGTTTTCACCCTGGAGGAGAAGTCGCGCGTGAGGATGATTCCCGCGGAGTGTTCGCCCGACGCCACCGCACCTTCTAGGTCTCCTTCGAAGGGGACAAGCGTAATTCCCATGCGACCGCAGATGTCCGCGAACAGCGCGTCCGAGTTCTCGATTCCCTTCACGAGAACCTCGATTGGCTTCTCTGCCTTAGCCTCCATGAAGGCGGTAAGGAGAGGATTCAGGGCGGCATACGCGATACCGATGGCCAGGGGGATTATCATCCCGTGAATCAGGGTTTTCCGGTCGCGGACCGTGTCCTGAAGCTCCTTCCTCCAGATGTTGAGGATTCCACTCGTCATCGGTTCATGTTTCCTGAATGCCGCGGGACAGGCTGCCGGGCCCCGCGAGCGCGGTGAAGGCGTCCTCGAGACACGACGTCCCGGTGCGGTTCATGAGATCCCCGGGCGTCCCCCACGCCAGGATTTTCCCGGCGGAGATGATGGCTATCCGGTCGCAGAGCTTCTCGGCTTCGTCCATGTAGTGCGTGCTGAACAGGACGCATTTTCCATGGACGCGGAAGGACTTAATCGTTTCACGGGTGTCCCGGACCGCGAGGACGTCGAGCCCGTTGGTCGGCTCGTCCATGATGATGTTCGGCGGGTCGTGCACGAGCGCCCTGCCGATTACTATCTTCTGCCTCTGCCCCCTGGAGAAGCCTTCCGCTCTTCGATCGGCGAATTCGCCCATCCTGAGCAGGTTGATGACGAATCCTACCCGTTCTTGAAGGATGCGTCCGCGGAGACCGTAGAAACGGCCGTAGTATTCGAGCTGCTCCCTTGGTGTGAGTCTGGGATACACGCCGGTCATGTCGGACTGCACACCCAGCCTGGACCTTGCGAGTCCTGGTTCGGCCCCGGCGTCCACGCCGTCGATCAGGACCTTCCCCGACATGGGGCGGATCAGCCCGGCGATCATCCTTAGGGTCGTGGTCTTGCCGGCCCCGTTCGGGCCCAGCAATCCCGTAATCTCTCCGTCCGCGCAGCGGAAGTCGACCCCGTCGACGGCCTTGACGGCGCCGTTGCCGCCGAAATGTTTTTTTAAGCCAATCGCCTCGATCAACATGGCCTCCGGACTGCTTTGGCGCTGCATGCTAAACTCCTGCCGGCGGATGTCAAGAATCATTAGCCGGCGCCCGATCCCGCGGACGAGGCCGGGAGGGTGGAATTAATCCGGGGAATGATGCTTCCGGATTTCCGGGGCAGCGGGTAGAATCCCGCACTGGTTTGCAGCTGGCGCCCCGCAAATCCGAGGCGTCCGCTACACGTTGAGGACGCGGACCTGAAAGTACTGTTCATACACAAGACGCACTTCACGGAACCCCTGGGAATCATGTACATCTCGTCGTATCTCAAGGCCAGGGGGCACCAGACCGACTTCTTCGACATCGGCCTGGAGGACGGGGTGGAGGAGTACGTGCTCAAGACGCGGCCGGACGTGGTCGGATACTCGCTGATGACCGGCATGCATGCCGAGATGTTGAGGCTCAATTCCGCCCTCAAGAAGACCTCCTCGTTCTTCTCGGTTTTCGGAGGCCCGCATCCCACCTATTTCCCCGAATGCGTCGAGACCGAAGGCGCCGACGCAGTCTGCAGGGGAGAAGCCGAGGAGGCGATGGCCGAGCTCTGCGACAAGCTGGAAGCAGGCGAGGACGTGACGCAGACAAGGAATTTCTGGATTAAAAAGGACGGCAGGATTCACAGGAACGACGTCAGGCCGCTCAACGAGGACCTCGATTCGCTGCCGTTTCCCGACAGGGCGCTTCTTTCCAGATACCCGCAGTACTCTAAGCTCGCAGCCATGCGCCTTCTCACGGCCCGCGGGTGCCCCTTCAACTGTTCCTACTGCTATAACAAGGCGCTGGGCGAGATCTACCGCGGCAAGGGGAAGAAGCTGCGCCGCCGGAGCGTAGTCAACGTCATGGAAGAGGTGCGACTAATCCTCTCAAGGGGCGGCGTGAGGATAATCCACATATCGGACGACACGTTCGTCATCGACGCCGAGTGGCTCCGGGAATTCACCGGCATGTACGAGCAGGTGGCGGTTCCCGTCACCTGTTACGCCAGGGCGGAGTTCCTCACCGAAGAAGTGGCCGATCTGCTCAGGCGCATAAAATGCACCGGGGTCCATATCGGCCTCGAGACGGCGGACGAGGAGATGCGAAGGGAGCTCCTGCACCGGAAGCAGTCCAACGACCTCTTCAGGGTCACGTCGGCAAGGCTCAAGGAGCACGGCGTGCCGCTCGTGACGCAGAACATCATCGGTCTTCCGGGAGAGAGTATCGAGGGCGCGATGGGGACGCTCCGCTTCAACTCCTCCATCAGGCCTGCGTATGCCGCCGTATCCATCTTCCAGCCGTATCCGGGCACGGAAATCGCCAGGAAGGCCGAGGAGATGGGGCTGCTCCGGAAAAACGACGTGGAATTCCCCGAATTCTTCTGGCGGAAATCGGTGATGGACATCGAGGGCGTCGAGGCGTTCGAGGGGCTTGCCCAGATCTTCCCCGTTGCCGTGGAGTACCCGCCGCTGATTCCCCTGATTGAGAAACTGGTGAGATTCGGCAGGAATCCGCTGTTCAACGCAATCGGCGGGCTGTTCAAGACCTATGTCTTCTTCCTGCGCCTGCGGTATCTGAATCTGGGCGACGTGTGGCGTTGGGCAGGCAGGAAGACGCTGCGGCTCAATTGAATCGCCGCAGACGGGGCGTATCAAATCATCTACTTCTTGTCCTCTATCTTCTTCGCTTCCTGCGGGGGCTGGAGTTCCTTCTTCTCCTCGGTTTCGCCCTTCAGGCCTTTCTTGAACTCGTCGACGCCCTTGCCGAGCGACCGGGCGAGCTCCGGAATCCGGGAAGCCCCGAACAGGAGGATCACGATTGCGAGGATTAGGAGTATTTCAGGAAGGCCCAGGCTCCCGAACAGCGCAGGAGCGGAGAATATTCTTCCGTATTCCATTTCAGATGCCCTCAAGAACCACCGCGGGCGATTCGCTCCATGCCGTAAGCCGCCCTGAAACCCGGCTCCGGAAATGATACCCGGACGGCGATGGCCGGTCAAGGAAGGGGAAGGGCATCACCTTGATCCGGAAGCGTGCGTCGCCCTGTTTCGCAGGAGGTCTTCCACTTTGTGCCGCTCTTCCCATTTCGGCCCGTACCTGTCCTGGATTCCGGACCTTGACCCGCGTTCATCCTCGGACCTGAGCCGGCCGAAATCGTCTATGGACATGTCCTCCTTCGAGGGGGTCTTCCGCTCGACCACCTGAATCAGGTAGACCGCGCCGAACTCCGGCTCGTTTATGACCGGGGAGACCTCGTCGCCCCTCAGGGTGAAGGCCGTGGAGATGACGGCCGATGCCTGTCCCAGGGGGGGATTATCGCCGTCGCCGGGCACGGACACGGCTTTCTTTTCGAAGAACCGGGACTTCGATATTTTGAGCCCCTCGGCGGCGGCAACGGCGTTGAAGCCGGATGTCGCCATCTTCTTCCTCATCTCTTCGGCCCTTGCCCGGGCGAGGTCGATGCGTTTCTGGTTCTTCCGCTCGGCAATCACCCTGTCCCGGATTGTGGCGAGCGGCGGCGCCGTTGGGCCGCGATCTTCGATTCCGCGGAAGAGGATGTAACCTTCCGAGACGCTGAGGGGTTCCTTGACGGTGAGGATTTCAGTCTCGAAGACCTTGTCCGCAATGCGCACTCCTATGGCTCCGAATCGTTCCCTAATCTCGTCCTTGGAGAACAGCCCTTCGCTTTGCAGCGCATCGACGCGATAAGCGGGATACTGGGCGATTTTCCATTTGGAGACGTTGCGGTTAATCTGGTCCGCCATGTCCGAGAAGACGATGTCCTCCCTGAGATGCTTAATCAGGCCCTCGCGGCTCGCGGCGTTCTCTGTCCTGATTCTGGTTTCCACGCTCTTTAACCTGTCGGCGAGCTCCTTCATGAAATCCTTGAGCGTGTCCCCGGCCTTTTTCCTGATTAATTCCTTCCTGATTGCGCTCCTGACGTCCTCGTTCTCGAAGGGCTTGTACTTGGGCTCGGGTTTGGCCGGAGGCTCCCCAGGCTTCTGTTCCTTTTCCTTCTCCTTCGGGTCCGCCGGCTCCTTGAATTTGTCCTTGTTGGCCTCGTAGTGCGCCTTCATCTCGGCTTCCGACGGGTCAATCAAGGCTTCCAGCCTGGCCGTCGGGGCGAAAACGCACTCGAAGCTCCTTTTCGGCGGATCCTCGAACTTCCTGCGGTTGCTTTGATAGAAAAGCTCGAGATCCGCCTCCTTGACTTCCTCGGCGGGCGGTTCGAACCGGTCCACGTCGAACCGGAGGAACTGAATCCTGACCTCCTCCTTTTCCTTCCGGAACTTCTCGTAGATGTCGTTCACCGGTATGATGTTCGGCAGCTCGGCGTAGTACCTGAGCTTCTTTATGACCAGGTCCTCGCGCAGGGTCCTCTCGAACTCCTCAAGGCTCAGGTTCATCCCCTTGACGGCTGTTTCGTAGCGTTTCGCGTCGAAGGTCATCTTCTTGCCGTCTTCCGAGCGATTGTAGACGCCCTGGAAGAAGAACATCGTCCTGTAGTACTCAAGGGAGTCCTCGTCCGGGCCGGCGCCGATGTACAGCTGATACGAGTACTTGTTCTCGAACTCGAAGAAGTCGGTCACATAATCCTTCAGTTCCGCGTCCGGGACGATAATCCCCGCCTGCCCTGCCTCCTTCAGAACCGCAATCCTCTTCCATACGATTTCATTGCCGATGCCTTCCCATCTGCCGAAGAAACCGCCCCACTGCGGATGCGACTTCATGCTCCTCACGAAGTTTTGCAGCGGGAGGAGATACCTGCGCGTGTATTCGTTGTAGACGCTCATCGGCACGGCATCGCCGTCGATAATTGCGGCGGTGTCGTCCTTGAGCTCCCCGGTCAGCGCGGATATGACCACGGTGCCGAATCCGAATGTCGGGAAAATCCCGATGATTATGGCGGTAAGGAGTATCTTCTCGTTCCTCTGGAACCACGCCCACATTCCGGGCTTGACTTTTTCCTTCTTCTCCGACTTTCTCTCCGACATTCAATCCTCCCCGGCGACGCATTGGCGTCGCGGTCAAATCAGCCCAGCGAATCCGTCTTGGGCAGATCGGCCAGTGATTTGAGGCCGAAAACCTCCAGGAACTTCCTGGTCGTCCCGTACAGCATCGGTCTGCCGGGCTGGTCGGCCCTTCCGGCGATGCGCACGAGGTTCTTTTCAATAAGGGTCCTGAGCAGCGGCCCGGACTCGACCCCGCGGATGTGGTTGACGTCCGCTTTCAGAATGGGCTGCTTGTAGGCGATGACCGCCAGGATGTCCAGGGCCGCCTCCGACAGCTTTGCGCTCTTCTCCTCGGTGCGCAGTCTGGCAATCCATTCGTCGAACCTGCCGAGCGTTAGCATCTGTAGGCCGCCCGCGATTTCCTCAATCCGGAAGGACGAGCCGTTCCGCTCGTATGCCGAGTTGAGTTCGGCCGCGGCAGCTCTCACGTGAAGGCTTCGGACGCCCCGGCCGATGATGGAGGCGGTCTTGGACGGGGACAGGGGCCTGTCGGAAGCGAACAGCAGCGCTTCGGTTATCGCCTGGATTTCCGCGGGTTCGATTTCGGGTTCCGAAGCCCCGTCCGCATCCTCCTGCTCCTCCTCGACCGGCTCGTCCGCGCCGTCGGAATCCTCTCCGGGGCACGATTCGCCGGACGGAGACAGGGGGGAGTCATCCTCGGATTCCGATGGTTCGTCCCCGTGCCCGGCATCCGGGTCCGGCGAAGCGGGAGCCGGACCTGATTCCGGCTCTTCGTCCGGGATGGAGGATGCCGGTGGAGCACCGGGCTTTTCCGGACCGCCAGGTCCGTTCAAGGATCTTTCATCTTCTGAACCGTTCATTCCGTCGCTTTCATCCGGCTGAATCCAGAAGGAGCGTCCGAGCACCGCAAGCATTAATCAAGGAAATCGTCCAATCCCGGTTCGGGCTGTCCGGAAGAAGTCCGGGTTCTGCAACGGGCTTGGTCGGGCCGGGATCTGCCGGGGGCGGACAGGGCCACAGGCTTCAGACGCCCGGTCCGGCCGCGATCCCCTGCCGCGGAAAGGATGTGAGCTTCGCCGGGAGAAGACCGGGAGCTATTCGCCTTCGGATTCGCCACCCGATTCCGAGTCGCTTTCGCCTTCGTCGGCGGGCTTGTTCTCCGACTCGTCAGCCTTCTTTTCGCCGCTGTCATCCGCGGGGGGGGTCTCTTCGTCGCTCTTCTTTTCACCCGCTGAGTCGTCCGGCTTGGCTTCCTCGCCGGTCTTCTCCTCGGAAGACGGCTCTTCTTCCGCCACTTCCGCGCCCATCTCCTTGGCGACGAGGTCCTTGACTTCGTTTCCGGCGCCCTTCTTCACCATCCCCAGGAAAGGCGTGTCGTAATGCTTGTGCATGTGATGCCAGGTCAGGAGGATGCCCACGAAAATGAAGGAGAAAGCCACGATGAGGAGGGCCGTGAGCAGCTGGCTTGCTTCCTGGGTCTTGGGGTCAACAGTCGCCGCGGCATCTGTCTGGCTTTCCTCATCCCCGGCGGGTTCTTCCTTCAGTTCGGGCTCTTCCTCTCTCCCCTTGGTTTTCTTCTTGTCGACGGGAGCGCCCTTCTTGTCACCGGGCCCCGGACCGCGCTTCTTGGCCATGGAATCCTCCGAACCTCAATGCGGCCTAGTAGATTTTCGTAGCCACCTTGTCGCCGACCAGCACCTTGTCCTTCTTGCTCATGTCCAGCACCCTGCCGGCGGCCTGGTTGGGGAACACCTTCTCGATGACCATCTTGGCGACGTATTCGTTGCCGCGGAAAATCGTGAAGGTGAAACCGACCTGGACCGAATCCTCCTCGCCCTTGTTTATCACGACGAGGTTGTGCTTGTTGCTCACGCCCACGACCTGCCCGCTTATATTGGGCATCTTGTTGTTGATGTCTTCAATCGGCACCTTGATTTTCTCCTGGATGCCGTTGAGCGTGAACTTGAGCTCCTGGTTCTTCATGGCGAGCTCCACGTGGCGCTTCTTGAGGTCGTCGAGGACGATTTTCAGGTCGCTGCTCTCCTTCTGGAGCCGGGCGAGGTCGTCCTGCGCCTGGTCCCTGCGCTTGAGCGCGGCGTCCAGCTTGTTCTTGGCGTCGGTGTTGGCGGCCTGGAGGGTCTTGATTTCCTCGCGGCTGTCCTTGAGTTCCGTTGACAGCGTCTGATACCTCTGCTCGAGGCTCGTGTAGTTGGCGTTCAGCTGATCCCATTTCGTTTCCAGGTTCTTGTTGTTCGAAATCTGGGTATTGAGCTGAGTCTCGAGGTTGTCCGCCCTTTCGCGCTCGGTGTTGTAATTCCCGGTCATCGAGGCGACCTTGTCCTTCTGGAGCTTGATTTCGGCGTCCTTGTCCGCGTTGTCCTTCTTGTGGACCTCGACCTCCTTCAGGTACAGGAACTTGAAATGTTCCTGCTTCGCTAGGAGGGACGCGTTCACGCCGACGTAGATGATGGCGAAGACGAGGATGATGATGACGAAAATCTTGGCGACCTTGCTCATCTGCCGCTACCTCCGCAATTCTCGGAAATTTGAATTTTGGCTAAATCCTAAGCGCGACCGCCCGGATGTCAAGGAAAATTCCTGGAATTCCGCCGCCGCCTCCGGTGGAGCGTCATGTCTGCGGGGGCCGGCGGAGTCCAATTTTCATGATGCATCCGGCAGCCCTGGTCCGCGCCGTCCCTGGAAGGGCGGCGAATGCAAGGAGGGCGACGGCTGCGGCGAATACCGTCCACGCGAAAGCATCGCCGAAGATGCCGTAGACGGGCTTCCGCGAGTCGAGCGGCACCGCGCATCGCAGGACGCCCTCGACTTCCTTGATTCTCCCCCCGGGCCCCTCGACGCGGGCGATTACCTTCCCGTCGGGGTCAATCACCGCAGATATGCCGGTGTTTGCGGCCCTGACGATGCTGACCCTGTTCTCGACCGCGCGGAACTTGTCGATGGCTATCATCTGCTCGAACTCGAAGCTGTCCTTGAACCATCCCTCGTTGGTGACGTTGACGATGAACCTGGCGCCGTCGCGGACGAACCCCCTTACCACGCCTGCGAACACGATTTCATAGCAGATGACCGCGGAGAACTCGACCTTCCCGCCCCTGTAAGGGAGGACGAACACGTCCTTTTCCAGTCCGGGCAGGACCGAGGGGGCATATCCGAGCGAATCGAGAACAATCCCCTCGACGGCGGGAAAGACCCTGCGGAACGGTATGTACTCGCCTCCGGGCACGAGGTGCATCTTATCGTAGCGCCCTTCAATCCTCCTGGAAGGGGATATGAAGAACGCGCTGTTGAAGTCGCTGATGCTCCCGTCCTGCGCCGGGGAGTGCGAGCCCGATCCAATCAGCAAGTGCGCGCCGAGGCCTGAAGCCACGTCGAAGAGCG
>DYIT01000020.1:38016-53401 GCA_020723505.1 Candidatus Kuenenia stuttgartensis
AGGATTCCTGGTCCAGGCCCCCCGGAACCATGGTTTCCGGCCAGACGACGAGGTCGGCGCCGCTGCCGCGAGCCTTCAGAGTGAGCCCGAGGTGCCTGTCCCAGATTTCCTTCGTCGAAGTCCCGGAGAGCTTGATGTCCTGCGGTATGTTTCCCTGCACGACGAAGACGACCGGGCCTTCTGTGAAATCCCCTCCCATCCTCAGGGCGCCGTAGGCGAAAGCCGACGACCAGAGGACTGCGGTCGCTGCGGCGGCCTTCAGGAGGAGGGACGGTCGGAGTTTTCGAGCTCCCGAGAAATGGAGCGCCGTGTCCGCAATCAGGCCGTTGACCAGGAACGCGAGGAGGCTCAGCCCGTAGGGCCCTGCGATGTCGGCGGTCTGAATCAGGATTCCGGATCCGTGGAACGCATGGCCTGCGAAAAGCCAGGGGAAGCCGGTGGCTATGAAGGACCTCAGGAATTCGAAGGCCGTCAGGACCAGGGGCGCGGACACGCAATACGGCAGCCCGAGCCTGGTCCTCGCCATGCGGAGGGCGAGGGCGGCCGCGGCTGGGAACAGGCCGAGGGGTACGAGAAGGAGGGCCAGGAGCACGGGGCTTGCGGACGCGAGCCAGAACAGCCCCAGGCAGAAGAAGGCCGTCCCGGCGGCGTATCCCCACGCGGCCAGGGCCGCGTATCCGCGCAGTTCGACCAGGATGATCCACGGCGCGAAAGCCGCGACCGCCAGAATGCCCGCGTTCACGGGGTGGAACATCGCCGCCTGCAAGAGCACTCCGGACGCGGCGAGCGCGAAGGAAAGGACCTCCCGACGCAGCACTGCGCGGCCGCCCACAGGCGGCCTGATTTCATTCTCTGCCGACATCTATGCCGTACTTCTTTATTTTCTTGTCGAGCGTTGGCCTCGAGACGTTGAGCAGGCGGGCGGCCTCGATTTTCTTGAATCCCGCCTTGCGCAGCGCCCGCTCTATCGAGAGCTTCTCGGTTTCCTCTATTATCTCCGGCAGATTCAGGCTGCTCCCGCCCGCCGGACGCGCGGAGCCGGGAGCCGCGGTTCCGGCGGCGACCCTCTCAGGGAGGTCGTCTATCCCGACAATCGGGCCGTCGGACATGACGACCGCCTGCTCGACCAGGTTCCTGAGCTCCCGTACGTTTCCCGGCCAGTGGTAGGACATGAGCGCCGCGAGCGCCCTGTCCGAGAACCCCTCTATCTTCTTGCCGGTTTCCTTGTTGTAAGAACCGAGGAAGAACGACAGCAGCTCGGGCACGTCCTCGGGACGTTCCCGGAGGGGCGGAATCTCGAGAGGAACGACCGCGAGCCTGTAGTACAGGTCGCTGCGGAACCTCCCGGCTTCGGTCTCGGACTCCAGGTCCCGGTTGGAAGCGGCGATGATGCGCACGTCCACGGAGATGTTCTCGACTCCCCCGACGCGCATGAACTTCTTTTCCTCGATTGCACGAAGGAGTTTGGTCTGGATGGGGAGGGGCATCTCGCCGATTTCGTCCAGGAAGAGGGTTCCCCCGTCGGCGAGCTCGAACATCCCCGGGTGCCTGCCGACGGCGCCGGTGAACGCCCCCTTCTCGTGCCCGAACAGCTCGCTCTCGAGCAGGGGTTCGGGAACAGCGGCGCAGTTGACGCAGATCATGGGCTTCTCGGAGCGGGGGCTCTTCTGGTGGATGAGTCTTGCCACGACTTCCTTGCCCGTGCCGGTCTCGCCCCTTATGAGCACGGTGCTGCCGGTGTGGGCGATTTTATCGACCGCTTCCATCACCCCCCGCATTGCCTTGCTCGCGAACACGAGCCTGCTCTTCTCCGAGACGATTCGGCGGAGGTTCACGTTCTCCTCCCTGGCGGCGGAGTACATCCTCGCGTTCTCAATCGCGACCGCTGCCTGCGAGGAAATCGTCGCCAGAAGCCTGAGGTCGTCCTCTTCGAAGGCCCTGTAAGGCTTCGTCTTGTCGACGTAGAGCGCCCCGAGGGTGTTCTTGCGGCAGATTAGCGGCACGCACATCACGGACCGCACGTCGCCCAGCTGGATGCTCTCGCTCTTTCCGAACCTGGGGTCGCCCAGCGCGTCCGAACTCAGAATCGCCTTACCATGCTTCACCACCCGGTTCAGAATCGTCTTGCTCAGCGTGATGCTCGCCTCGCATCCCTCCTTCACCTTGACCGCGCCGGGGTAGTAATCGGACGGGCTTCCGCCTCTCAGCATGACGATGCCGCGGTCGGCTTCGAGTATCCCCATGACGGATTCGAGGAGCCGCCGGAGAACAGTGTCCATGTCCAGGACCGAGTTGATAATGATTCCGGCTTCATAAAGCACCCTGAGCCTGCCATGCGCCTTGCGCAGTTTCTCGATGTCGTCGCCGTCCCGGGCGGACATGTCGTCGATTGACGCTTCCCCCGCGTCGAAAGCCGTGGATATTACCCCCGTCGCCGATCCGTCCTCGGTCACGATGACTGCTTCGCGCTCGGACACGGCTTTTTCCTCGGACTCCGTGCAGTCGAACCTCAGCAATGAGCTGCCGATGCGGATTTCAGATCCGGCCCCGAGAACCGCTTCTTCTGCAGCCTTCCCGTCGACGATGACGCCGTTCCTGCTCTCGAGG
Organism: Candidatus Kuenenia stuttgartensis; assembly: GCA_020723505.1. Taxonomy (GTDB): domain Bacteria; phylum Planctomycetota; class JAKEIC01; order JAKEIC01; family DYIT01; genus DYIT01. The sequence continues at coordinate 40,624 of DYIT01000020.1, forward strand.
TCCGTAACGTAGTATTGATTGCCCTTTCTCGAGATCCTTGCGTGGTTCCTGGAAACCTGCGTCCCTTCGAGACGAATCAGGTTGTTCGATGCCCTGCCGATGAGGGCTTCGTCCTCGAACTCGACCACGAGACCTTTCTGAGGACCGGCTGCGACTGTGATTCTCGGCATTTCCGACTTCTCCGGGGCTGCCGGCTGACGTTCCGGACTTTCCGGCACGATTTGTAAACTATTTTGACAAATAATACGGCGTAAGCATCCGGAAATCCAGCGCCGAACACCCTCGAAGACTCTGCCCGCCTTCGCCAGGAGAAACGAAAAGAGGCTTCCGCGGGTTTCACTACGCAGCGCGTGACTGCGTGCTTCGTGTGGAATTCGTGTACGAGAACGTGGACGGGAACGATACATGGAAAGAATGTGCGCAAAGACGAACAGGTTTTCTGCGATACAAGGGAAAAAGAATCCAACAAAACAGGCTCTCGGTCGTCTAAATGTGCGGAATCCGGGATTTGAACAGTCAAGCAGAAGGTAACTGTTAGGAACTATGGAGATTTGCAGTAAGGCACGCGCGAAGCGCGTGATATAACCCGGACGAGCCTGCGCATATATATGCGGCTCCGGCTCGTCCGGGTTATGGAGAGCATAGATGAAACCCACAGGCATGGAGAATCGCGAGACCGAACCTGCGCATCGCTCGGGCATCGCGACGTGCGATGATCCGCCGTCCCAGGTGGGGCCATACCGGATTCTTCGCGAAATCGGCCGCGGCGGCATGGGCCTGGTTTATCTCGCCCGAGACCTCGCACTCGACAGGGAGGTCGCTGTCAAGCTCGGGTGGCCCTCTTCCCGCGGGGATTCCTCCAGGGACAGGATAATCCAGGAGGCCAGAGCCGCTGCGAGGCTCGACCACCCCTGCGTTGTGAGAATCTACTCCGCCGGAACCCACGAAGGCAGGCCATACGTGGCGATGGAATATGCGCCCGGCATGCCGCTATCGGAAATCCTCGGGCTGCGCGGCGACCTTCCCGAGGGACAGGCCCTGGAAATCGCGAGACAGGTCGCGGAAGGGCTCGCGGCCGCGCATGACGCGGGCCTGGTCCACGGCGACATCAAGCCGTCGAACATCCAGATAACGCCGGCCGGCGGCGTGAAGGTGATGGATTTCGGCATATCCAGGAGCATCGGATCGTTGCCGGAGGCCGGCGAGAAGGACTGCTTCGTCGGGACGCCGGAGTACGCTTCGCCCGAGCAGGCCATGCTCGGGGAACTGGACGGCCGGTCCGACATCTACTCCCTCGGAGTGCTGCTCTTCGAGATGCTGACCGGAAAGCTGCCCTTCGGCGGCCGGACTCCGGGAGCGGTTCTCCGCGCCCGGTGCAGGGACGGGGCGCCCGACCCTTCCGTGATCAACCATTCGGTTTCGAAGCGGGTCGCGTCGCTGGTTCTGAAGATGCTTTCGCGGGACAGGGATGGAAGGCATGGCTCGGCCCGGGAACTGGCGGCGGAGATCTCGGGGATTCCATGCCGCCCGGTCCGGGCCGGGGGCAAGGACGCGAGTGCGCCTTACTCCGGGGCGGGGCGGAGGGAAGCCGAAACGACGGTTCTGACGTCGCGTGGCGGCCCCGGGGCGGCGAGGAAGGTCCCTTCGATGCTCAAGGCGGCTCTGGGCGGCGTGCTCGCGGGAATCGTGTTCGGGGCAGTGTTCGGACCGTCGCTGTTCGCGCCTTCGAGGAATCCGGCGTCCGGGGGCGGACTGGAGGCGCTGAAGCCGGCGTCGTCGAGCCCCGCCTTGATTCGCTTCGTGGTGTCCGCTCCCCCCGGCGAACCGGACCTTGCGGCAGCGGGCGAACGAATCCGGGCGGAACTCGCGCGCATGGTCGAATCCATGCCGATTGGCGCGAGGATAGGGGCCTCTTCCGGCGGTCACGGTCCGACGGTCGAATGCCGGCTCATTTCGAGCGAAGGGGAAATCTGGGCCGGCGCCATGCTAAGGAACAGCCTCGGCGCAAGCCTCCACGCGTTCCTCGCTTCCGGCAGGAAGGAAGGCCTTGGCAAGCTGTGCGACGAGGTGGCACGGCTCATCCTGAAGGCAATCCTCGACAACGCCCGGGGACTGCTGCCCCGGGATGCGGATTCGACAGCCGGACTGTAGTCCTTAAAATTCGCGAAGGACGCGAATTTCAAGGACTGCCCGATGAATCGGCGGAGCCGATTCATCGGGAGAGGAAGCGTTCGACGAAGCCTGTATCAACGCGGCCGTTTACGAAGTCCACATGGCCGAGGATTTCCAGGTAGAGGGGAATGGTCGTCTGGACGCCGTCGATGATGAATTCTTCCAGGGCCCTCCTCATGCACACGATGGCATCCTGCCTGGAGTCCTGGTGCACTATTAGTTTCGCAATCAGCGAATCGTACCTGGGCGACACGACGTAGCCCGAATGGATATGCGAATCGACCCGCACGCCCTTGCCTCCGGGCGGGTAGTAGAAGGATATCCTTCCAGGCGAGGGCTTGAAATCGCATGACGGGTCTTCGGCGTTGATTCTGCACTCGATTGCGCAGCCCCTGGGCGCGACGTCGTCCTGGGAGAACCTCAGCCTCTCGCCGGAGGCGATTCTGATTTGCTCCTTGACGAGGTCGATGCCGGTGACCGCCTCGGTCACGGGGTGTTCGACCTGAATCCTCGCGTTCAGCTCCATGAAATAGTTCCTGCCTTCGGAATCGATGAGGAACTCGACCGTGCCGGCGTTCGTGTAGTTCACGGCTTTCGCGATGGCGACCGCCTCGGCGCCGAGCCTGCGCCGGATCTCAGGCGTCACGGCCGGCGAAGGCGTTTCTTCGATGAGCTTCTGGTGCCTTCGCTGCAGCGAGCAGTCCCTTTCGCCGAGATGGACGACGTTCCCGAACTGGTCGGCGAGAATCTGCACTTCCACGTGCCTGGCGGGCTTTATCAGCTTCTCGAGATAAAGGGAGGAGTCCTTGAACGAAGCAGCGGCCTCGGCCTTGGCGGCCCTCAGGCCTCCGGCGAGGCTGATGTCGTTGTGGGCGGATCTCATCCCCTTGCCGCCGCCGCCCGCCGCGGCTTTTATCATGACGGGATATCCGAGCTTCCTGGCGGTCTCCATGGCATCGGCGTCGGTTCCCGCCAGCGAATCGCTTCCGGGAATCACCGGGACCCCGGCGGCGGCGGCGCATTTCCTCGCGTTCGACTTGTTGCCCACCAGATCGAGGACTTCGGCGCAGGGCCCGATGAATTCTATGCCGCAGGACCTGCAGACGCCGGCGAAGTGGCCGTTCTCCGAGAGGAAGCCGTAGCCGGGGTGGATGGCCTCCACGGAGGCAATCTCCGCTGCGGCGATTATCCTCGATATATCGAGGTAGCTCTTGTCGCTCTGGCCGGGGCCGATGCAGACGGTTTCGTCGGCGAACCTCAGATAGGCGGCGTTGCGGTCCTCCTCGGAATACACGGCGACGGTCTCGATGCCGAGTTCCCTGCATGCCCTGATTATGCGCAGCGCGATTTCGCCGCGGTTTGCTATGAGCACCCTGGAGAACATCAGAACCCCCGATCCAAATACTGCGCTTCCGCCCCGCGGAATGCCCCCGTCCGGAGAAGGAGCGCATTCCGGCGTCCCGGCGGGTCCCGGGAACGGAACCGCCGGGCTGGCCGCATCAGGCCGCCGGTTCAATCACGGCGAGCGGCTGGCCGTATTCGACGGCCTCATGGTCGACGACGAGGAACTCCCTGATCACGCCCCTGACTCCCGCCGGGATTTCGTTCATAATCTTCATGGCTTCTATGATGCCGATGACCGTGTCGGGCTCCACCGAATCGCCGACCGACACGAACGGCTGCGAGTCCGGGGAGGAGGCGCGGTAGAACGTTCCCACCATCGGAGAGGGGATTTCGGATTCGCCTGCAGGGCGGGTGGGCGTTCCCGTCGCCGCTTCCGGCGCGGAAGCCTTCGCGGGCGCGGGAGCCTGCGCGCATGCGGATTCGGCCGGCGCGGGAGCCGGGCCCGCCGCCTTCCTGAGCCTTACGGTGACGCCTCCGGTCTGGTACTCGAGCTCGGCGAGACCGTTCGAGTTCATTATCGCCACAAGTTCCTTCACAAGGTCCACGTCCATTCCCCTGCTCCGAAAAAACCCGGTTCCCCTACCCGCCGGCGCGGACGACGGCCCTTTCGAAGCCCGTCTCCCGCCTGGACAGCGCCCTTGCCCCGCGCTCCTCAATCACGACCATGTCCTCAATCCTCACGCCTCCCCTGTCCGCGAAATAAAGGCCCGGTTCGACCGTGAACACCATTCCCGGCTCCATGAGGTCCCTGCTTCTGGCCCCGACGGCGGGCCTCTCGTGAATCTCGCGTCCCACGCCGTGGCCCACGGCGTGAGTGAACGCGGAGCCGAAGCCCCTGCTTTCTATGTATTCCCTCGCCGCGCGATCCACGTCGCTGAGCGGCTTGCCCGGCAGAGCCGCCTCAATCGCCCTGGCCTGGGCGGTCAGGACGACGTCGAAGACTTCCTTCCAGAAAGGGTCGATTCTATTGATGAAGAGCACCCTAGTCAAATCCGACATGTATGAGTCCACCAGCGCGCCGAAATCAATCAGGAGGATGTCCCCGTCCGCGAGCGCGGCGTCCGAGGGCCTGCCGTGAGGCTGGGCGGACCGCTTCTTCGCGAGGACTGACATGTCGAAGGCGCTCTTGGCCCCGCCGCGCCTCCGGATTGCCGCTTCCATCATGTCGGCGGCGTCTTTCTCGGTCACTCCGGGCCGGAGGCTCCTCCTGACATCGTCCAGCGCGTCCATGGCGACCGAGCAGGCCTTCCCAATCAGCGCGACTTCGCCGGCGTCCTTGCGCATCCTGAGCTTCTCCACGAAACCCTCGAGAGGCCTGACGGAATCAGCCTTGAAAAGGCCGGAGAACCTCGAGAAGTCCCGGTGGCACATCCTGTCCGCCTCGAGCCCGATTTCCCGCACGCCGGCCGCGGACGAGAGCTCGTCCGCCATCTTCCCGTACTCGCCGTTCCTCGGAAGCAGGGGGAATCCGGGCACGGACTCGGCCGCCTGCTCCTTGAACCGCGAATCGACTATGAGGCGGACTTCGTCGCGCGAGACGTAGAGGCCGGCGTCCTCTCCCGTGAACCCGGTGAGGTACTGGATGTTGACCTCGAAGCACGTGAAGAACGCGCCGATCCCCGCGGCGGCCATCTCCGTCCTCAGCAGATCAATCCTGCGATTCATCGGATACTCCAAGCACGAAGCGTCCCGCGGAATCCCGTTCGCAACGGTCGGGGTCCGCCTGCAAAAGCGGGAAGGATATGCGACCGGCGGCGATTTGTAAACAATATGATCACACGCCGGGCGCGAGGCGGCGCGCTTGGCGTGGAATCATGCCCGGAACCTGTTCGTCACAGGCATTCTCCTGTCGCGGCCGAACGAGAGGGGCGTTATCTTCACGCCCGGCGGGCTCTGCCTGCGCTTGAACTCGCTCCTTTCGACCATGCCGACCACTTTCCTGACAAGCGAAGAATCCCGGTGCGCGGCGGCGATTTCGGACGGAGGGAGGTTGAGCTCGATGTATGATCTGAGGATTGAGTCGAGCACGTCGTAGGGCGGGAGCGTGTCCTGGTCGGTCTGGCCGGGCTTGAGTTCCGCGGAAGGGGGCTTCTCGATGATGCTGCGCGCTATCACGGGGACCTGCCCCTTCGCATTCCTGAAGTCCACGAGCCTGTACACCATGGTCTTGAACACGTCCTTTATCACGGCGAATCCCCCCGCGGTGTCGCCGTAGAGAGTGCTGTATCCGACGCTGATTTCGCTCTTGTTCCCGGTCGTCAGGACCAGCCAGTCATGCTTGTTCGAGAGCGCCATGAGGAGGTTGCCGCGAATCCTCGCCTGGATGTTCTCCTCGGTCTCGTCCTGCTTGAGCCCGGCGAATATCCCGGAGAAGACCTCCAGGTACGCCCCGAAGGGCTTCTCGATGGATATCTCCAGCAAATCAATCCCCGCGTTGGAAGCCAGGGCCCTCGCATCTTCCAGGCTTCCCCTCGACGAGTACCTGGATGGCATGGCCACGCCGTGGACCCGCGACGGGCCGAGGGCGTCCACGGCGACGACGGCGGTCAGCGCGGAGTCCACGCCGCCCGAGAGGCCGAGGACGGCGTCCGTGAAGCCGTTCTTGCATGCGTAATCGCGCGTGCCCAGGACCAGGGCGCCGTAGATTTCCTCCTCCGGGGATTTCGGTTCCGCCGGGGCGGCGCGGGGCTTGAGCGCGATCCTGGAGTCCGGGATGGGGCCGAGGTTGACCGCAGGCACCGGCCAGGCCGGCTTGAACGACGACTGCCTGGCGGCGAATTCCGGGTCCCTGCGGAGTTTCAGGGCCTCGTCCAGGTTCACGTCCGCCAGGAGCATATCGGTTGCGAAAAAGCCCGCGCGGCAGAGCATGGAACCGTCAGGAGAGGCAATCATGCTTCCGCCGTCGAAGACGAGCTCGTCCTGGCCGCCGACCAGGTTGACGTAGGCCAGGAAGCACCTCAAGTCCCTGGCCCTGCCGGAGACGAGCTTTCTCCGGTCCACGCTCTTGCCTGCATGGAAGGGGGAGGACGAGATGTTGATGATTAGGCAGGCGTCCCCGGCCAGGCTCTGGGTTTCGGCGACTCCGCCGTCGACCCAGATGTCCTCGCAGATGTTGACGGCGGCGGAGGTCCTGCCGGTCCTCAGGACCGTCGCCTTCCCGCCCGGAGTGAAATACCGCTTCTCGTCGAAGACGCCGTAGTTCGGCAGCGCCGCCTTCCTGTACACGGCGGCTATCCTGCCCTCGCGCATCACGGCGGCGGAATTGTAGATTTTTCCGTCCTCCTCCTCCGCGAAGCCTGCGATGACGACAGCCTTGCGGGCAAGGCGGGCGAGGTTTTCGATGGCGTCCCTCTGCCTCACGATGAAATCCCGGCTGAATATCAGGTCTTCGGGGGGATAGCCGCAAATCGACAGTTCCGGGAATGCCACGATGCCGGCTCCCTGAGCCTGGGCGGATTTGACGGCGTCGGCCATCACGGACGCGTTCCCGTCGATGTCTCCGACCGTCGGATTCACCTGGGCGAGCGCTATTCGGACCTTCATCACGGCATGAACCGCCTTACCCTGCCATTGCCCGTGTCGCAGAAGTACGCCCCCGCAGCCTGGTCGAAGGCGAATCCGCCCGGGCTGTCAAGCCACGTGTCGGAGGCGGGAAGGCCGTCGCCGTTGAAGCCCGCGGGACCTGCGCCGAGCAGAGTCGACACAAGGCCGGAGGAGAAGCTGATTTTCCTGATTCTGTTGTTCCCGGAATCGGAGACATACACGTTCAGGAACGCGTCGAGGGCCACCTTTGAAGGCGAGTTGAACGGCGCTGTCCATGCCGGAATCCCGTCGCCGGCGAATCCCGCCGAGCCCGTGCCGCCTATGGTTCCCGTGCTGCCCGGGGCTACGGTTATCTTCGTGACGAAGCCGATTTCGACGGTCGAGGTCGACAGGTTCACGAGCCGTATCGCGCTGTTTCCCGTGTCGGCGACGACGAGTATGAGTCCCGACGAATCCACCGCCACGCCGGAGGGGGAGGAGAACCTCGCGGAAAGGGCCGGGCCGTTCACTAATCCCGGGGTGCCGTCGCCCGCGACCGGCGTCACCGTGCCCACGACCGAGGACACCCTCACAATCCTGTGGTGGCCCGTGTCCGCCACGAAGAGATCGCCCATCCTCGTGGGTCTCGAGACCCTGCGGGGAAAGGAGCTGACCGGCGGCTGCCGTGACGGTAGCGACCTCCCCGGCGGAGATGTTTTCGCCGTAGATTGACGTATCGCCGCCGAAGTTCACAATCCGGATTGCGCTGTTGCCCGAGTCCGCCACGAGCAGCACGACGCCGGTGTAGTTGACGGCCACGTCGGCAGGCGACAGGAAGGAGGCCTGGCCGGGAAGCCCGTCCGCCGATCCTGCCGCGCCGGAACCGGCAACGGCTGCGACTGCGCCCGAGGATGAGTCGAACCGGAAAATCCTGTTCCCGCTGGCGCTCGTGAAGAAAACGGACGCTCCGGACGAATCGAGTCCCGATGGGGCGCCGATGCCCGGGCTGTCCGGAAGCAGGCCGGTTCCGATTTCCGCCGAGGAAAGCGAGACGGAGCCGAAGGTCGAGTCCGGTCCGCCGGGAGGCGACGTGTTCAGGACCCTGATCCTGCCGTTGCCTTCGTCGACGAACGCCAGCATGCCGCCCGTGGCCGTGCAGACATGCGAGGGATCTTGAAGCAGGGCCTGAAACGCGGAACCGCCGTCTCCCGAGGATCCCGGGACGTTCCATGTCCCGGCCACGGTCACGAGCCTGTCGGGGCTGACGGTCGTGGCTCCCGTGTTGGCGGAGACGGTGTTCGATCCGTTCACGAAGCAGATGGCGTGGCCGGAGGAGTCCGGGAAGTACATGCCGCCGGACTGGGTCAGCACGAGTCCCGAGGGCGCGCCGAGCTGCACGGTCCTGGGACCGCGCTCTGTCAATCCCGGCGTGTAGGTTCCGCCGCCGGCGACCGTTCCTATGCAGCCCGCCGCTATTGCGACCGACCCGAACGGCAGGACTCCCGATCCGGCGGCGACTCCGCGGATTCTCGAATTCCCACTGTCGCAGAAGAAGAAGTTCCCGATTTGGTCCACGACGATGGCGGCGGGCGAATCGAGCAGGGCGGCGGTCGATGCGCCGCCGTCGCCGGAGAATCCGTCCGGCGCGCCTGTCTGGCCGGCGACGGTTCCAATCCAGCCGGGTTTCACCGTCACGCCCGCGACAGGCTTGTCTATGAAGCCCCTGTTGATGAACCTGATTGCGTTGTTGCCCGTGTCCGCGATGAACAGGTTGCCGGTGGAATCGCAGGCCACCGCCTCCGGGGAGTCCAGGGAGCCGAGGATGGCAGGGCAGGCGTCGGCGGTCCCGGCGGCGCCATTTCCGCAGACCGTGGTGACGAATCCGGTCGATGCGTCAATCCGCCTGATTCTGTGGTTCTGGGAATCGGCGAAGTAGACTGCCGGCGGCGTAGCGTTGTCTGCTGCAATTCCGAGAGGCGTGTCCAGCGGTGATTCGGGCCCGGGCACGCTGTCCGGCCCGAATCCGGCGCTCCCGTCGCCCGCGACGGCCGCTGTCTCGCGAGGATTCAAGCTCCTGCCGCACACCAGGAGGGTCGAGGATGTGGGATTGTACGCCCAGATCCTGTGGCCCGGATTCTCCGCGAAGTAAATCACGCCCCTTGAATCGGAGGCGCAGGACACGGGATTCCCCATGGTGGAAGCCGCCCCGCCGGCCACGGTCCGCGCCCTCGAATTCCCTGCCGTGAACTGCGGAGAGACGGCCGGGATTCCGGCGGCTCCGCTGACCGAGTCGGTGGGAGTCACCCTGAAGACGACCTGGAAGTCTCCCGCCCCCATGTCGGGGTAGCTTTCCCACCTGAAGACGTGCCTTATCCCCGCCTGGGAAGTGGTGAGCGACGATACGCCTTCGGAACCGAGCCCGGCGAACCTGGTCGGGACGTTCCAGGTCGTCCCGCCGTCGATCGAGAAGGCCGCTGCGACGTTTGCGGGGTTGCTTTCGCCGTCGGACAGCGTGTAGGCAATCTCGACTCTTCCGCCCGGATTGCCTGCCGGTGTCTCCACTGACGCCGCGGGGGCGGAGTTGGCGAAGAGCACGAAGGGCGCGGAGTTCCAGTCGGGTCCTGCGGCCGATGTGCGGCGTTCCCGCGGGGTCAGCCGGAAGATGACCGTCCTGTTGTATCCTTGCACATCGGCGGGCGCGTTCCAGACGAAGACGTGGTCGTGTCCCCGGGGGGACGATGAGAGTTCGGCGGTCCCTTCGCTGAGCGATGCCGGCAACTCGGAGGGCGCAGAGAAGGTCAGTCCTCCGTCGAGGGAATATCCCGGGGTTACGTCGCACGGGTCGGATTCCGGATCGACGATCGAGTACCTGATTGTGACCAGCTGTCCCTGAGAGATGCCGATTGGGGAGGCGGACGCGATGGCCGGGGCGTGTTCGTCCTTTTCCTCGCGGTCCGAGGCAATCTTGTACACGAGTCCGGCGATGCCGACGTAGCCGCAGCCTTGGGCGGCGACCGCCAGAGCCAGAAGGAGCGCGGCGGCGCGAATGCCTGTGCCGGCGCTGCCGGGCCGGGAATCTTTCTGCGGGGACACTGCGAACCCTCCCACAATCCAAGGCGATTCCAGCCGAAACCGATGGTATTTTAACGGCTTGGGCGGCATAGAACACAAAAATCCGCACGAAGCGCGGAGCCCCATGCTTCGTGCGGATACTACTTTCCCATGACGATGGCGAGGACGTCGGAGATCCTGAGCGGTTTCCTGAGCGACCCTCACGCGTCCGCCTGATCGGCCAGTTTCGAGCCGTTTTCCGGCGCGTCCCTGAGGAAGTACAGGCCGAAGTCCTTCCCGCCGGTCTTCACCATGCCCAGCTTTTCGGCGGCCTCGTCGCCCCTGACCGCAGAAAGCGAGACCAGCATCAGGTCGGCTGGATGCGCGGACGCCATGTGCACGGCGTCGTCGATGGTCACTCCCACGATTGCGTTGAATCCCTCGGCGACTAGGAGGTTCTGGGCGTGCCTGAGTTCGTCGAGGTCCGGATCAATCACGCCGACCAGAATCCTCCCGTACTTGGGCGCGAATCCGCGCCCGTCCGGGGACGAACCGGAGGCGGCGAGGGGTATGGCAATCCAGAAATTCGAACCGCGTCCGGGCGTCGAGGTCACGCCGTACTGCCCCTTGTGGAGCTCGGCCACGGTCTTCACAATCGTGAGCCCGATCCCTGCGCCGCCGAACTTCCTCGTAGTGGACGAGTCGACCTGGTAGAACCTTTCGAATATCCTGTCGAGGTGCTCCGGGGCGATGCCGATGCCGGTATCCGCCACGTCCAGTCTCGCCATGCCTTCGCGCTCCTCCACGGAGATGGATATCCTCCCGCCCTGGTTCGTGAACTTGATAGCGTTTCCGACCAGGTTGGCCACGGCCTGGCCGATTCTCGACATGTCGGCCCTCACCATGAGGGGCTTGTCAGGCATGGATCTACGGATTGCTATGTCCTTCTGGCGCGCCTGGATCTCGATGATGTCCGTCTGCGCGTTGATTACCTTGAGGATGTTGAATTCGGACATCACGGCGGTCGTCAGCCCGCGCTCGTAAGCCGAGAAATCCACGAGATCGGTCACCAGGTCCTTCAGGCGCTCAATGCTGTCGAATGCCTTCTCGACGTACTTTTTCTGGCCCGTTCCTATCTCGCCGCCGCGCCCGCTCAGGAGCAGATCGAGATATCCCAGGGAGGAAAGGAGCGGCGTCTTCAGCTCGTGCGTGACGTTGGAGAAGAACTCCGTCTTGATTCGGTCGATTGATTCGAGCTCGATGTTCGCCTTCTCGAGCTCCACGTTCCGCCGCTGTATGTCGAGCGCGAGCCTCTCGTTCTCCTCCTCGTAGGAGATGAACCTGAGTTCCTGCTCAATCAGCGCGGCAAGTTCGGTGTTGTCCCACGGCTTGCTTATGTATCTCGATACCTGGCCGCGGTTGATTGCGTCGATGGCGGCCTTCACGTCGAGGTAGGCCGTCATGATTATCCTGGATGTCCTCGGATGCCTCCTCCGCACCGCTTCGAGCAGTACGACCCCGGTCATCTCAGGCATGCGCTGGTCGCAGATGACCAGGTCGACCGGGTTGCGCTCCATGAGGTCAATCCCCTCGCTCCCCGATGACGCGGTATGGACCACGTACTTCTTCTTGAACAGCTTCTGGAACAGGTTGAGGTTGGGGATTTCATCGTCCACCATGAGGATGTGCCTTTTCGGATTCTCCATCTGACCCGCCTTCGCGCCGCGGTGCGAATCGCATGCGCAGTTCATCCGCCGGCCTGGCCGGCTTCCTTACGCTCCGTACGCCTATCCGCCTTCCTTCGATATGAGCCGGTCTATCTTCTTGAGCAGCACGTTCATCCTGAACGGCTTCCCAAGGTAGTCGTCGACGCCGACGGAGATTATCTCCGAAACGTCCTTCTCCCTGGACAGGGCGGTTATCGCGATGATTTTCGGATTCCCGACGTGCTGATTGCCCCTCAATATCCTGCAGACGTCGCGGCCGTCGATGTCGGGCAGCATGATGTCGAGAAGTATCAGGTGGGGCTTGAAATACGCCGTCGCAAGCCCGCCTTCGAATCCCGTGGAAGCGGTCCTCACGTCGAACCTGTCCTCGGTGGCCAGAAGGTCGATGAGGAACTCCATCACGTCCTTGTCGTCCTCGATAATCAGCACGCGCGTCTTCTCGCCTTCGGCAGGCCCGGGCGCGGATATGAACTTCTCCGAGACCCGATCGAGAGCTTCCGACTCGCTCCTTGGAAACAGATAAGGCCTGGTGCTTCCGGCCATGCTCTCGAACAGTCCGCTGGATTCGAAAACAATCACCGGATTCGGGACTTCCTTAATCAGGTCGTCCACTGCGGCTATGAAGGAGGTTATGGACGCGTCGACCTTCCTGATGTCGTCCATGACCAGGACGATCTTGGAGACCCTCAGGTCGCCCAGCTTGCGCTTCAAGGTCCGGACTATCTCGGAGGAAGGCGCGGATCCGCAGGCCAGACGAACGACAGCCATGTCCTCCATGACCCTCACGTCGACCGGCGACTCCATTCCCATACCGTATCCCCGACTTGCGGCCGCCGTTGCGGCGGCACTTAACCCGGTTTATTCATGAAATTTCGTGACGCGAAGCGTCGACAACTCGCAAA
>DYIT01000169.1:0-7365 GCA_020723505.1 Candidatus Kuenenia stuttgartensis
CTCACGGCTTACGGTTCACTGTTCACAGTCCACGGCCCGTCCGCCTTCGTATTCCTCGAGAAGCGCCACGTCCGCCAGGTCCTTGGGCCGTCCCGCAGCCTTCTTGTTCGCGACGAAATGGTCTTTCCCGATGACCGGCAGGCTCATCCCTTCCAATTCCACTGTCTTTCTCGCTTCCCAGGCTCTCTCGAAGATGATGCCGGTCATGACAGTAAGGATGTCGATTCTTCTGGGAGGGACGCCGATTTGGAACAGGATTCCTGGAGCCTCGAACTCAGAGGATTCGACTCCCTTGAGCGGCGCGCCGAATCGGGCGAGAGCCTTCCAGACCTTGACCGAATTCGCCTTCGAGCAGCGAACCCAGAGGTCGATATCCCCGGTCGCGCGGGGGCATCCGTGCGCGGCAAGGGCGTAGGATCCCACCACGAGGAAGTCAACCTTCTCTTCTAGAAACAGAGACAACATGTCTTTGAAGTCTTGATTCAGCATCGGAGCCGCCCTTGAAAGCCCAGGCGTCGAGGGTAATCTGCCACACCATCGACATTCTCTCGCCGGGATTTAGATTGGCAGGATTGCACAGGCCGCCGGGTTCCTTCAACCCGGTCTTCAGTATCGTAATGATTCTTTTCATGGGATAATTTTACCATTATATTCGAATCAAGGCTTCCAGGTTGACGCATCCGGGATTCCGGAATTCTCCGGAATGACGGCGCGCAACGCGGGACGTGCAACGGCTTACGGCGACAGGTCCTGGATTCCGGCTACGCCGGAATGACGGAGATGTGCTTAATCCGCGAAATAACAAAGAACAAAATCCAAAGGAATCGAGAGGTTAACCCAGGACAAGGTGTTTCCCGTTGTATTTTGATTATTGGAGTTTCGTTGTTTTTTGTTATTTGTATTTTGTTGTATTACATTTGCTTACAGCTTACGGCTTATAGCTTACTGCTTACGGCTTACGGCTCACAGTCCCCGGCTACTTCTTCTTCTCGGGCTTGAGGGGCTGCGGGAGATTCACTCCCCTTGCGTTCAGGATGCAGAGTATGGCCCTTGCCGTCGCGGCTATCCTGCCGTCGGCCGCCAGCGCGCAGATGGGCGGCCAGGATCCCGCCGCGCTTTTCGTTTTCTCCTGGTTCTTCACGAGCAGGTCCGCGAAACGTTTCAGGTTGTAATTGGCGTCCGCGCCGGGCCTGAGCCCGTAGGCAAGAGTATAGAAATGCGAGTAGTGGAGGTTGATGTCCTTGTCCGGAACCCAATCGGGCGGCCTGCCCCAGAGAGTGTCGTAGCCGAGCGCGAGCAGCCCTTTCCCCGGGTCCTGGCCGAGCAGGGCCCTGGCCGACAATGCCATGGCCGTGCAGGTGTCGGCTGGCTTGAATTTCATGGAGTCGGCCCTCATCGAGCCCGGATCGCCCTTGCTCGCGAAGCCGGTCCTGCCGGTAATCTCGTCCGTGGCCCAGTCGAGCCAGGACAGGCCGCCGTCGATCGCGGAGTCCTGCACTTCAGCGCCGGCGGCCCTGGCGCGGCTGAGGGCAATAAGCGCCGGAGCCGTCACCTCGCAGTCGTTATCGCCCGGCTTGACTCCGAAGCGCCATCCTTTGCCGGGGTTCTGGGCGGTTTCCAGGAATCCCACGGCTTTCCTGAGCGGTTCCTTCCACGGTTCAGGGTCTTTCAGCATCAGAACGGCATCGGCGAACGCCCATGCGAAATATGATGTGGCCTGCACCATCCAGTAGTTCTCGGTGCCCGAGGGGATGTGGCCGTCATCCGCCTGCTTTTCCTTGGCCCATTCGAGAGCCTTCCTGAGAGCGGTTCCGCGTTTTGAATCGTCGATGACGACTCCGGCCCGCAGGAAAGCCATGGTGGCAAGGGCGCCCGCCACGGGCATGGGGTAGACCTTGACCCTGGCCGGTGGAAGCGGGTCGTCCTTGCTCATCTCGTCGAGCGCGGCCTCGGACCACTCGCCGTCTCCCTTCTGGAACTTCGCGAGCCAGTCCAGCGCAGCGTCCACGGCGGCCAGGTACTCGCCTTTCAGAACTCCGGGCGGCTTCTCGGCCGCAGGCACGTTCGAGGGAGTCCGCGGCCTGTTCCTGTCGGCCTCAATCCTCCTCTTGCCCTGCTCTTCCAGGAACTTCGCCTGCTCCTCCGCAAGCGGCAGGTAAAGGTCGACGGATTCCTTGTGATTGCCCGCTTTCTCGGCAATCAGGCCCAGAAGGAACTTCGCGGCCTGCACGACATGTTGCTGGTACTTTTCCGCGGATGCCGCTTCGACGACCTTCTTGAGCTCCGCGGCAAGGCCCGTGGAAATGCTGCCTGCATCGATTTCCTCCCGGGATTTCTGGATCATCCTCGACCAGTCGGCAGCGGCGCCCTGGCCCATTACCTGCCCTTTCCAGCGGAAGACCCTGTCGGCCAGAGCCTGCGCCAGAATCCTGAGGTTTTCCGCGGCTTCCTTGTGCTTCTTGAGATCGGCATGCGCTTTTCCCGAGCCCAGCGAAATCCTGCCCGACAGATGCTCGGTCAGCGGCCCCGCGGCAATGAGCTTGAGAGCGGCGTTGAAGTGCTTGAGCGCGGTATTGGTCTTCTTCACCCCCTGGCCGGAGAGCCACTTCTCAGCTTCGGTGATTTCCTTGAGCGCCTTGTCCGTGTCCGGCGTCTGGCCGAACACTTGAGGCATCGCCGCAACCAGAATCCCGAGGACCACTGCCGCCGCATTTCTCCACTTCATGACGCCTCCGGAAAAAAGTCCACAAGCCAGCGTGGCGATTGAATCAGAGACAACTTGGATATCAATATCAAATTCCATACCGAATAACCTATAAGCTTCCGGCTTGACCGAGCGACTCCTTTCCGGCGTGGGAGGGCGCGGCTCCATCCACGCTAAATATCTGCATGTTCGGCATGCCGGAGAGCCCACCTCCCGGTGATCCAGTTGTCGCGCCGCCTTCGGTTTGACCGTGTGTGGGATGCATCGGGTCTTGTCTAGGGACCGTTCTGCTCGATCCAATGGCTGCAGCATGCGTAAAGCTGCTTTACATTGCGGCAAGTCCATTTACAGATCCAGGCTCACGTCCGGCGTGGTGTCAATTGGGCGGTATCCGCTTGTAAGGTCTCAGTATGGATCTCAGAAAGCCTGCCAGGGAAAGCAGGAAAGATGCGGGAATGGTAAGGCATTGAACGCAGGCAACCGGGATTATCTCAATTGAATTCAAGTCGAAAGAAGGATCCGATTTGTGGATGACGATGTACCATACATTGGTATCAAACTGGATGAATGCGACTGAACTGATGAAACCAAGTAACGATCCTATTGAAGCTTTCTCAACAGCCTCATTTAGAGAAAGCACACCTGCTACCATGACTATTGCCAAGGACCAGTATTCAGGCTTTGGATCACATACGAATCTGAAGAATATAACGTGGGCAAGCACACCACCGAGAAGGGCCGAGGCTATTTGACCGCGAATTTCAGGCAACCAGGCAAATCTCGAAGGAATTCCGGATGCTTTCCATTCTCTGACTGCAAAAGCGACAGCAAAAGGAATAAGAAGGATTCCGACCACAAGCGCGAAAATCCGAAGACTCCTGTAAAGTTCGCGCCATTCGCTCAGATCCTCGATGGTACCTTTCGGGCTCCATTCCGGTTTGATTCCCGCCCCTTCGAACGGATTACCGTCAAACGCCATGTCGACGCATGGCTTCGCAAGTCCCTGCCGTCGTAAGTCTATGGTAACCTCCCTGATATCCCCAGTATGGTTCATGACGTATGTAAGCCATCCCGATTTCCCGTGTTCCCTAGGCCATGCATAGACCACGTACATCCTCTCCTTTGCATTGGTTTTTTCAGGGAGGTAGAGAGTGAAGCAATAACCTGACTTGAATGAAACACCATCCTGGTTGGTTGCTCCCAGAAAGCAGTCAATGAAAGGTGATTTCTCGTCTCGAACTAGTTCGGAAAGCAGGCCGTATTCCCCGATTCCGTCTTTATCCTCGTCATTGATACACGCCCGCTTGAATTCTTCCTGCCCTTCATAGATTTGCTTCAGGGATCCGTGCGCAGACATCTGGTTTCCCGAGATGCGATTTCTTGCATATGCATCCGATCCGTGAGAGAGGAACAGAATGACCGCTATGAATGGCAGCCAAAGCGCCTTCCGCCCTTGCCCGGAGAGGCTTCCAATTGCCTCCATGCGATTCAAATCCCTATCGACTTGAATTTGTCGATGATCCCGAGTTGAGCGGCCTTTGGACGTCCGGCCTTGGACCTCCGACCTTGGACTATAAAATTTCGACATTCGACCTTCGGCCTATGCTTCAACTTCCTTATGGGAGGCGAATGTCGTCTTCGCTGAACTTGCCGATGACTTCGCCGATTCAGCTTGCCGCTCCATCGTTTATCGCTTCTGCATGCCGGTTAAAATCCTGGAAAGCCCCTCTTGGAACACGTCGGGCCTTGTGAGCAGGCTCAGGACGAAGATGCCGTCTTCCTCGAATCCGTAGTAGTAGCCTGGATGCACCAGGACGCGGCTCTCCGAGAGCCAACGCATGGTCGTTTCCTCGTCGTCCAGCGCGCCGACGGAATCGAGCACCGCGTACCATCCCCCTTCCCTCGGAGCGGGGCGGAGCATGCTTCCAGGACCGAGGGCGGACTTGAGGATCAGCTCGTTCTCTGACAGCCTTGCGAGAATCTGGCCCTGGATTTCCCTCCTGCCTTCAAGGAAGCTCCGGCAGGAATGCTGGGCGGCCGCGGAGACTGAAAGATACGCGTCGGCTATGAACTCGAGGCGCGACATTGCTTCGCTCTTTGAATCCTCGGGGCCGGTGACGACAATCCATCCGAGCTTGACTTGCGGGAGTCCGGCGATTTTCGAGATTCCGCTCAGGGTGAACGTGAGCGCACCGCCGTTGAAGGCGGAAGTAGGAGCACGCATGGGATCCTCGCACGCAGGGAAATCGCGGAAAACCTCGTCGACGATTAATGCCGCGCGGGAAGCGCCGCAGAAGTCGTTCAGGAAGGCCAAATCGTCCTTCTTCAGGTAAGTTCCGGTCGGGTTGTTGGGGCTGACGGCGGCGATTGCCGCGGTCGAGTCCCCTGCGGCCATGCGGACCGACTCGCGGTCGAGCGACCATCCCCCGTCCATGCGGCGGGACAGCAGATACGCCCTCGGCGTCACCCCGTCCAGCGGGGCGAGGACTTCGAGAAGGGGATAGCTGGGCGCCGGGATGAGGATTTCATCCCCTGGATTGGCAAGGAGCTTGAACACCAGGGAATATGCCTCGCTCGTGCTCGCGGTGAGGAATACCGAATCAGCGTCCACGGCGGCGCCCATGCCGGCGTAATACGACGCCACGGCTTTCCTGGCTTCCGCGAGTCCCCGGGGCGTGGGCTCGTATTCCAGGGATCCCGCCGAGGACAGGGCATCGAGAACGGCCTTCCCGTCGTACCGGAATCCTGCAATCGTCGGATTCGACTCTGTGAGGTCGAGAATCCGTTCCCCGCGGAATCTGAGTTCTCCGAGCCTGGAATCGAGCCTGTTCGACGAGACGTCGCGCTCGAATCTGGACGAGAACCGCGGGATTTTGGGCTTTTCCATGGAGCATAGGATATTGCACCGGGAGCGGAAATGGAAGATTCGTCTGCGCTGGATCCTCGAGGGGCGTTGATTCCACGCGAAGCATGTCGCTTCAGGCTTCGCGTGGAATCCGCGAAGCGCGTGACATAACCCGGAGGAGCCTGGACCGCATCACAGTCTGGTTCCGGCTCGTCCGGGTCATGAGACGGCTTTCTCGCGCGCTTCCCGGCTTCCCATGGTGAGGAAACCGGCCAGCTCGCCCCACTCGACGCCGGCGAGGCTCCTCTCGTCAATCCAGAGGAAGGCCCCGTCGCCGCCGCGGGTCTTCCTGTCGATGTTGAGCAGGCGCTTCACTTCGTGAGCCTCTTTCCGGAACCAGAGCGAGGCAGTGTGCCCGGTGAACCGGCGCACGTCCCGGGGCGCGTAGGGATTGGGCCTGAAGTCGAACAGCCATCCCCGGCGGTACGGATCCCTGGTCGGCGCAGATGGATCGGTGGAGAGGAGCGGATTCACGGACTCTATGGCGCCGGGCACCGGAAACGCGACGTTGGATGTCCTCCCGTTGCGGCACCTGACCGTGATGGAGACCTCCTCCTGGACGCCGGAATCCGCATGCTCGACCTCGACTTTGGAAATCGGTCCCAGAATCCTCCTGGCGATGTCGTCGAGGCCCACGCGGACCACGCCGTTCCGGCGCTTGCTCCAGAGGTGCCCTGGGCCGTATTCGCACGCGGGATCGAAGAGGAAATCCTCGATACTCGTGAACCCGTACGCGGCGCGCGGTCTCGCGACGAACGCCGGATGGGCCCCGAACGCGTCCCGAAGGTTCTGGTCGAACTCGCAGCGGCTGCACCGGAAGTTCGCTGAACAGAGCCTGTTTGAAACCAGTCCGAGCCGTTCATGCCTGCATGACAGCCTGCCTCCGCTGGCGCGGAGCAGCGCAGAAGCCCTCGATTCGACGTCAATCGTCCCGGTCGGGCAGACCTGCGCGCATGCGCCGCAGAGGTGGCACTCGCTCATGCGTGAGGAGTCGAAAATCCCGAAGATCCTCACTGCTCCGTGGCCGCGCGACCCGATGATGCCGGACCCTGCGATTTCCCTGCATGCCTGCTCGCAGTTGCCGCACCCTATGCATTTCCCGCCGCCCGCGTCGTGCTTGCCGGTTTCGAGCCCCATCTCCTGCGCAATCCTGCGGACCGCTTCCGAGCCCGGCGCCCGGGAGAGCAGGGCGCCCGCAGCCTGCCTCCTCGCGCCCCTTACCGAGGGCGTGTCCGTCCGAATCGTCATGCCGTCGGAGACTTCCGTCGCGCAGGAATTGGCGAGGCGCGGTCCCGATGGCCCGGACACTTCGACCACGCAAATCCCGCAGGCGCCCGAAGGCCGGATATCGGGGTGGCTGCAGAGCGTGGGTATCGCGATTCCCATGCTCCGCACCACGTCGAGCACCATGCTGCCCCCGGGCGCTTCAATCGTCCTGCCGTCCACTGTGATCGCCGGCATGTCGGTTTCCTCCACCGCGGGCCAGGGCTCCGCGAAGAGCCCGAAGCCCTGATTGCTATGACGCTTTCATCAAGCCCCTTGAAATCCCCATGCGCAGAAGGTCGAGCTCCGCCTCGCTGTCCTGCTTGCCGGTCCAGATGCTGAAATGCGGCAGCGGACCGCCGTGAATCTCCACGACCCTGGACGCCGTCCTCCTGAGAAGATCATGCGCGAGCAGCCTTGCCATCATCGACTCCCTGTCGACGTTCCTGCCTGCGTCGGCGGATGCCGCGGTGTCGAGTATCATCGCTCGCGC
>DYIT01000169.1:7375-8412 GCA_020723505.1 Candidatus Kuenenia stuttgartensis
ACTGGTCGCGGTATTGTATGTCGCCGCGCGGGAACCGGAGGCAGCATGGCGCGAAAATCGCGGGATACCGCGCGGAAGGGAGCACGGCAAGCGGGCGTCCGAACCTGACCCAGTCGCGGGCGTAGTCCGCGCCGATGCTGATAAGCCTCTCGGCAGTGCCGGTCTGGCGGGCGGCCCTGCGCAGGCGCTCGGAGGGGAACCATTTCCTTCCCAGGCTGAACGCCTCGTTCGGCCGGCCCAGAACCTGGGATGCCGGGATTCTGACGCCCCTCAGGCGCAAGGCCGCCCCGTCCCTGCCGATGCCCGGCGCGTCCCCGCGGGAGATGAAGCAGGTGAGCGATTCCCGCGGCTTGCCGTTCCCGGTTCTCGCGAACAGGAGGTACAAATCGGGCGACACGCCGGCCCTGTCCGGAATCTTGTCGCCTTCCAGCACATAGGAACCGCCCGACTCGGATGCGCGCGTCTCCATGCCGCCGGGCATGTCCCGGAACGCCACGCCCAGCGAAAGGGTCCCCTCGATGACGGGCTTCAGGTAGAGCTTCCTCTGCTCTTCGTCGCAATCGAGAAGCGGGGGCGGGACGTCCCCGACCGGGGCGTCGATGAACGTGAACCCGAGCTCGAAGGCGGCCAGCACCCCGGCAAGCACCGACATCCCCCCGCCGCCCGCCGCTTCGGGCAGGTTCATTCCCCGGACGCCCATCTCCTCGATTGAAGCCTGCACTTCCGCCGCAGCGTCCCCGAGGCTTCGGGCCCCGGAAAGGACGGCGTTCTCGATGGGCATCAGCCTGCTCCGCACCAGCTTGCGGAACATGTCCCGGACCATGATGTCTTCTTCTGAGAGCTCCATCACGCCTTTCTCCTGTAGTCGGGCAGCAGCATCGGCGAGCTTTCCCGCCCGTCGATTCCCGCCTCGGCAAGGCGGGCGTTCCATTCGCGCAGATGGTCGAACCCCGAAGCTCCCGGCTTGTTCGCCATGCCGAAACCCGCCGCGGCGATGCCCGACCAGGTGCCGGACGCGGTCAAGGCCCGGCGGAACA
>DYIT01000170.1 GCA_020723505.1 Candidatus Kuenenia stuttgartensis
TCTCGCAAGTCCTTCCCGAACCCCACGACTCCCTTGCCGGTTGCCGGCCCGACCGGCTCCGCGCCCGACTCTTCAGCGCTGGGCGGATGTCAGGCGTCTTGATTTCTGCCGGACTCCGTCGATAATCATCTTTGAACCGATTGCACTTCAGTTCGATTTTGGAACCCCTCCGCAACACTCGACTCTTCATGGCTGAATCAAGGGCTGGTAGAGCGAGAAAAAGAGTACGATAGATGAACATCCCCGGTTAACGGAGGTATGCCAATGGCCGGAAAACGCATTCGAATCTCATTCCGAGCAGAAGGATTCTTTTCATCGTTCGTATGCATATCGTTTTTCGTGCTCCAAAGCCTTTTGTCTGCCGAAGAATCGAAGGGCGGCAGAAAGATGGGAGACAATGATAAGGAATTCAAGAACCGAGTGATCGCATCGGCTAGAAAAGGCATCGATGCCCTTCTCCCAAGGCAGTCTCCAGACGGCAGTTGGGATAGCGATGGCGGAAGCCAGCGCATTGCATGCATGACCAAGGGAGTGACTGCGCTTTGCACATTCACCCTGCTGAAAGCAGGCACCGGACCTTCGCATGAAAGCGTTCTAAAGGGCATCGAATACCTGCGCAAATGCTGGATTGAATGGGATTCATTGAAATACGTCATGCCCCCGGCGAAAGGATCGTGGTACACATTCGATGCAGGACTGACTTTGATGGCCATCGAAGCTGCATACAAGTGCATCGAGCCGTCGGAAATAAAAATCCGCGAAAGGAAGTTGCACGCGCAAGGTAGAGTCGCCGATCCAGCCATCTCCATTCCAGACATGAAGATGATGGAAAAGGTTGTCAAGTTCCTTGTCCAAAACCGCGGATTGAGCTCGGTCTATGATCACGGAGCGGGCAATCCATACAACCTTCCCCCAACAGAAGAGAGAATCGCATGGTCTTTCCCTGAAAAAGACGCTTATGCGGACAGGTGGAATACATTCTTCGCCGTCTCAGGCCTGGCTGCTGCTTCAAGATGCGGGATTTCCGTCCCGAAGAACGTTTGGGAAGCCCTTCTTCAGTATTCGTTATCCTGCCAGCAGAAGGATTCAACCGAGAAAGTCCAGCGATACAGTCTCATTGAAGACAAGAAGAACGGAAACGCGTTTTTCAAGCCTCTTTCCAACACGTTCGACCGCGCGCGAGGCTGGTGCTACACCTTCTGCGATGTGCCCAAGCCGGGCGGCAAGCCCGGATCTTCGGCAACGGGATCAATGACAGCCTCGGCAATCGCCATAATGGCGCAGTCTGTATTCTGCCTGAAAGCGACGAACAACCTCAGGAAGGATGATTCTTCAAAGAGCTTCACTGCCATGCAGGACGGGCTTGCCTGGATCGACGCACATTACATGGTCAGATGCGGGCAACCGGCCGACATGGACTCGGATTGCTATCATCTTTGGATAATCGAGAACGCATGCGACCTGGTCGAGAGCCGCAACATCGGCGTTCATGACTGGTACAGGGACGGCGCCGAGTTCATCATGAATGAGCAGAAGGAAAACGGGGGATGGTCCGACCCTACCTTCGGTAACATATGCTCTACATGTTTTGCAGTGCTTTTTCTGATAAAAGGCGCGAATTAACGAAGCAATTCTGCTCGCGTAAAGGGGGAAGAGACAGGTTCTGGATGAGCATTCGAAGCTAATCGAGGATCTTCTCGACAAGGGCATAGCCGTAAAGCGTCCTGGATTCCGGCTTTCGCCGGAATGACGCAGCTTCTAATCGGTCCGACTCATCCGGGTCATGAAGGAGGAGTGTATGAAGTCGACGGTTGCCGTGTTCCTTGCGGCCGTCTTTACAGCAGCGTCGGTCAATGCCGACGAAATCGAGCTCAGCAACGGCAACGTCATCGAAGGGACGATCGTCGAGGAGAACGAAGAGCGGGTCGTAATAGAGACCGAGGACGGCAGGCTGACCATACCGAAGTCGCAAATTGCCTCGATTACGCGGGCCAGGACTTCCGAGCCCGCGAAGCCCGACTCCCCCCCTCCGAACACTGCGCGGAGATACGACGGCGAGACATTCACGAGAAAGCTCAAGGCAGAGCGTGCGTGGGAGATTCAGGCCGAACCCGGCCTCAAGACGATGGCCGCGGTGCCCCTAATCATGAGCTTCTGGGGATCGACCAACGAACAGGTCATCGAATCCGAAAGGCTCCGGAGCAGCGAGCCTCCGGACACCAAGGAGGTCGTATTCGACTTCAAGAACTCGGGCTGCAGGAGCCTGGTAATGACGTGGGAGAGCCCCAAAGGCGGAAAAATCATCGTCGTCCAGCACATGGACATCTCCATCTCGTGCAGGAACACCCTCTATACCATGGCGAAGCTGCCGTATCCTGAGGAGACGAAGAAAGCCTTGGCCTATTCGCTCGCGGCCGATTCCAAGGGCGGCATCAACCCCGCGAATCCGGATTTCGCCCCGATATGCGACGAGCCCGCGCTGCTCTCCGGCTACGCCGAGGCCGCGGTGGAAGCCGTGTGCGAGTGGATAAACAGGAACGTAGCGTTCGAAAGCGGCAAGAGCTCCACCTCCGACACGACGTTCAAGGACCGCACGGGCAACTGCGTCGCAACGGCCTCGCTCGCATGCGCCATGCTCAGGCGCATGGGGATACCGTCGGAGACGGTGAGCGCCGTGTTCGCCGGTTTCGACTCGGGCCACTGCTTCATCGAGGTCTACTACCCGGACGCGGGCTGGGTGTTCTACGACCTCTCCAAGCGCGAACGCGGATTCAAGTATCCCGAGTGCCTGGTCACCGCGGGCTGGTCCTATCTCGTCGCCACGCCGAAGAGCGGGGATTGGAAGCAGGGGTTCTTCCTGGCCGCCCGCGACGAGGGGCCGTTCAAGGCCCTGCGGGATCTTCCGGAAGACGCGTTCGAGACGAGGCCCGGCGGCCTTGCCTGGGGCGCGAAGGTCAGGCGCATCAAGCCTCCTGCGGGAATCCGGGTCCGGCACCGCTCTATCAGGGAAACCATGTCGGATTTGGGCACTCCCCCGGGAAAGAGGGAATACGCGCAGGAGCATGGCAGGTAGAATTCGAGTTGCCCCTGCAGTCGCACGTATAATGCGCCGTTTCATGAAACGCTCGATGAACGGCGATGCGGAATGCCCTGCCCCAACAGATAGACGGATGAAGCAGTGTATATGCCTGATATTTCGCCGCCTTTTGAAGCAAGGTCTCCCCGGCGGCTCCCACAGTCTGCTCTTTCAGGGTTTCTTTGGCGGAGCGGAAAAAGCTTTGCCCGCTCCCATCGCCTTCCGGGCAAAGCTCAATAATAAACGCACCTCGTCCTGTGCCTGGGCCTCGCCTTGTATTCCCTTCCCTGGCCGCGGTTCCAGAGCAGGGAATCGATTGCCGCCGAATCGACCTCGCTCCCGCATGAACGGAGATGCGCGGCCATGAGTTCGACAGCGTGCAGGGCGCAGGCCCGTATTTCGACCTCCTCCTCCGAGCCGGACGCGATGAGTTCGCCGCGCCCTATCCGCCCGTCGAGATCGGGATCGAACCTGAGCACTCCATCAATCTTCAAGACGTGCGGCACGAGGTTGTCCGCGAAAATCGTAAGCATTCCGAGGTCGGCGAATTCCCCGAAGCCCTTCCCATGGAACGCCATACCCAGGTCGGCGGCCGTTATCTGAGCCCTCTTGTAGAACGGGACCTCCAGTCCGCGGTACCGGGACACGTCGTTGAAGAAAGGCATGGTCGAGAGAATCCCGGCAAGCTTCTCCGCGGAACGGCCGGCTTCTTCCACCATGTTCACGAAGCTCCCGTCGAAACGGTCATCCAGAAGCAGACCGAGCATGTTCAGGGCGAGGCCGAACAGCCCCATCAGCTCTTCCCTCGGTCCGGAGTCGGCAGGCTGTTCGAGCATTTCCGCGCAATCCCCGGTCGTGATTCCCGCGAGTTCGGCCGCTGAAAGCGGTCCTTGGGACTTAAACCGCCTTTTGAGGGCCGCGGCAATCGTGAAGTACCCCGACCTGCCCTCGGGTTTCACGAGGTGCGGGAAATACCCTGACCCGAAGTTGATGGAATCAAGCGTTAGGAAATACGCGAGGGTTTCCTCTTCCTGTCCCATGAAATGCGCGTCGGGATCCAGGGAGGGCGAATCGCGGCCGATTTCCAGCGAACGGGCGTACGCAGGCAGCCTGTCCTCGTCAATCCGGACATATCCGGCCAGGCCGGCGACCTTCGCGCATGCGCTTCTGATTTGGTCGAAAAGGTTCATGGCCGGATTGCAGCCAGGGCAGAGGAAATGTTCGCGAGGCCGCGCCTCAGTTCCTTCTCCGGTATCCCGAAACCCAGCCTGAAATGGCGTTCGAGGCCGTCGAACATCGATCCGGGAACAACGAAGGTCCCGAACCGCTCCTCGAGCATGCGGACGAGTCCGCGGCAGTCCAGGCCCTTCTCGAGCCTCGGAAAGCAGAAGCTCGCGTCGGGCCTGACCCATTCCAGACTTCGACCGGAGCGCATGAAATCCTCGACAATCTCGAGCTTCCCGTCGAGCGACGCCCGCGCCGAGGACGCCAGCTTCCCAATCCTCCCGAATGCACGGAGCGCGATGTCCATGGACGGTTCAGGGTTTATCACGCTGACGAGGTCCTGGAATTCATCGAGCGCCTTCACAATCCGCGCCGGCGCGAGCGCCCATCCCAGCCTGATTCCGCCAAGCCCGAACGACTTCGTGAGGCTGTTGGTGGCTATGACGCCGCCTTTCCCCGAAAACGCGGATCCGCCCCGGGGTCCGGCTGCCATGTCGATGTAGACCTCGTCCACGAGCGCGAGGAAGCCCTTTTCCCTGGCGAGCGCCGCGAGCCTGCGGAGGTCGACGGGACTGAGCGCCGTTCCGGAGGGATTGTGCGGGTTCGTGAGCACCACGAGTCTTGTCCTGGGCCTTAGCAGCTTTTCAAGAGAGTCGAAATCAAGCCCCCATCCCGTTTCGAACTTCCTCTTCCATCTCCTGACCCGCGCGCCGAAGAGCCTTGGCAGGTGCACGAGCGCCTCGTACGCCGGCTCCTCGACGACCACCTCGTCCCCGCGGTCGAGGAGAACGGCCATCGCGAGATAGTTCGCGGACGATGTACCGGTCGAGAGGAAGACCTCGCCGCGGGACGCGCCGTACCTCCGGGCTATGGCGTCCTTGAGGGCGCCGACGCCATATGGCTCCGACGGCTTGAGGCGCGGAGGCTTCTCGTCGAGCATGAGGTCGGTAGCAGCGAGGTGAGGCATTCCCGAGAAGCACAGGTGCAGACCGCTCTTCTTCTCCGCGGCCTTGGCCCATGCCATGTATTTGAATCTGGGGAAGTCCATCATTTCATCTTGGAGAGCTCGTTCCGCGCCTTTTCGAGGTATTCGGAGTCCCCGGTCCTCAGGACGTCGATAATCCACTGCAGGAGCTTCTTCGCGGAGGCCTGGTCGGTCTCGCCGAGGTTGATGGCCTGGTTGTACCTCTTGCCGGCCTCTTCCCTCCACATCCTTATTTCCTTCGTGCCCAGCGACAGGTCGTACTGCCTGGCGAGGTCGATGAAGTCCCTCGCCTTCTTGAGGCTCTCGGCGGAGATCAGGGCCTGGGCCTTCTCGAAGTAGAGCTTTCCGATCTTCTCGTTCGTGAGGTCGGACATCCTGGTCTCGGCGCGCTTCCAGTAGACGTTCGAAGACTCGCCGACGATGTTCTTCACCTCGGACCAGGCCTCGCGGGCCGAATCGAATCCCGAAAGCTTCTGGGGCTCCTCCATGGCCCTGATTTTCTCCATGGTCTCCTTGAGGATTCCGTCGCCCCTCTCGAGCGCGGAGATAATCTTCTGGGCCTTGTCGCGGATGTTCGCGGCCTCGGCGTCCGAGAACACGGCCTGGTCCGAGAGGGTCTTTATCGCCGCCTCGGCCTGCCCGCTCTCAAACAGGTCCCTGCCGTTGCGCAGCAGGACCTTCTGATCGAGCCTGGCTTTGATTTTCTCGGCGCGCCGCGCGTTCTTCGATTCCGCCGGCACCTGGGCGACCTTGGCCAGCGCGGCGTCAATCTCGCCCCTGGTCTCGAGGTCCAGAATCTCGTCGAAGACCTTGGCTTCGGTGATGTTCCCCCTGCACTCGTAGATCCTCTTCTCTATCGCGTTCTTCTCCTTCTCCTCCGCGAACCTCTTCGCGGTCTCGAACTGGGTTATGGCTCCCTCCCAGTCGTCGGAGGAGAGGCGCGCTTCCGCCATCGCGTAGTACTTGTCGTAGAGCCTCCTCGTGATTTCGGGGATTTTGTCCTTCCTCAGGACGTATGCCCTCGACTTGGGATAGGACTCGAGCTTCTTGAACTCGGCGAGGGCTTTTTCGAGGTCTCCGTCGCTCTCGGCCTTGTCTCCCGCGGCGATCATTGTCCTGGTGACCTGCTCGTTCCTCCACCACTGTATCTTCGACTGGCCGAAGTTCTTGGAGAACGGGGTGCAGTTCGGGTGGTTGACGAGCTCGTTCAGAAGCCTCTTGGCTCGTTCCCAGTCGAACCTGTCGTATTCAGGATCCGACTTTTCCCAGGTTTCCAGGACGTCGGACACGATGTTCGCCGTCATGCGCTCGGGGTGGTACTTGACGATTTTCGCGAAGTGCTGCTTCGCGGCCTTCAGGTCCTCCGGGTTCCTGCGATCAATCCACTTCTCGAAGAAAGCCACGCCGCGGTCGAGGAACTCGTCGTACACGGGTATCGGCATCTGCCTTCCGACCTCGGACTTCTTGCCCCTGGACATGTTGATAACTATCGAGGCAGCGATGGCCAGCACGGCCGCGGCGCCGAGACCTACCAGGACAGGGACCCTGTGCGCGGCGTAGAAGTCCGCGACCTTCGAGAAGAAGGACTCGTCGCCGCCGGACGGGGGCTCCCGAAAGGGATCCGGCTGCGCCTTTGGGGCGGCCGGGGCCTGCGCCGAGGGGAGTTGCAAGGCCTCTGCGGCTTTCTGCTGGGCGGGCGCTCGCGCCGCTGCCGGAGCCGGGACGCCGTCCTCCGGAGTGGCCGGCGTTGCACCCCCGGTCCTTTCCGCCTCGTCGTTTGCCGCGCCGAGCCCGTCCGGGACCTCGAGTCCGGGCGATCCGTCGTCGAAGAAAAGGCTCAGGTTCCCCATGCGCACGATGTCGCCCGGCTTGAGCTTCGATTCCGTGACTTTCTGGTTGTTCACGAAGGTCCCGTTCCTGGAGCCGAGGTCGCGGATTGTCACGTCCTCGAACCGCCTCATGACCGACATGTGGTGCCTCGAGATGTTCGAATCCTGGATTGAGATGTCCGATTTGCGGTCGCGGCCGACAATCATGTTGCCTTCGGGGATTGCGTATTCGAACCGCTTGCCCTTCTTCTCGAGAATGAACCTCATGTTTCAGCCTACTTGCCTTTCCGGTCCGAATCCGGGTCGGTAATC
Organism: Candidatus Kuenenia stuttgartensis; assembly: GCA_020723505.1. Lineage (GTDB taxonomy): Bacteria > Planctomycetota > JAKEIC01 > JAKEIC01 > DYIT01 > DYIT01. The sequence continues at coordinate 7,427 of DYIT01000170.1, forward strand.
CTGTTCATAAAGATTCGGGCCTGCTGGTAGTTTTCGTCCGACTCGTCGGGGAACATCTCCATTATCTTCACGAGGCAGGCCTTGGCCTGCGGCTTGTTGTTCATCCTCCACGCCTCCTTGAGGGAGGCTTTGAGGCTCTCGAACCGCCTGGTCCTCTCGTCGCGGAATTTCCCGCTCTTCTCGATTGCGTCCTGCTTGCCCTCCGCCGAGTCCGGGAGGAGGTTGTATATCTTCTCCGCCTCGTCGTACTTCGCAAGGGCATCCGGAAGCTTCGGCATGCCGAGGGAATCCCCCTCCCGCACCAGCTCCCGTGCCTTCTTCACGAGCTCCTCCTCCGGGACGGCGGAATAGTCCTCCGCGGCCTTGGAGAAGGGCTCAAGGACGTGAATCTGCACGGTGCCGAGCAGGTTCTTGTCCTCGTCGACGAACTCGAAGTCCGTGTCGCCGAGGGCAAGGCCCTTCACCCGCAGAATCGAGTTGTCGCGGTTGTACGAAGCATCGGCGATTCGGGCGGACTTTATCTGAGTGAACGCGCCGCGTGCGATTCTCAAGTGCCTCACGAGGTCGAGCAGCCGGATCTCGCCCACTGCGAGCTTCACGTCCTCCTTGAAGGGGACGTATTTCTCCCTGAACGTCTGGTATGCGAGGAACGCGAGCCCGGCCCCCGCGACGAGGAATATCACGATATACGGGAGTAGCGTCCTGATTGTCGCCTGCGGCTTTGGCTCATCGTCCTTCACCGGGCCCTCGTAGTCGAGGAATCCGGGGGGGGGCGAGAAGACCGAGGGCGAGGCGGATCCTCCCGCGCTGGGGAGCACGGACCGCTGGACGGCTGGCGGATCATTCCGGGCGAACGGGGCGGGGCCGGGGGACG
>DYIT01000021.1 GCA_020723505.1 Candidatus Kuenenia stuttgartensis
CGCCACTATGCCGTAGCCCAGCCCCGAAACCCCTTCGATCGCCGCGGCGCCCGCCCATGCCGATATCCCCGTCCCCTTGTCGGCCAGGCTGAACAGCACCGTGAAGGACCCGTGCGCAATCCCCATTAGCACTCCGACCTTGACCAGCGTGGAGCGCTTCCTGATTTCCCCGACCGCAAGCACGCCGATTACCGAGCTCAGGAGGTGCGCGGCGAGAATCGGAATGCCGCGGCCGCCCCCGGAGAAGTCGCCTGATCCGTTCCCGAAATGCAGGATGACCGCGCAGACGATGACCATGTAGCCGGCCGACAAGGTCGCGAAGCGCCTGTCGAACGCTATGGCGAAGACCACCGAGGCGAATCCGACCGGCGCGAACAGCAGGAGGTTGAGGCTCGTCCTGCCTTCCAGCGTCGCGAGCACGCCCGTCATGAAGAACACGGAAAGGCAGACCCCTCCTATGAGAATGAGCCTCCTCATCGTCCTCGCCGCCTCGGGAAACACCAGCGCGACGTAGGCGAAGAACGCCGTGTTGAGTATCAGCACGGCCAGGAACGACGACGCCGGCTTCGAGGGATCATCCACCACCCACGCCATGCCGTGCTCGTATATCCTCGGGATGTTGACGGCGTACGCGCACAGAATCGAATGTACGAAGACGAGGAGGAACCTCCCCTTCTCCTTGAGGAGGAGGCGGAGCTCGTCCGTACCGGCGTGCAGCTCCAGTCCGCCGGGCGCCGACGCCCTGAGTTTCCGGCTCCTGCGCATCATCCCCCGTCCCCTCCCGAATCCGCTTGCGACGCCTCCTCCGCCCTCCTGTAAGCCTCAACTATCTCGCCCACGAGCCCGTGCCTCACGATGTCGCTCTTCGTCATCCAGACCATCTCGATTCCCGGTATGCCCTTGAGCATGGACACCGCATGCACGAGCCCGGACATCTCGGTCGGGGGAAGGTCGGTCTGCGTTATGTCGCCCGTAATCACGCTCTTCGACCTGTTGCCCATCCTCGTGAGGAACATCTTCATCTGCGCGACCGTGGTGTTCTGCGCCTCGTCCAGGATTATGAAGGAATTGTTCAGCGTGCGGCCCCGCATGAACGCCAGCGGAACGATTTCGAAAATCTCCTTCTCCGAGAAGCGCTCCACCTGCCTCAAGTCGAAGAAATCCCCGAGCGCGTCGTAAATCGGCCTCAGGTAGGGGTTCACCTTGGCCTGGAAGTCCCCTGGCAGATACCCGAGCTTCTCCCCCGCCTCGACCGCCGGCCTCACCATGACTATCTTCCTGAGCAGGCCGCGGCGCAGATAGGACACTGCCGTTGCCACGGCAAGGTATGTCTTGCCCGTGCCCGCCGGGCCGATGCAGAACACCACGTCGTTCCGCTCCACCGCCTCGAGGTACTTGAGCTGCCCCGCGCTCTTCGGCCTCACCGGCTCGCCCATCGACGGGAACGTGAACCTGTCCCCGGGCACGTTGCCCTGCTCGTCCGGGACCGGCAGCCCCGGATCGGCCGCCGGCTCCCCCGCCGGTTCCGGCTCAGGACCCGCCCCGCCCGGATGCGCGCCGTTCCGAATCTTCTCGAGCATGCCCGACAGGATGGCGTGCCCCTTCTCCACGGCTTCCCCGGCGCCCGTAAGCCTGAGCGTCCCGTCCCGCATCACTATCCTGATTCCAAGCTCCTCGCTCATGTCCCGGAGCCGCCTGTCGTTCCTGCCGAACAGGAGCTGCGCCTCCTCGTGGTTCAAAAGCCTTATCTCTTTCTTCATGAGCCCTCGACCTTCCGCTCCGCCCCGCCCGCGGGCCCCCCCGGCGGCCGGCGTCATGCCCCGAAACACGCAAGAAGGAAATACGCCACCGGCCCCGCGAATAGAACGCTGTCGATTACGTCAAGCAGCCCGCCGAATTCCGGAACCAGCTCGCCGGAGTTCTTGACGTTCGACGCGCGCTTTATCATCGATTCGAACAGGTCCCCTGCCTGCGCGGCCGCGCCCACCGCAGCGCCGAATACCGCCGCCCCCGCGGCCCCGTATATCCGCCACAGGTCAGGGAAGATTGCGCATGCCGCGAACGACGCCCCGATGCTGAACGCAAGACCGCCGGCAGAGCCCTCCACCGTCTTCCCAGGGCTCAGCACGGGCGCGAACTTCCGCCTGCCAAACCACCTCCCCGTGAAGAACGCCCCCACGTCCCCCATCTTGGCCACCGCGAGCGCATGGAGGACCGCCGCCACCCCGGCGCGCGCGTCGAGCCACGCGGCATTCCTTGTCTCGAACAGGAATCCAATCGGAAGCCAGATGTATATGACGCCGGAAAGCGTGATGAAGAAGCCGTCCAGCGCCCCCTTCTCCCTCTGCTTCGCGAGCGACACCAGGGCGAGAAGAAGGAACACGGCCGCCGCAAGCGCCCACACGGGGTCGGGCTCGGGCCTCGCGCCTCCGCGCGCCGCGGCCTGCCGCGCCCAGTGCGCCGCGGTCAGCGCAGTTCCGCAGATGATGCCGAGAAGGCTGAGCGGCCTTGCAGCCCGGTTCTCCTGCATCCGGAAGAACTCGTGAAGCCCCAGCGCCGCCACGCACAGGGCCCCGCAGGAAGTAGCCCAGTTCGTCTCCGAGATGTAGTCGATGAACAGGACCGACCCGAACCCGAGCGTGAGCGCGAGCCCGAAGAATATCCTCACGTAGACGACCCTGCGCGCCCCCGCAGAATCGGTCCGGGCTCTCTCGTTCACTGACAACGCTCATCCCTTCTCAAACACCTGCCTCCGGTCCGGGCCGACCGAGATTAGGCTCACCCTCGCCCCGAAAAGCCCCTCGATTGCATCGACATAGGTCCTGCACTCGGCGGGCAAGTCCGAGACCTTCTCGGCCCCGCTGATGTCCTTCTTCCAGCCCTTGAAGGTCTTGTACGAAGGCTTGGGCTCGCGCGGATTCCGCGGATCAGGGAAGCAGCCGTCGAAGCCGTAGGACACGCATACCTTGAGATCCCCTATGCCCGACAGCACGTCCAGCTTCGTGATTGCGAGGCTGTCCGCCCCGTTGACCGTGACCGCGTACTTCCCTGCGACCGCGTCCAGCCACCCGCACCGCCTCGGCCTCCCCGTCGTGGCGCCGTATTCCCCCCCCCGCTTGCGGAGCAGCTCGCCGATTTCCCCCGTGTCCTCGGTCGGGAACGGGCCGGATCCCACGCGCGTCGAATACGCCTTCACGACCCCCATCACGTGATCCACGGATTTCATCGGTATCCCGCACCCCTGCGGTATCGCGCTCGCCGTCGTGGTCGACGACGTGACGAACGGGTACGTCCCCCAGTCCGTGTCCAGCATGGCCCCTTGCGCCCCCTCGAACAGCACCGTCCTGCTTTCTGAGATGGCCTTGATCAGGAACGAGTGCGTGTCCACTCCGAATCCCTTTATTTTCGACGCCCAGGCCTCGCAAATCTTCAGCATCGCAGCATGGTCGACCGCGGGCTTCCCGTAGAGGTGCTTGAAAAGGCAGTTCTTCTCGGCGAGGGACTTCGACAGCCGTTCGGAAAGGGCCTTCCCGTCGAACAGGTCCATGTACCTGATGCCGAGCCTCGCCTTGCGGTCGGCGTAGCAGGGCCCTATTCCGCGCTTCGTGGTCCCGATCTTCTGCCCGCCGCTCTCCTCCGAGGCGGCGTCGAGCTCCTTGTGGTAGGGCATCACGATGTGCGTGCCGAATCCGATGAGCAGCCTGCCTGTCACCTCGATGCCGGCCTTGCGCAGCTCCCCAATCTCCTCGAAGAGCGTGTCCACGTCCAGCACGGTCCCGTCCGCAATCAAAGCCGTCTTCCCCTCGTGCAGGATGCTCGAGGGGATGTGATGGAGCACGTGCTTCCTTCCGTCGACGACCACGGTGTGCCCCGCATTCCCCCCGCCCTGGAAGCGCACGGTTATGTCGTATTGTGCCGCAAGATGGTCTATCACCTTGCCCTTGCCCTCGTCCCCCCATTGCATGCCAAGGAGCGCCAGCGTCTTCATCGTTTGTCCGCCAAAGTATGCATGGATCGTGCCGGATTTCCGGGTTGGACCCCCCGCGCCGGCCGGGGCCGGGCGGGAAGTTACAAAAAAGCAATTATACGGCTGCCCAGGCCACGGTCAACCGTCTTGGAGCCTCTTCGGCGATGACAGGCCAGCGCTTCGACGGATGTTGGGGTCTTCGAGGCGTTTATCACACGCGAAGCGCCTGGCTCACGGCTTCGCGTGTGATCCGCGAGGCTCGTGGCGCTCCGCCTCGCGTGGGATGATTACACCAGGAACCTCGTGCTCAGGAAATAGAAGGTGAACGCGATTTTGCGCGAACAGTCGGGGGAGAGGTATCCCCTGGACTCGTCCTGGAATCCGATGAACTTGAGTCCTTCCTGGTTCCAGTCGAGCTGGCCGATGTGCGTGCGGCCCGACAGGGTTCCGAGGCGTCTGGCCGCGGCAAGGATTCCGAAGTCCGAATAGCCCTTGAAGTGCAGGGTGAGCCATGCCCAGCCGCTTTCGATGGCCTCGTCGATTTCCTTCTTGAGCGCCCCTGCCGCCTTCGCTTCCTCGAGACAGAGATGGAGTGCGCTCATGACCTCGAGGGTGACGTCGAGCTGCGCCCGGTCTCCCGGCGTCACGCCGAATCCCAGGGCCTTGACCTTCTTTCCGCTAGGTTTCCCGTCGGGCCCTGCAGCGTCGGTCTCCGGCCCTTTCTCCTCCTGGGTCGAAATCAGGAACTTCGCGGCGGCTTTCCAGACCGCCGACTGCTGGCTTGCCCCGCAGAGCCCCGCGGCGTACAGCGCCCTGAGCGCGAAGGCCGTGTTCAGCGAGTCGGGCTGGAGCACTGTCGGTCTGCCGCAGGAGTCGGACCATGCAAGCTGGTCGCGGCCCACCTTGATTGCATGGGAGACGAGGTGCTTCTCGAGCGACGAAATCGCCGCCTTGGCCGCGGCTCCGGGCTTGATTTTGACCTGCGCCTTGTCCGCGGCCGCCTTTTCCCAGTCCTTGTCCGTCGCCGAGCTCCCTGCCGCGGCGAGGATGGTCCTGCAGATCGTCTTCGTCCGCCAGCGCTCGTACAGGAGGTGCTTCTCGTAGTAGGTGGACATGGTGTCGGTGGCCTTCACGTTCTTGAGCGCCTGTTCCATGGCCTGTTCGCTGGGGATGACGTTCTTCAGGAGGTTGGCGAGCCCCTCCTTGACCTTGGCCTCCTCCTTCGCCCTGTCGTAGACGGGATGGACCGAAAGGCCGTAGACGAGGTCGGCTGTGCCGTCGAGCGGGCTGTCCACGTCCCAGCGCTCCTCGTCCCTGTGGACGTCCATCATGAGCTTGAACGTCTTCTGCTCGAACTCGTTCATATCTTTCGGCGGCTTTCCGCCCTCGCGGATTGTCGCGGCTTCGGCTTCCGGGTCGCCGGTCCTGCTGTGGTCGAGGCTCGAGAAGAACCAGAGGGCGAAGGCCGTGTTGACGATTGGTATGCAGTCGGACTTGAAGTTGTGGGTCTCGTGGACGACCTGGTCCCAGTTGCCTTCCGGCCTCTGGGCCTTGAGCAGGAAGTCCGCGCCCTCCTCGTACCAGTTGCGGTTCCCGATGAACCTGATGTTGGTGGCCGTCGTGATACGCGCCAGGGTGAAGAGGTAGTAGTACGTCCAGAACGTGTCGCCCTTGTAGAGCCTGCCCTGGGACCAGAACGACGGTTCGGCCGGGTTGGCGTTGACTGCGTAGTACTTCTGGAGCCAGGCGAACCCGTCGCGCAGGGCGTTCTGGAAGCTCTTCTCGTAGTTCTTCTTGAACTCCTCCTCGTTCTCGAGCACGAAGAGGCACGACAGGAGGTTCGCCACTCCCGCGCAGGTCATGGACCCGTAGATTTCGTCCTTCTTGAAGAAGTCGCCGTAGGTCCAGCCGCGGGCCTTTGCGGGCTTGCCGGTGAGCCAGCCGTAGCGGTCGCGGATGATGTACCCGTGCTTGTCGACCTCGTCGCCGCGGTTGCTGAGAATGTTCACCTGGTTGACCGCCGGGCCGTCCGCTGCCTGTATCTCCATGCACCTGCGCAGGATGTCGTACCACAGCCGCGAGCTGAGCTTGTAGCCGGCCCTGTGCGCCGCCTCGAGGCCCATGACCACGAACTGCGTGTTGGACATGTCGATGCCCATCTGGTCGTGCGTGTATCCCGCCTCGCCGTTCTTGAGGGCCTTCTGGCAGTAGTCGAAGTTGGCCTCGAAGATGGCGAGCAGGGCCTTTTCCCCGGGGTTCTGGGGGGAGCGGGTCTTGAGCATTTCCCTGTAGGCCGCCTCGATTGCGAGCATCTGCGCGACCACGTTGTAGGTGTACATCTCTGTGGGTCTCGCCCCTGCGGTGACGTTTTCCGCTATGTACTGGAAGCCCGCCTTGATCATCGGGTCGTTCTTGTCCACTCCCGCCTTGAGCATGGAGAAGATGGCGAGGGAGGTCATGCCCGACTCCCAGTAGGGCTCGCGGAACGACCATGCACCGTCCTTGCCCTTGCCGCGGTTCTGTGTGCCGCGGAACCATTCCACGGCCTTCTTGACCGCGCGGTCGATGCGGAGTTCTAGCGCGCTCTTGCCCCCGGCCGCCTTCGCGTCCGCCTCGGCCCGGGCGAGGTTCGTGCCGGAGGAAAAGGCCACGGAAGCCAGCAAGCAGGCGAGCGCTGCCGACCGTTTCATGCGTCACCCCCTTTGACCCGGACGTGCCGGAATGCCGATGAGACCTACAATAGACTACAGTCTTACCGTGCAAGTATCCAGTCGAACCGCGTCTCAGCCAGGTAAAGATTATCGAAGGAAACGCGTCGACGGCGCTCGCCGATTCGGGGGCGGATAGCGGCGGGGATCAGGACCCCTGTTTCTTCTTCAGTTCGGCGATGCGTTTCGTCAGGCCGGGATCGCCGGGCTTGAATGCGAGAGCCATGCGCAGGAACGCGGACGCCGCGTCAGAGTCGCCGCTCTTCTCTTCGGCATCGGCAGCCGAAACGCATAGCATGGTGTCGTACTCCCTAATCCATGCTGTGAAGTCGAACCTGCCTTCGATTACGGCTTTGATCTTCCTCCAGTCGGCGCCCATGTTCCCGCCGTCCGACGCGGTGCCGATGCACGGCGACCCTTCCGCGAGGGAGAAGTCGCCCTTGTCAGGATCCGCGTACTTCGGGTCGACTTCCAGGCCGTGCGCCATCCTGTCGCGATGGACGCATGTGGACCAGTTGTAGACGCTCCTCAACTCGCTGATGGAGTTTGCGTTCTTATCCATCCACTGCATCATTACCTTGTTGCCCCAGAAGCAGTTGTAGTCAACGGTTTCCGAGCCGTGCCAGTGCATGCCTATCTTGTTGCCGGAAATGATGTTGTCCAGGAAAGGCAAGGTCGCGAAGACGAGGTCGACGCCCATGGTATTATTGTGAATCGTATTGTGGTGGACTGATCCGCCCTTGGCATCCTGGACAGAAATGCCGACGGAAAGGGACTTGCCTTGCTCGAACGTGTTTGTCACGAAGTTGTCGTATACATGGATGGTGCCGACTTTGTCGAACAGGAATCCCCAGTGAGGGTTTCCGCGGGCGACGTTTTCGAATATGCGGTAGCTGCTCTTCTCGCCGCCGCCGAACCAGAAACCAAGCCTAGCGTTGGAATCGGATATGTTGCGGGCAAACGCGACTCCCTTTCCCCCGTCTATGAGCATTCCCGTCCATCCGGCGCGCTTGACGGTATTGGCCGCCACGACGGAGTAATCCGAATTGTACACTCCTATTCCCACCTCCTTGCAGTCCGTGACCTCGTTCCCCCAGATCGCAAGGAAGGATCCGCCGAGGGTCGCGCCGCCTCCCGTGCCGGCGGAGATGCTGTTATCGGCGAAGACCGCGCCGGGCGCGTGCGAGATGCTGACCGCAAGTCCCTCCGCCACCTTGAAGCGGAATCCCTGAATTCGGAGCCCCCAAAGACCGTCGGCCGAAATCCTTAGTCCGGACTCGCCCTGCCCGACCTCCGGCCTCGCCCCGGCCGCGGCCTTAATCGCGAGGCCGGGCTTAGTGATAACCAGGTTCTCCTCATACCGTCCTTCCGCGACCTCTATGACGGAGCCCGGCCCGGCCAGGTTGATGGCCTCCTGGATTATCGTCTCGATGTCCCTGTGCAGGCCCGGCCTCGCCTTGCGCGGCGGCACGGGCTCCTCGAAGAGCACACTGGCCATGACCTGGCCGATGCTGGACCCCCTGAACGGCTCGCGGCCGGTAATCATCTCGTAGAGCACCGCCCCCATGGAGTAGACGTCGCTGCGCGGCCCCATCTTCTTCAGGTCGCCGTCGGCCTGTTCCGGCGACATGTAGACCGGCGTGCCCAGCGCGGTGCCGGACACGGTGAGGACCGAACCCTCGCTCATGTCCTTCGCGAGGCCGAAGTCCGTGACGATCACCTGACCTGAGGTGCCTGTCGCCGGTCGGGGCCGGGGACGCGCGAGGGTGGGGGCGTCCCCCGGGGACTGGGGAGGTTCCGGGGGCGGCTCGGTACCGGACGGCGGGGCTTGCCCTCCCCTGTGTACGAAAAGGGTCTGCACCGGCGAAGACTCGGGCTTGTCCGGGGGCGGGCGGTCCGCGGCGGTCCTGAGCCCCGCGCAGGGGAACACTGATCCGCAGCCGCACTCCAGCGCCAGCCCGTCTGATCCCGCAGGGACGCGGTGCAGCGCCCCGCAGGAGGGGCAAGACACGCCTTCGAAGCCGGGTCCCGTGCGTTCCCCCCTGGAAAGCGGGCCGCCAAGCTTCATTCTCGCTGGTTTTCCCGGGTCGTCCATAAGGAGCAAGTATACCGCGATTACGGTTTCAATTCCCCTTTCTCGGCGACTCAATAGCCCTTAGGATTTCGACGCCGCTTGAAAAGAGGCAAGCAGGATTTCAACGGGACAGCACTTCACCGTCCGCCGCAGGATTGCCTTTCGTCTCCACTCCAATCCAATCTGCGGTCCTTTCCGCCTCGAAACTCGTGAAGGAAGCCTAGAAAAACATCCTTTGTCTCATATGGGATTATGACAACGTCAATTGAGGGGGGGCGAGGGGAACTTTATAATCCAGAATGCGTCAGAACTCTACCCTAAGAGGAATTTCACAAATCGAAGTTGGAGATTAACAATGCGCGAATTCATGACAACCCTCATTCTCGCCTCTGCGGCGCTCTTTCTGCATGCCGGGCCCGTAATCGCCGCGGACGAGGACTTGAAGGCGGTCTCAAAGGGAAACACGGCATTCGCACTCGACCTCTACTCCAGAATCGACCAGAAGCCCGGAAACCTCTTCTACTCGCCCTTCAGCGTTTCGGCGGCTCTTTCCATGACAATGCTGGGAGCAAAGGGGAACACGGAGAAGGAGATGGCCGCGTCGCTGAAGATTGATCTCTCCAGGGACCGGCTGCACCGGGCTTTCGGGTCGATCATCAAGGGGATGAACGGACGCAAGGTCAAGGACGACGAGGGCGGCGACAATGCCCTTGCCGGCAAGCCCGCCTTCGAACTCGTGATCGCGAACACCCTCTTCGGCCAGAAGGGAAATGGTTTCCTGCCCGATTTCCTGGAATCCTGCTCCCGGTCCTACGAGGCCGGGCTGTCGGAGCTCGACTTCTTCTCCGATGCGGAAAAAAGCCGACTCGCAATCAACGCATGGGTCCTCGACAAGACGCGGAAACGCATCCCCAACCTGCTCGCACCCGGGACCGTCAGGGCCGAGACGAAGCTCGTCCTTGTGAATGCGGTCTACTTCCTGGCGCCCTGGGACCGGCCCTTCACAGCGGAGTCGACTGCGAAAGGGGATTTCATGACAGGGGCCAGGACGGTGAAGGCCTCCTTCATGCGCAATATGGACGATTACTTCCACTCCGAAGCGGACAGCTTCGACTGCCTCGTCCTCTTCTACCGCGGAGGCGACCTGTGCATGGCGATAGTTCTTCCGAAGAAGACCGACGGCCTGGGCGCCCTCGAGTCCGGCATGACCGCGAAGTCGCTCTGGACAGCGGTCAGCTCCGCCAAGGCCAAGACCGTGGACTTGCGCCTGCCCAAGTTCAGAATCGAGTCCTCCTTCGACCTCAAGGACACGCTGGTCGAACTGGGCATGAAAGACGCCTTCTCGAATCAAAAGGCAGACTTCTCGGGCATGACAGCCACTCCCGAGCTGTTCATCTCGATGGTGGTCCATAAGGCCTTCGTGTCCGTGGATGAGAAGGGCACAGAGGCGGCAGCCGCCACCGCAGTGCTCATGAAGCCCAGGGGCATGCCCAGGGCAGAGAAGGTATTCGTTGCTGACCATCCCTTCCTCTTCGCCATTCTTGACATGAAAACCGAATCGATCCTCTTCATGGGAAGGGTTGCGGACCCGACAGCGCCCTGAGCGGATGAGGCAGGAATGAATCGAGGAAGGAAACTTTCAGGGAAGGAACACAGCATCATGAGCGACCCGACCTTCACTCACAACTGCTCCATATGCGGCGAGGCCTACGCGTCGAGGGAACAGTTCCCCGCGCACCAGGTTTGTCCCAGGTGCATGGGCGCGACTGCGGAATCTGTCGCCAAACCGGCCAGGAGCCCTGATGATCGCGAGAAACGCAAGAAGGAGAAACGGAAGGAAAAGCAGGCGAAGAAAGCCCGACGCAAGAACAGGAGGAAATAGTCGCTTCATGCTTCTATGGTCGCATGAATTGAAAAGAAGCCGTCCGGATCCCTGGAGAGCAGCCGGATCGCCTTGACCGTCCGCCCCGGGTACGGAGCTGCATCACGTCATTATACCTTCGCGACGCGAGGCTCTCCTTCGGATTCGGCGAATTCCCCGCCAGGGCCCGCCACGGAAGGCGAAGGAGCTTGCAAAATCAACGACCTTCTGTTCAACTTCACCCGCAGGTCGGTGGTCGATATTAGTGCTCATTCCAGTAATCAGCGCCCAAGAGGATTGCCGGAGATTGCCGGGAGGCGAGATCTGCTTCGCTTGAGTGCGGGGGCGACTCCGCTTCGCAGGAGCGAGCCCTGCTTCGCCTGACGCACAGGGCGAGGGCTACGCAGGGCGAAAAGAACCGCGGATTCCGTCCGCGGTTCTTTTCGGGGCGATAGGATTTGAACCTACGGCCTCTTGGTCCCGAACCAAGCGCTCTAAGCCAAGCTGAGCTACGCCCCGGAGTTTCAGTCAACTATTCTACCTGCGCTATCAATCTGAAGCAAGGGCCAAGTTCCGGCAGCGGATTCGAGGAGGCATCGCGGCATGAAAGGCGGATGGACAGGCTTTTCAGGGTCGGGGAAATCCTTATGCGTCAAGCGTCGGCCACTCGTAAAAAATCCGCAGTATATGGGGTCGGTATATGGGGTCGTATATTGAATGTTGATTTGGCATGCTTAGCTGCATCGTCAATCACCTGCGGCAAGCGGAAGATTTCCCACCCGTCGACCGCGGCGAAAAGAAGGAGAAGATCAATTAAGTAAGGTGTCCCCGGAATGCGCCAGTATTGACGTGCGTGGAGCGCAGACTCAGTACAACTCCGCCTCCGCGCGCAAACGCGCGGCCTCCTTTGTTTTGCCGGCGGACTCGTAAATGGGCGCAATCATGCCCACCAGTTCCTTGAACGCCTCGGCAATCGTATCGCCGCGCTTCTTTGGATAGCGAGACGCTATCTTTTCGAGGTGAGGGAACAGGTTTCTCTCGAGGCTGGTCCTCTTAGCCGCTTCGACGCCTGCTTTCACGAGATCGTTTATGAGCCGCCCCTCCTTGGCGTGCTCCGCGGCCGTGCTCATCAGAAGCTCCACCCCTTCGCGGTCCCGGCCGAAGTCGATGAGTTCCCTGCCCTGCAAAAGCCTCAGGTCCACCTGGAGGTCGGGACGCTCGTTGTAGAGGGAGAACGCCTGCTTGTAGAATGCCTGCCGCCTGTCCGCCTCTTCCCTTGAAATGCAGTCGAGGAACGTCGTGAAACACGCTATTGTCAGGTCGGGATGGTCCTTTGCGCACTTCATCATGCTGTTCGCCCAGGTGATCCCCTCCTCCCTGGGCATAATCTGGTCCCTGATGAGGCGCATGAGGATTTTCCAACCTTCGGCACAGAACCAGTTCTGCTGCAGCGCCCTCTTTACGAGGATCAGCGAAATCTCGGGATGATCCTTGTACACGGCGGCGGCTATGCGCGCGAACACGTTGGATACCATGTATTTCTCGTACGACAGCGACGCGCCGTCCAGCAACATGGCTACGTTGCGGTCGAGAATCTCGACCCTGGTCTGCGCGTCGTATATCTCGCCCGTGTAGTAGAAGTCGTAGAAGAACCGTCCGGTCGATTCCATGATTAGGCGGTTTTTCTTCTTCGTGAAAAAGCAGGTGAAGGCGTGGCCCTCGCCGCCGAAACGGCTGAGACCGCCCGCTTTCATGGCGGGGATGGCGAAACACTTCGCCGTGCGGGAGCAGAAATGCGCCTGGTCTCCGCATATCCCTCCGAATTCGAGCACGTTGGGAAGGATGTATTCCCTGTTACCAAGCTTCCCCTGCTGGTTCTTGTCGCCTGCTTTGCCGTTGTCGTATTCCACCATTTCATACAGGCTTCCGATGTTTTCCTTCTGCTTCTCGAACCTGCGTAGCGCCCATTCCGCCTCCTTGATTGAGACATCGTTGTCGGCAAGATGCACGGCTATGGGCCAGACGATATCCTTGACTTTCAATGCGAACTTCGGCGCGTTCTTCTTGTCCGTGAACCACCTGAATACGTCCACCGGCCCCGGTAGGGGAAGGTACTGGTTGAAGGCGATACCGCCGACGCAGTTGTAGCGCGACCCGAAAACCGCGTCCCTGGTGTCCCATACGACAGCAATCGCGACCGCGAGATGAAAATACTCTATGACTTTCTCGGGCTCCTCGATCCTGAGTTCGTTCAGGATTTTTACTGCGCCGATTGGATCGTCATAGTACGGATTCATAGCCAGCAGGAAGGTCTCCCTCAGTTGCGCATGGCCTTTGAGCCACTCGAAAAAACCCTCGGGCGGCCTGGAAATCTTCCTGTATGCCTCCTCTGCCCGGTCCACGAAAGCCGAGTGCAAGTCCTTGAACGCCGCCTCCTCGACCGCTCCCTCGAAGCGCGCAATCTCCTCGCCCGTCATGGCAGTCACGGGATCGACAGTTCTGGTCGGCTTCTCGCGGTTGAAATACCCGGGCTTGTCGACCGTGTATCTCTTCCAATCAGGAAGCGCATCCTTCTTGTCCTCTGCGAACGCGGCGGTGTTCAGGGACACCAATGCAAGAAATGCCGGGAGAAAACTCAATATCCGCAAAACATCCTGCATTTCCCCCCCTTCAAAGACGATTCGAATCCTCACCTGCGCGGAGGCGTAAATCAAGATGTCAGGATCCTCGGGATATTTTTCCGAGGCCGGTCCTCACTGCCGCAGGCCATGCAACACTTCATGCTGACAGGATTTATTCTATCGCATGAGGCTATGCGATTCCATTTATCATTCCGACGCTTCCCCCGGTTCCCAACCCGTGCGAGCCGGAATCGATCTGAAAAGCTCAAGATTTATAAATTATCATTGACTATCATGGATTATATGATATACTATAATCATCAAAGGTTTTGAAAGGAGCAAGCCATGGCAAGGGGGAAAGAGGGTGCGAAAGCGGCTGCCGGCGGGGGCGGCGGAAAGAAGGCGGGGGGTGCAGGTTCGTGGGGAAACGTCACGAACGGTGATTTGCTGGACCTGGACCAGGCGGTAGCCATGTTAAAGACGACCCGGCCGACCTTCTACAGGTGGCTCCGTGCCGGGAAGTTCAAGGGAATGAAGGTCGGGAGGCAATGGAGATTCTACAGGAAGGACCTCAACCAGTTCCTCAAGGGCCAGGAGCCGGAAATCGAGCTGACTGCCGACATTTCGCCGCTTCTTGCGGTTCTTGCGCAGGGGATTGAGGAAGCAGGGGGCGCGGTTTCGGTGGAGGCGGAGCATCCGCAATCGCGGCTGGCCGCGGAGAGGATGATACGGCTTGGAATCGCCCTGCATGCCAGCGACATCCATCTCGCCCCTCAGCTTTCGACCGGATCCGGGCCGAACACGGCGGTCATCCGGTACCGCATCGATGGGACGCTTCATTCCAGGGCGGAGCTCGATGCCCGTCTTTTGCCCGCCCTGATAGAGCAGTGGAAGGCGCTTTCGGGATGCGACCGGCAGGAGAAATCGAAATCCCAGGACGGACGAATGCTGTTCGAGGCAGGCGAAAGAAGGCTGGACCTCAGGGTGAACTTCCTGCCCACGGCCACGGGCGAATCAATGACCGCGAAAATCCTCGACCCTTCGGAAGCCATCGCGTACCTTAGCCTCGACAGGATTGGCCTTGCGACGTCATGCAAGGAGCGGCTCAAGAAGTGGATTGCATCCCCCTGGGGCATGATCGTGGTTTCCGGCTCTACGGGATCAGGCAAGACGACGACGCTCTACGCCTCGCTCAAGGAGGTAGCCACGGCCGGGGTGAAGACCATCACGATAGAAGACCCCGTTGAATTCCTTTTCCCGTGGATGTCGCAGGTCCAGGTGAATCCTGCGTCCGGGATGGACTTCGCTACCGCGGCGCGGGCGGCGCTCAGGTCGGACCCGGACATCGTCATGATTGGCGAAATCCGCGACCGCGAGACCTGCAGGCTGAGCCAGCAGATTGCCCTGACCGGCCACCTTGTGTTCACCTCACTCCACGCTCCGAGGGCGGCGCGGGCTTTAATCAGGCTCGCCGAGGTCGGGCAGGACATGCTCATGCCTGGAGAGGCTGTGAAGTTCGTGCTCGCCCAGAACCTCGTGCGCAGGTTATGCCCCGACTGCGCGAGGGAAGCCAAGCCGCAGAGTGCCCTTCTCGATTCGCTCAGGGAGGCGGCGAGGAGGGGAGGGCTGAACCCCGACGAAATGCCCGCGGGATTCCTCGGCCCTGTCGGGTGCGCGAAGTGCGGCCAGACCGGATACCGCCGAAGGGAAGCGGTTTCCGAGGGGCTGGAAGTAAGTCCCGAAATCGCCGCATGCCTGCGCAGAGGGGCGGACGAAGCGGAGATTGAACGGGTTGCGGTGAGCCAGGGGATGGTGACGCTTGCCGCGGACGGGTACAGGCTGGCGGCCGAAGGGGTTACATCGCTCGAGGAGGTCTTGCGGGTTCTTGGAACGAGGCAGTCCTAACCCGGAGGAGCCGGAACCAAGCATCGATGCGAGTTGAAATCGCTCTGGATTCCGGCTTTCGCCGGAATGACGAGCAACAGGAAGGGGCCTCCAATCCGGGAATGATTCAGCCTACTTTTTCACCGGCGGGAAGCCCGGCGGAACGATAATCGGGGGAGGAGGCAGGCCTTTGGGCTTCTTCTTCCCCGTATTGTGAGGCGGAGTCACTATTTTCACAGGCTGAACGGCCCGGTCCCTGGACGGCTGGACGTAGTGATTATGAGAGGGCTGGGCCTGCGGCTGGTAGGTTTGCGGGCGCCCGTAATTCGGGTAGGTATGGTTGCGTCCGTAAGTATAGTGGTTGTAACGGTACCCGGTATAAGACGGCGTCTGGTTCACATAGACGGTCCTGTAGGCCGGGTAGCAGACCGGGCAGGAAGTCGTTCCCGTGCAGTAATGGGCGCGGACGTAGCCTGGCGATTGATAGTACACAGTCTGGTTCGAAACGCCAGCCGAAGGATTGTACGGGTAATGGCGGGGCCTGTAGGCTGGATTCGTCTGATAGCCGGTCCTGTGATAGTAGTAGGGATGTCTGCAGCCTGCCGCGGATGCCGTTATAACCGCAAGGCAAATCAGGAACAGCGTTCGGATACTCATTTTCGGTCCTCCAACCGGCCGGGAGGTGCGGCAATCCCGTCGCGCCGCGCATACCCCGGGAAACCGCCTCCTCACAACCGTATTATTCTACACCATATCAGGGACAATATCAAATCCACACGAAGCGCGGGCCGCGCTTCGTGTGGAGGGATTTTCCGGCTTCTTTTATCTCTCACTTGTTAGAATTGCCCTTTTGCATGGTGCATGATGCCTGTTCCGGCGGTCAACATTCCCGACGCGCTTCTGTCCGGCCTCAAGGCCTCGGTTCTGCAAATCGTGTTCGTGCTGGGGCCTTTGTTCCTTTTCGCGGCCGTTCTTCATCTGCTGGAACGGTTCACGTCCAGGCGGCTTACGGACCGTTTCGGCTGGTGGGCTGTTCTCTGGACCGGCTGGATTGGGACTCCCATCCACGAGCTGTCCCACGCGGCGGCATGCGTGCTCTTCCTCCACAAGATAAAGGATATTGCGCTTTTCAAGCCGGACAGGAGGACCGGGTGCCTGGGGTACGTCAACCACACGTACAACCGCCGCAACCCGTACCACGTAATCGGCAACTTCTTCATAGGAGCGGCGCCGCTCTTCGGGGGCGCGGCGGCAATGTTCGCAGTGCTCTGCGTATTCCACCCGGACGCAGGCCTTCGAATCATCCGCTCGTGCACGCCCGAGAGCCTGGCCTCGGGGAACTTCTTCTCGATGATAGGAGGCTACTTCGAGTTCGGCGTCTCGATGGTCAGGATTCTCGCCGAGGACGCTTCCCCGGCCTCCTGGAAGTTCTACGTGTTCCTGTACCTCGTGGTCTGCATCGGCAGCCATCTGGCGCCGAGCCCGCAGGACATGGAAGGCATGGGTCTGGGATTCCTGGTATTCATCGCGCTTCTGATTCTTTTCAACCTTGCCGCTGCTCTGCTGGGCGGTCTGCCGGGGGATTTCGCGGTGAAGGCAGCGGCGGTGATGAGCCCTGTCGTGGCTCTATTCGCGGCTGCGTCGGTGCTGAACGCACTGGTCGCCGCCCTGGTGTTCGGCGCGACGTCGGTCACGGATTTGGTCCGGAACCGGAGAAAGACCTGATATCGCCGCCTTGCCGTGTCCGGATTCTTCCGGCGGCTCCCACAGACCTGTTCTGCAGGCATTTCCCGCACCCGGCCTTCGATGGAAATCCCGGGACTCCAACTGCCGTACAACTCCACGAGAAGAGTCGCTCGATTGAACGGAACGTTCATGTGCGAACTGCTGTCCGGACTCCGATGGAAATCCCCGCGCACGAAACTGCCGTACTGCTCACGGCGAAGAGTCGCTCGATTAAACCGAAGGTTTATTCGAGCCAGTAGTTGGGGGATTCCTTTGTAATCTGGATGTCGTGCGGGTGGTTTTCGGTGAGGCCGGAGGTCGTAATCCTGATGAATTTCGCCTTCTTCTGGAGGTTGGCGATGTTCTTCGCTCCCACGTAGCCCATGCCCGCGCGAATTCCGCCAACGAGCTGGTAGACGTATTCCGAGAGGAGGCCCTTGCACGGCACGCGGCCTTCGACGCCTTCCGGGACGAACTTGACCGCTTCGCCTTGTCCGTAGCGGTCGGCGCTGCCTTCAATCATGGCTCCGAGCGAGCCCATGCCGCGATAGACCTTGTATGATCTTCCCTTGTAGAAGATTTTTTCGCCCGGGCTTTCGTCGAGGCCTGCGAAGAGGGAACCGATCATGACCGAGGACGCACCGGCGGCAATGGCTTTCGTTATGTCGCCTGAGTGTCGTATGCCGCCGTCGGCGATGATCGGGACCCTGGATTTCTTTGCGGCCCTGACGCACTCGAAGATTGCCGACATCTGGGGCACGCCCACGCCGGCGATTACCCTCGTGGTGCAAATCGAACCGGGGCCGATTCCGACCTTTACGGCGTCCGCGCCCGCCCTGATGAGGTCCGCGGCGCCTTCGCGGGTAGCCACGTTGCCGGCCACGACGTCGATGTCGTGGCGTTTTTTAATCCATTTGAGCATATCGACGACGTTCTTCGAATGGCCGTGAGCGGTGTCGATGACGACGACGTCCACGTCCTTTTCGATGAGGGCTGATACGCGGTCCTGGTCCCTGACTCCGCAGGCGGCGCCTACGCGGAGGCGGCCGCGGCGGTCCTTGGCGGCGTTGGGGAACTCCTCGAGCATGTTGATGTCCTTCATGGTGATGAGTCCCGCGAGCTTGCCGTCTTCCTCGATGAGGAGGAGTTTTTCGACCTTGTTGCGGTTGAGGATATCCCTGGCTTCTTCGAGGCTGGTGTCCTTCGGGGCGGTCACGAGCTTGTCGGAGGTCATGACCTCGGAGATATGCCGGTCCATGTTCTTTTCGAACCTGAGATCCCTTATCGTGAGGATTCCGACGAGCGAGTCGCCGTCAACGACCGGGATGCCGGAGATGTGGTAGTTGCGCATGATTTCCCTGGCCTTGCCCAGTGTTTCGGCCGGCGGGAGGGTGATTGGGTTGGTGATGACGCCGTTCGCCGATCTCTTGACCTTTTCCACCTCGATGGCCTGTTCCTGGATGGACAGGTTCTTGTGGATGATTCCGATTCCGCCTTCCATGGCGAGGGCGATGGCGAGGTCGGCTTCGGTGACCGTATCCATGGCTGCGGACACGAGGGGGATGTTTATGCCCACGTTGCGCGAGAACCTGGTGCTTGTGTCCGCGTCGGCGGGGAGTATTTCGGACTTCTGAGGCAGGAGGAGGACGTCGTCGAAGGTCACGGTTTCAGGGAATTCGGGTTTGCGAACGGGCATCTGTCCTCCTTTCCGAATCCTGCCGCCGGTCAGGGCGAGCTTTTCGCGAACACGAGCCGGGGCTCCTTGACGGCTTTTACCTCGTCGAGCCTGCCGACCGGGGTGGTAACCGGAGCGTCGTGGAGCAGGCCCGGGGTTTCCTCCGCTTCCTTTGCTATCTGTTTCATGGCGGCGATGAACTCGTCGAGGGTTTCGAGGTTTTCCGTTTCCGTCGGCTCAATCATGAGGGCTTCCTCGACGATTAGCGGGAAGTACACGGTTGGCGGGTGGAAGCCCAGGTCGATGAGCCGCTTTGCGACGTCCATTGCCCTGATGTCGTGCTTCTTGAGCAGGTTCTTGGCCGAGAGCACGCACTCGTGCATGCATCTGGACTCGTAGGGCAGGCTGTAGTCGTTCTTGAGGGATTCCATGATGTAGTTCGCGTTGAGCACGGCGTTTTCAGCGACTCTTTTGAGCCCCCTGGCGCCGAGTCTCAGGATGTAGGTGTACGCCTTGAGCATGACGCCGGTGTTTCCGAACCAGGAGCGCACCCTGCCTATTGACTTTTCGGCCTTGAACACCGCCTTGAAGGCCTTGCCTTCCTTCACGACGCGGGGCATCGGGAGGAAGGGGGCGAGCTTCGCCTTGACGCCCACGGGGCCGGAGCCCGGTCCGCCGCCGCCGTGCGGAGTGGAGAAGGTCTTGTGGAGGTTGAAGTGCATCACATCCACGCCGAAGTCGCCGGGACGGGCGTATCCGAGGATTGCGTTCAAGTTGGCGCCGTCCATGTACATCAGCGAGCCGTTGTCGTGCATCATTCCGGCAATCCTGCACACGTTCGTGTCGAAGAGGCCGAGCGTGTTGGGATTCGTGAGCATGAGGGCCGCGACCTTCGGGTCGAGCTTGGCCTTGAGGTCTTCGAGGTCGACGAGGCCCTTCGAATCGGACTTGACGGGTCTCGTGTCGAAGCCCGCGATGGTGCAGGAGGCCGGGTTGGTGCCGTGAGCGGAATCGGGTATGAGTACCACGTCGCGTTCCTCACCCGCGGCGTCCAGGAACGCCTTGATGACGAGCAGTCCGGTGAATTCGCCGTGCGCGCCCGCTGCCGGCTCGAGGGTGACGGCTTCGAAGCCGGAGATTTCGGCGAGGAAGTGCTCGAGGTCGTATATCAGTTCCAGGGCTCCCTGGGCGCAGTCCTGGGGGATGTACGGGTGGAGGTTCAGGAAGCCGTCCATGGCGGCGGCGGCCTCGTTGACTTTTGGGTTGTATTTCATGGTGCAGGAGCCGAGCGGGTAGAAGGTCGAGTCCACGCCAAGGTTCCTGCGTCCGAGCCTGGAGTAATGGCGCACCACTTCCGGTTCCGAGACCTGCGGGATGGCCGGCGGGGCGGACCTGAGGAGTTTCGCCGGGATCATGTCCTCGGGCTTTGGTCCGCGCGCCTCGGGCACGTCGAAGCAGCGCCTTCCGGGCTTGTTCTTCTCGAAAATCGTCTTCGCTTGTTCCATGTTGGGGCAATCCAATTCAAACGTGTTTCAGTTCTTCGTCGAGGGCTTCCCTGAACATCTCGATTTCCTCGGGCGTTCTGCGTTCAGTGGCTGCGACGAGCATGGTATCGGCCATGTCCGGGAACCATTCGCCGAGCGACGGGCCCGCGTAGATTCCGCGCCTCGCGAGCCTCCTGATTATCGTGGCCGCGTCGCAGGGGAGCTTGAGCGCGAATTCCTTGAAGAACGGGCCCTTGAATCTGAGTTCGACCCTTGGGACGGACGACAGCCTTTCCGCAAGCTTGTGGGCTCGCGATGCGCAGAGCGAGGCGGTCTTCCTGAGCCCGTCGGGCCCGAGCAGGGCGAGGTAGAGCGCGGCTCTCAGCGCGCACAGGGCCTGGTTCGTGCAGATGTTCGAGGTGGCTTTTTCTCTCCTTATGTGCTGCTCCCTGGTCTGGAAGGTCAGCACGAATCCCTTGCGTCCCTTTCCATCCTCGGTCATCCCGACGATTCTGCCCGGCATGGACCTGACGAAGTCCTCCTTGGCCGTGAGGAAGCCGAAATGAGGCCCGCCGAAGGACATGTAGTTGCCAAGGCCCTGGCCTTCGCCGGTCGCGATGTCGGCCCCGAATCCGCCGGGGGGCTTGAGCAGGCCCAGGGAGACGGGGTCGGAAACCGCGATGAAAAGTGCTCCCATGGCATGGGCCGCGGACGCGAGGGGTTCGAGGTCCTCCACGAGCCCGAAGACGTTCGGAGATGCGGCCGCGACGCATGCCGCGTCCTGTCCGGCCATTTTCGCCAGGGCGGCGGGGTCCGTGACTCCGCCGGCGAGCGGGATTGATTCGACGGAAACGCCGAGGTGCCTCGAGTAGGTCCTGAGCGCGGCCGCGTATTCCGGGTGGATGGCCGAGGAGATTAGGATTCTGGGCTTCTTCTTCTTCTGGGCCGACCAGGCCATGAGCGCGGCTTCGGCGAGTCCGGAGGCGCCGTCGTACAACGAGGCGTTGGATATCTCCATCCCCGTCAGCGCGGCCATCATGCTCTGGTACTCGAAGAACACCTGGAGCATTCCCTGGCTGGCCTCCGGCTGATACGGGGTGTAGGCGGTGTAGAACTCGCCCCGCATGGAAAGCAGGTCGACGGCGCTCGGCACGAAATGGTCGTAGCATCCGCCGCCCAGGAAACAGACGCCTTGCGATGAGCGGTTGGCCGACGCGAGCGAGGCCATGCGCCTGAGCGCTTCCATGTCGGATAGGGGTTCCGGCAGCCTCAGGTCCCCCTTGAACCTGACTTCCTGGGGTATATGGGCGAACAGAT
Source organism: Candidatus Kuenenia stuttgartensis (assembly GCA_020723505.1). Classification (GTDB taxonomy): domain Bacteria; phylum Planctomycetota; class JAKEIC01; order JAKEIC01; family DYIT01; genus DYIT01. The sequence goes on from DYIT01000021.1 coordinate 21,317, forward strand.
CCTCGATTTTCCGGACGCCGATTGTCTTGAGCATCTTCTCGACGTCTGCGGCGCTGTGCTGGACGTAGGGCATGAAAGCCGCCTTTAAAACGTCCCGGGGCGGGCTATTCCGCCTCGGCCTCGACGATTTTCTCGTATTCCGCGCCCGAGAGGAGGGATTTGACCTCGCCGGGGTCGGACATCTCTATCCTGATGAGCCATCCCTTGCCGAAGGGGTCCTCGGAAAGGGTCTCGAGGTTGTCCTGGATGTCCGTGTTGACCTCTTTGACGGTCCCGGACAGGGGCGCGTTGAGTTCGGCTACGGCCTTTACCGACTCGATTTCGCCGAAGCCCTCGCCCTTCCTTATATCGTCGCCGATGTCCGGCAGCTCGATAAACGTGAGGTCGCTAAGGTGTTCGACGGCGTAATCCGTGATTCCGAACACGGCCTCCTTGTCCTCGACTCTGACCCATTCGTGCGTCTTGGTGTATCTGAGTTCGGTCGGCCTCATCCTTTTCCTCCACAAACAATCCCTCAGTCCAGGGTCGGATAAACTGACCCGGAAAAGCCGGTACCAGAGGAACTAGTCTTTTTACAAACGCATATTGCGCGAGTCAAGGGGAAAGAGCGCGGCGACGGCACGGGACATGTGGCGGGGGGCGGGAGGACCCGGCTCCCCCTGGTCCGCATCCGGAGTCCAAGGTCCAAGACCTAAGACCGTGGGCCGTGGAACGCGGTCGAAAGTCGAAGGTCCAAGGTCCCAAGTCCAAGGTATACGTATGGCGCCGGACAGGGCCGCGGGCAGCCTGCCCTGCGTAGCCGACGGCCTGACTCTGAGGCGAAGCAGGGCGAGCCCGCGGGAGTACGCAGCGTGAACATCCTCTCGGAGAAGAGACGATTGGCTACTTCCCAATGCTGCGATTGACGGGGTGCATCCACCGGATTTCAGCTTCCTTGAGGAAGAGGGGTTCCATGACGGGGTTCAGGGATACGAGTTGAATCCAATCGGATTTCTGGCGCAGGATTTTACACGTGAGTTTTCCGCTCCGAAGGCACGCAACGACCCGGTCGCCGTTTTTCGCCTGCCTGTCCATGCTGAACAGGACATGCGACCCCGGTTCATACACGGGGAACATGGAGTTGTCGGCGATTGCGAAGGCGAACAGCCTCTCTCCGGCAGCGTCGCCAAGCATGTCCAGGGCCGGGAGCTGCCCTGCACGCGCGATGTCATCGCCCTGGGAGACCACGGGAATCGACGGCAACCCCCCGGCGCCGGGATTCTTGCGGAATTCGAATGATCCCGGTCCGGCTGCTGCGTCCGGGAGGAAAAGTTTCTCCTCGAGAACCGCCTCGAAGAAGTCAATCTGACCAATGAATTCCATGAGGCGGTTCCTTACCCAGCCGGTCTTCCTGTCATCGGGCCAATCCGACGGCGGATCGTCATCTTCCGCGCCCGCCGGGGAAGGCTTCGCCTGGAGGCTCTGGTGCAGCGCAAGGGCGCATTCGAGCGCATCGGAGCCCCATGCGTCGGTCTCATGGGAGGGAACCGGCGGCGTGCCGAGGTAGTTGAAGAGGTTGTTCACGAAACGGGGATTCAGCATGCGGGAGGAGAGCAGCAGGTCGACGGACTTCCTGAGCCTCAAGTCCCTGCCGTCCTGGCGGGCGGCGTCCATGAGGACCGAGGGATCGACGGAAAGCGCTTCGGCTATCCGGAGGATTATCGGCGTGGACAGCCGCCTGTTTTCGTTCTCAATCCGGGAGATGTACGAGCTCGACACTCCGACGGCTTTTGCGAGATCGCCCGACTTGACGCCCCGCTCCTTCCTAAGCGACCTTATGACTGCTCCGACGTCCACGCGCTGCGCACTCCATCAACGACCCGCGGCATGATACCCGCAGCGCAGCCCTGTCGCAACAAGGCGCTGCGCCAAATCCCAGCTACCAAAAGCCAAATCCCAACCTCCAATTTCCAATGAACGTACGGGCGCAACGCTCGGCATTCCGGCGAAAGCCGGAATCCAGGCGTATTTGGCGACTGCGGCGGGAAGTACCTGGCCGGGTCATCGACAGGTTTCCGCTCTCTGCGCGGAAACTTACATCCCGACCTTGATGAGGCGGCCGGATCCGAAGTAGTACACTGCCCCGAACTCGGCGGTTATTTCCGAGAAGTCGCCGTTCGTGAGCATCTGGTCGAACCTTCTCGTGAGTTTCGGGTGCCAGACGTACCTGAATCCGATTTCGGCATAGATGCCAATCGATGAGAGCCTGAGCTCGATTCCGCCGCCTGCGTAGGCGCCGGCATAAATCCCGCGGCGGAAGAACTGCTCCACTCCGCCGACAGCGGCTTTGCCGGGCTCGACCACCCAGCCGTCGACGTAGACTTCCTTCATGTAGTAGGCGATTGCCTTGAACTTGACGTAGGGAATCGGGATTATTGCGTTGGTTTCAGCGGCCAGATCGGGATTTTCGAAGTCCAGCCAGTGTTCAAAGCCCACGCCCAGCGGCAGGTTGAACCTGACGCCGAGGTAAATCGGGACCGCGGAGAGGCCGTCCCAGTCGCAACTGTCGAATGACTGGCCGTCATGGAAGTTGACGCCGACGCCCACGTTGACCACGTACAGGGGCATAACCATTATCGAGAGGTCGATTCCGCCCTGCATGCCGAAGCTGGCCCAGATGTCGGAGAATCCGGCTTCGAGCTTCCTGGTGAGTATTGTGCCGCTGCCGGCCGTGCCGCCGCCGAGTATGCCGAATCCTCCCCAGAGGCCGATTCCCAGCCTCTTATGCACGCCAGTGAGGCGCTCGTATTCCTCGACCGTCACGACATCCTGGCACGCGCGGACGAAATCCGCGAGTCGCGGAGGAATGGCGATGATTTCAGGCTGTGCGATAATGCCCTTGAGGGAGGGGTCATCCGCGGCGCTTGCGGATTCCTCGTCGCAGGCGAAGCAGTTCCCGGCGGACGACATGACCAGCGCCGCAAGGACGGAGAAGAGGCATGCGATTTTCAGAATCCCCTTTCCCATTGTCATCCTCCACACCGGAGACGGCCGCCACGCACGGGGGGCAGACATCCCGCCGGCCGGCGGATCCTGGACCGGCGCCAATCGGGGAATCTAGAATAACATCCTGCGGTTGTCCAGAAAAAACGGCGAATATTCATGAGAAGAAATGACCGCCCTGAATTGGGGGGATTCCCGGCAAACAACGGGGCGGCGGGACGGAACAGGCATGGGAAATGCGGACGCATGCGGAGGGCGGGACTTGGAAGCCGCGGCAGGCAGGGTCCGGGCGATGCTGGCGGCCTGCACGCTCTGCCCGAGGCAGTGCAGGCAGGACAGGCTCGGCGGCGAAACAGGGTTCTGCGGCGTCGGATCCATGCCCAGGGTGTCGTCCGCGGGCCCTCATTTCGGCGAGGAAGCGCCGCTCGTCGGGCAATCGGGGTCCGGCACAATCTTCATGTCCGGCTGCAACCTCGGCTGCGTCTTCTGCCAGAACAGCGATATTTCGCACAATCTTTCCGGCGAGGACGTTACCATATCCCGGCTCGCGGACATGATGCTGGCCCTTGAGCGAATCGGCTGCCACAACATAAACTTCGTCACGCCGACCCACCAGGCCCACGCTGTGATGGAAAGCATCATCGAAGCCCGCAAGCGGGGCCTCTCGGTTCCGGTGGTCTACAACTGCGGGGGATACGAGCCGCCGGAAGTGCTTGTCGAGCTCGACGGCTTCGTCCAAATCTACATGCCCGACGCGAAGTTCATCAGGCCCGAATCTTCCTCGAAGTACTGCGGCGCACCCGACTATCCTGGGATTATGAAGGAGGCCCTGCGAATCATGCGCCGCCAGGTCGGGGACCTCGTCATCGAGAACGGCATCGCTGTCTCGGGCCTCATCGTCCGCCACCTCGTCATGCCCGGATGCGCGGACGAGGGGACGGAGATAATCGATTTCCTCGCGGACGAGATATCCCCCGATACATACGTGAACGTCATGCCTCAATACAGGCCTTGCTTCAAGGCGCAAACCATGCCCGAAATCGCCCGGTATCCCACCAGGGCCGAATTCATGAAAGTCCGCGACCATGCGCTCGAGAGAGGGCTTCGACTGACCAAATGACAAGCCTTCGGCTTGACCAATCGTCTCTTCTCCGGCATCAGCCCTGCAGTTTGCGCCGTCGGCTTCCATCGGAGGCTGTCCGCCAGTTCGCATTGAGGGCGCCCTTTGCCTTCGGCTTGACCAATCGTCTCTTCAGACGGCGCTTAAAAAACCAGCGGCCCCCGCGCGGTCTATTTGTCTGCAAGGCCGTAGGGGCACGGCGCGCCGTGCCCCTACGATGTCATCCAAGCAGGGGCGACGCATGCGTCGAGGTTTCGCGAGCGCCCGCCTACGCCGTGTGGGGGCTCTCGCGATGACATGTAGTATTGTCCGGTATTGACTTGCAAAGCCCGCAATGCGATAAATGAGATGTCCCTTTTGGGGACCGGTTGCATCCACCGGGAGAGGTGGCAGAGTGGCCGATTGCGGCGGCTTGCTAAGCCGTTGTAGGCCTTACCGGCTTACCCTGGGTTCGAATCCCAGCCTCTCCGTTTTCTCCATCCTGCCCTGCTTTCATGCGGGAAAATCCTGCTTACCAGCTCAGATGCCTTTGTGTTTCCGCTGACAGTGCCTCCCTTGCCGGTTTCTGGTATAAACGTTTCCGGAGGAATAGATGAGAAAAGCGGCAATCACGAACCGCAAGGGATGGAACGCGAGGGTTCTCTGGTCGTACAAGACCGGGAGCTGAGTGTTCTGCAGGCCCGCGCCGTGCGGCGGGAACCAGCTTCTTGTCGCGTCCTGCGATTGCTCCCTCTACTGTCTCGACAGGAATGACGGAAGGCTCCTGTGGAAATACCCGGAGGCGAAGGGGGCGTACCATTCCTCGCCTGCCGTATCGGGTACGCGGGTCGTCCTCGGCAACGACGACGGGAAGCTCAGGTGCGTGGCATGGCGGAGGGGCGAACACGTATGGACCGCCGACCTCGGGGCGCCGATATGGACCAAGCCGCTCCTCGCGTCGGGCATGGCGGTGGTCGGGACGATAGACGGCAGGATGGCCGCCGTCAGTCTCGAGACCGGCTCCGTCGCCTGGGACAGGAAGGTCGGCAGGGAGGTGTATCTCTCCGACCCCGTGCTTCATGGCGGGTGCGCCGTGGCGGGAACGGTCGACGGCAGACTTGTCGCCTTGCGCATGTCCGACGGCCGCAGGGCCTGGTCTTTCGACGCGGGCGGCGCGATACGCGGAGGCCCTGCGCTCGCAGGCGGGGTCTTCTACCTGCATTCGACCTCCGGCCTTATCCTTGCGGTCGAGGCGGCATCGAGGAGAATCCTCTGGTCCCGAAGCCTGCGAGGCGGGTCCATCTACGCTCCCGAGGCGCTGGATGACAGAGTGATCACCGGCACGGGTTCCGGGCTGGTCTACGCGCTCGACAGGCGGACCGGGGAGACGCTGTGGAAGTTCAAGTCCCCGGGAAGGTCCGGCATCTGCAGCCGGATGGGCGGCAGCGTGGCGGCGGCATCCTGGAACGGGAACGTCTACGCCCTCGGCGCAGGCGACGGGCGCCTGGAGTGGACTTTGAAGACTCTGAAGGACGTGCGCGGGTTCCCGCTCGTCCTCGACGGCCGGTTGTACGTCGGGTCGCTGGATTTCCACCTGTACGCGGTCGAATTTTCGCGCACGTGAACAAGTCCGTGCGAGCCGCCGGGAAAGGCAAGGCACGGCAAGGCGGCGATTATCAAGCTCCTGACTCCGGACCCCGGACTTAAGAGTCCGCTACGGCCTTCAGCCTCGACCGTTACGTGGCAATTCCTGCCCGAAAATATATAATCTCCGCTTCGAAGTCAGTGGGAGGTAAGGATGAAGTACAAAATCGGAATCGACGTGGGCGGCACGTTCACGGATTTCCTCCTTTTCGGCGACGACGGGAGCAACGAAATCTACAAGGTCCTTTCCACGCCGGACGATCCCTCGATTGCGACGATATCCGGAATCGAGCTCATGGCTCGCGAGCACGGGACGGGAACCGCGGAGTTCCTGAAGAGCGTGAGCACGGTTGTCCACGGGACCACGGTCACGACGAACGCGGTGCTCACGGGTTCCGGCGCCAGGACCGCGCTCCTCACGACCAAGGGATTCCGGGACGCGCTCGAGATGCGGCGCGGGATCAGGGAGGAGCAGTACAACAACTTCTACCGCAACGCGAAACCGCTGGTCGAGCGCTGGCTGCGCTGGCCGGTGGAGGAGCGGGTTGCCTGGGACGGCAGGGAGATAGAACCGATGTCGGAAACCGACGTGTCCGCGGCTCTCGACCTGTTCAAGGCCGAGGGGGTGGAGGCGGTGGCGCTGTGCTTCATGAACTCGTTCGCGAACCCGTCCCACGAGACCGCGGCGAGAAACATGACGCGGGAAGCCATGCCGGACGCGTACGTCACGGCGTCGGTCGACATCCTGCCGTCAATCAGGTTCTACGACAGGGTGAGCACGACGGCGCTGAACTCCTACGTGGGACCGATTCTCTCCAGGTATCTCAAGGCCCTAATCAGGAGGCTGGCGGACCTCAAGTTCGGGGGGGTCCTGCTGATTATGCAGTCGAACGGCGGGGTCGTGTCGCCGGAAATCGCCTGCGACCGCGCGGCCATGACCCTGCTCTCCGGTCCCGCCGGGGGGCCGGTCGCGGGCATCGCGTACGCTGCCGACCAGAAATGGGACGACTGCATAACAATCGACATGGGCGGGACGAGCTTCGACGCGTCCCTCGTGAAGGACCGGCAGCCCTTCGTGACGACCGTGGGCGACATCAGCAGGCTCAGGCTGGCGCTCCCCATGCTCGACGTGGTCACGATAGGGGCCGGGGGCGGGAGCATCGGGTGGCTTGACGAGGGCGGGCTGCTCAGGATGGGCCCCCAGAGCGCCGGAGCCAAGCCCGGGCCCTCCTGCTATGCCCGGGGCGGAACGTACCCTACCTGCACGGACGCGGACCTGGTGCTCGGCTACCTCGCCGCCGACTTCTTCGCCGGCGGCAGGATGAAGCTGGACCTCGCCGCCGCCGAGAAGGCGATACTCGAGAAGATAGCCAAGCCCATGGGATTGGACCTGGTTGAGGCGGCGGCAGGCATGTACAGGGTAATCAACACGAACATGTCGTCCGCGGTGCGGGAAGTCGCGGTGCAGCACGGCCAGGACCCGAGGGACTTCCCGCTCATAGTCGCGGGCGGCGCCGGCCCGAACCACGCGTGCATGATTGCCCTCGAGCTCGAGATGCCGATTCTCATCGTGCCCAGGGAGTCCTCGATTTTCTGCGCAGCGGGCATGCTCATGTCTGATCTGAAGCACGACTTCGTGCAGACCTATGCTACGACCCTCGACTCGGCCGATCCCGCCAGGTTCAGGGCGGTCTTCGAGAACATGAAAGCCGAGGGCCTGAGGCTGCTGCTTTCCGAGGGCATAGCCGAGGACAGGATAAGGTACGTCCACGCGCTCGACCTGAGGTACGTCCAGCAGTACCACGAGGTGAGCGTGGAGATTCCGGCGAAGGAGGTCGAAGCCGCGGACTGGAAGGCCATGGCGTCGCGGTTCCACCCGAAGCACAACGCTCTCTTCGGGTATTCCCTCGAGGAGGAGGGCGCGCAGGTGGAGCTCATCAACATGCGGCTCACCTGCATCGGGGTCACGGAGAAGCCGAGCTTCCCGGCGAGGCAGTATCACGGCCCGGATCCCTCCGAGGCCTTCAAGAACGAGAGGCAGGTCTTCCTTCCGAAGAAGGGCGCGTTCGAGAAGCTCAAGGTCTACGACGGTGCGAAGCTCAGATTCGGCAACTTCATCGAGGGGCCGGTGGTAATCGAGCAGGTGAACACCACGACGTTCGTGACGCCGGAGTACGACGTGCTGGTCGACAGGTTCGGCAGCTACACGCTCTTCCCGAAGGGCAAGCGGACGGAGATTGAAGGGAGGGTACTGTGAGCGTTGAAATCGACAAAATCCTCGTTTCCATCCTCCAGAGGCGCTTCCGGTCAATCGCCGAGGAGATGTCAATCGCGCTTGCCATGACGACGCGGTCCCCGATTCTCTGCGAGGCGCGGGACTTCGTGACCGGACTCTACGACGCCGACGGCAAGATGCTCGAGCAGAAGGAGAACCTGCCGATACTCTCCTTCTCGCTGGGCCCGGTGTGCGAATACATCGTGAAGTTCTTCGGCAAGAGGAACATCCACGAGGGCGACGTGATCTTCCACAACGACGTTTTCTCCATGGGCAACCAGAACAACGACGTGGCGGTGTACAAGCCCATATTCCACGGCAGGACGCTGGTCGGCTGGTCGGCGTGCAAGGGGCACCAGGCGGACATAGGCGGGGCGGTGCGGGGCGGCTACAACCCCTCGGCCGTCGAGGTGTGGCAGGAGGCGCTGCGCATACCGCCGGTCAAGGTGTACGAGAAGGGGAAGCTGCGCAAGGACGTGTGGAACCTCATTTTCGCCAACATAAGGCTCAAGATGGTCGAGGAGGACATGAAGGCGCAGGTGGGCTCCTGCGTGGTCGGGGAGCGGGGCCTCAGGGCGCTCGTGGAGAAGTACGGCTTCGAGAGGTTCAACGCGCACAAGAAGTACCTGTTCGACGCGACCGAGAAGATGATGCGCGCCGAGATATCGCGCATCCCCAAGGGCGTCTATCGCGGCGAGGCCACGGGGTACTTCGACGGGAGGAACAAGGGGTCGAAGTACACGGTGCGAGTGAAAATCACGGTCAAGGGCGACTCAATACACTTCGACTACAGCGACACTGACACGCAGACGAAAGGGTTCGTCAACGGGACGTTCACGTCGTCCGCCTCTGCCACGGTGCTCACTTTCCTGCAGATGGTGGACCCCAACATCCCGCACAACGACGGCATGGTGAGGCCAATCAGGATAACCATCCCGGGCGGCACGGTGCTCAACGCCTCCTACCCGGCGGCGACCACCTACGGGAACCACCTGTGCCCGATAAACGCGAACGCCATTCAGCGCGCGCTTGCCGGCGCGATTCCCGACAAGGTGACCGCGGGATGGAACGAGCTGCTCTGCTCGCTTTCCACTGGCCAGGACCAGCGAAGGAAAAAGCCTTACGTCGACATCTTCTTCATGGGACTCAAGGGCGGATCGGGCGCGGTAAAGGGCTGCGACGGCTACGACCACATAGGCATGATTGACGCCTCGGGAGGCGTTCTGGACCAGGACTACGAGATGTTCGAGCTGCAGACTCCCCACACGCTGGTGCGGCACGAGTATCTCCCCGATTCCGCGGGGGCAGGGAAATGGCGCGGCGGCCTGGGCGCGGTTTCGGAATACGTCATGGGCGGCGAGGGGAACAAGCTGGTCACGTTCGGGGAGGGCGACGTCGAGCCGGCAAGAGGGGCACACGGCGGCGGCGAAGGCACCCTCAACTACATCGAGCTCGACTACCCCGACGGGAGGAAATACCGCACGACGTCCAAGGACCTCGTGGAGAACGTGCCTTCCGGCACGTTCTACCGGCAGGAAGCCGGCGGCGGCGGCGGCTGGGGATCTCCTCACGAGAGGCCCGCGGAACTCGTGGCGCGGGAAGTGCGCAACGGCATCACGTCCGAAGCCAAGGCAAGGGCTGAGTACGGGGTCGCCCTGAAGCCCGGGACCTTCGAGGTCGATGAGACCGAGACCGCAAGGCTCAGGAGGAATATTCGAGCCTGATTTACCTGATTTTTCTGCTGATTGACATGATTCAATAGGAGGAGATGGGAACCGTCCGGGCTCCAGACAAGCCCGTGGCACGAGACGGCCGGTTCAGAGAGGAGTTCCGAAGCGCTTTCTTCGAGGTCTGCGGCGCATATCCCGGTTCTTCTATCTCTTCAATAATATTTCCGCTAGGTGATCAGTGATTTCGAAAACCTCTCCCGTCTTTCCTTCGACTCGACAGGCACCCGCTATATCCTGAAGCCGAAGAAGAGGCGAGCGTTCAGCAGCAAAGCATCTTCGGAGACTGCATATGTGCCCGCGATGTTCTTGCCGTTGTCGTACTCGATTTCGAAGGACTGCCACTGGAGGGCAATCCCGAACTCGAACCCTATCGTGAACGTCCTGCCAAGCTTGAATTCGATTCCAAGCGACGAACCGAGCCTGAGACCGCCGTTGTAGCGGGTATCGTCGACGTCGGCGAAGAAATCGTTGTACGAATCGTGGCTTGCACCCACGCCGAGGCCGACGATGTAGCCTATGTTGAAGCAGGCGAAGAGGTCGACGCTTCCGGCGGCGGGCAGCATTCCGCGAACTGAGAGGCTCATGAGAAACCCCATGCCGTCGCGGATGTCGATTGTCATCTCCTGGTGGTTCGGGTCGCTCTCCGGAAGGTACGACTCTTCAACGACAGCATCGGCACGGAAGCAGGTTGCGAGAAGCCCGAACTGAACGCCGATGTCGAAATACATCGAGGGCTTGAACCTGAAGAAGACTCCGCCCCCGAGCGGGCCGTTGCCGTCGAACAACTCGTCGCCCGTGGCGACCGAGCCGTCGAGCATAATCCCGAACTGGAACTTCTTCAGAATCCCGCCCGTCTGCTGGGCTGCAGGAGCCGGTCCTTGCGCAGGGGGAGCTCCCTGTTCCCGCGGAGGCGGGGCCGGGACCCATTGGTCGGGGATATCGAGCTGCTTGATGGAGTCCTCCGGGCCGATTATGACCGTGTACACATGCTTCTGATATCCGTCCCTCACCGCTTCGACGGTGTACTGGCCTGGCGCGAGGCCTTTGATGAACAGGCCGTTGTACTGCTCGGAGGCCACGCCTCTGAACGTCCGGTTTACGAAGATTCTCACGCCCGGCGCGCAGGTGACCTGAAGGTCGCAGCCGGTCTGCTGGCAGAACGCGGCAACGGGGAATGCGAGGAATGCAGCGGCCGCAAGCGCGGGAAGACAGGTTTTCACGCGGTCTCCGTTCACCGTTAGAGCCGATTCCCAATCGAACCGTCTCGTCCCAAGACCAACCTCTTTCTCGACTCGAGAGTATGCCGCGCCGCCGGCGCGAAATCAACCGGCGTCACCCTGCCCTTCCGCGCATACTTGACTCATTTGTTTAAATGAACAATTTAACAAGTGTTTGAGTTGCAGGCTTTCCTGATGTGATTTATAGTTTGAAATCCGCGTAGCCCCGCGATCTTAATGCTTCGCGGATTTTGGGGAACCGGCGGTGGAGAAGTTCGAGTATCTGAAAGCCCAGAGCCTGAGGGAGGCCGTGGACGCCCTGGCGAGGAACAGGGGGAAGGCGGCTGTTCTGGCGGGCGGGACGGACGCGATTCCGGCGATGAGGAGGGGCAAGTCCTCCTGGAAGCTGCTCGTGGACGTGAAAGGGATTCCCTCCCTGGGCGGGATAAAGGCCGGGAGCCGGGCCGTGTCAATCGGTTCCCTTACAACCCTGGCCGAGCTCGCATCGAACCCGGTCATCATCGAAAAGCTTCCGGTCCTGTCCGCCACGGCCCTCAACATGGCGTCGCCGCAGGTCAGGAACCGCGGAACGGTCGGCGGGAACCTGTGCAACGCCGCGCCATCGGCCGATTTGGCGCCGCCGCTCATCGTCCTCGGCGCGAAGGTCAAGATCGTCGCGAGGGGCGGGGAACGGACGATTCCAATCGAGGAGTTCTTCGAGGGGCCGGGAATCACCGCAATCAGCGGCGGCAGGGGGATTCTGGCCTCGGTAATCATCCCCTTGCCCAAGCCCGGTACGAAGATCTCGTTCAAGACCCATACGCCTCGCATGGCCATGGACCTGTCACTGGTCTCCGTGGCCGCGGCTGTCCGGAGGGATAAGGGCAGGATTGCCGAGGCGCGCGTGGCGCTCGGCGCCTGCGCGCCCGTCCCGCTCAGGTGCAGGGACGCGGAGGAAGCGCTTGCCGGCACGTCCGGGGAGGCGTCGGACGCCGAGAGGGCGGTCGAGGCCCTGTGCGCCGCTGCGAGGCCAATCGGCGACGTGCGGGCATCGGCGGGCTACCGGAGGGACATGGCGAAGGAGATGGCGAGGCGCGCCCTCGCGGAGGTGCTTTCCTGAAAGCCAGGGTCACGATATCAGTCAACGGGGACCGTCACGAGGCGGAGGTCGAGCCTTCGATGACGCTTCTCGATTTCCTGCGCGAGTACCTCGGGATGACCGGGACGAACGCCGGGTGCAGGACCGGTGACTGCGGCGCATGCACGGTGCTCCTCGACGGCAAGTCGGTCAACTCCTGCCTCGTGCTCGCGTGCGAGTGCGACGGCAAGGCCGTCCTCACGATAGAGGGCCTTTCCGCGGGAGGCCGGCTGCATCCGCTCCAGGAGGCCTTCATGGACGAGGGGGCGGTGCAGTGCGGATTCTGCACGCCGGGCATGATCATGAGGGGGGTCGAGTTTCTGAGGGGGAACCCGGACCCGAGCCCGGCGGAGGCTCGGGTGGCCATAGAGGGAAACATCTGCAGGTGCACGGGTTACGAGAACATCGTGAAGGCCGTGCTCGCGGCCGCGAGGAAGATGAAAGGCGGTGGCGTCGCATGAGCGGATTCGCCTGCGTGGGCAGGAAGGTCCATAAGATAGACGCCTTCGACAAGGTGACGGGGAGGGCGGTTTACGGCCACGACCTGAGAATCCCCGGCATGCTGCACGGGAGGATCCTGAGGTCCGCCCACGCCCACGCGAGAATAGCGGAGATAGACGCGCGTCCCGCCCTCGGCGTGCCCGGGGTCCACGCGGTAATCACCGCGGCGGACGCGAAGACGGGCAACATCGGGTTCCTCCAGGACCACCCGGTGCTCAAGGGCGACAGGGTCCGATCGTTCAGGGACGAGGTGGCGGCGGTCGCGGCCTCCAGCGAAGAGGCGGCTGAGGAGGCGTGCTCGAGAATCATCGTGAAGTACGAGCCGCTTCCCGCCGTGTTCGATCCGTTCGAGGCCATGGCGCCGGGCGCGCCCCAGCTGCACGACTCGGCACCGGCGAACATCATCAAGTTCGGCTACGACTTCAACGAGGGCGACGCGGACAAGGCGCTCGAATCGTCCGCTTTCACCGCCGAGGGCACGTTCCGCACCCACTACGTCACGCACTGCTGCATGGAGACCTGCTTCGCGCTCGCGGTCTTCGGCCGCGGCGGGTCGCTCACCTTCCACTCGTCCACCCAGATACCCTACCTCATGCAGAACACGCTGAGCCGCGTAACGGGGGTTCCAGCCTGGAAAATCAGAATCCGCCAGCCGGTAATCGGCGGCGCGTTCGGATCGAAGCTCGACGTGTATCCGTACGAAATCATCGCAATCCTCCTCGCGCAGAGGACGGGCAGGCCGGTGAAGATCACGTACACGAGGGAGGAGGAGTTCCGCTGCACCCCCACGAGGCAGCCCATGGTGATACGGATGTCCGCGGGCTGCGACCGCGAGGGGAAGCTGACCGCCCGGAAGGCCGAGGCGGTGCTCGACAACGGCGCTTACACGTCGTGGGGCATAACCACGCCGCACATAATGCTCACGGGGATTTCCTCGCTCTACAAGGTTCCGAACGTCTCATTCAAGGCGTTCAGCGTTTACACGAACAACGCCTACGCGTCCGCGTTCAGGGGCTACGGGAACCCGCAGGGGACCTTCGCGAACGAACAGCTCATCGACGAGCTCGCCCTCAAGGCCGGCATCGACCCGGTCGAGTTCAGGCTTAGGAACGCGAACACTCCTGGGTCGGTGACACCGCAGAGGTTCCGCATCACGACGTGCGGCCTTTCGGAATGCATCAGGAAAGCCGCCGAGCGAATCGGCTTCGGCGGGCCGAAGGCCGCGAACGAGGGCGTGGGCATCGCGTGCATGTTCCACGTGGGCGGCGGCGGGAGGGTTTACAAGAGCGACGGGTGCGGGGTAATCGCCAAGCTGGACGACTTCGGCAGGCTCTCTCTCATGACGGGGGCCACGGAAATAGGCACCGGCAGCGACACGGCAATGGCAATGATTGGGGCGGAATGCCTTGGGCTTCCGCTTGACGCGGTCTCGGTCATCAACGACGACACGGACGTGGGCCCCTGGGACGTGGGCATCCACGCCTCGCGCATGACCTTCATCGGCGGCAACGCGGTCATCATGGCGTGCGAGGACATCAAGGACCAGCTGCGCGAGCATGCTGCGCCCATGATTGGATCGGACCCGAAGAACCTCGAGTTCAGGGACTCGAAAATCATAGACTGCATGAACCCGGACAGGAACATCGAGATTTCCCGGGTCGTGCGCGCCGTGCACTTCAGGGAGAAGGGCAGGATGATTGTGGGCAAGGGGTTCTACGACCCACCCAACGAATTCCAGGGGAAGGACTTCAGGGGAAACGTCTCCTCCACATACGCGTTCGCCGCGCACGCCGTGCGCGTAAGGGTGGACCCCTCGACCGGGAAGATTGCCGTGCTCAAGTTCGTGGCCGCGCACGACGTGGGAAGGGCGATAAATCCGCTGGGCCTCGAAGGCCAGGTCCACGGCGCCATCGCCCAGGGGCTCGGGTTCGCGCTGTCCGAACAGCTCGTCTACGACAAGGGAAGGCTCCTGAACGACAACTTCACGGACTACAAGATGCTGCTTGCCCGCGACATGCCCGCGGAAATCGAGATTCACTTCATAGAGACGGACGATCCCGAGGGGCCTTTCGGGGCCAAGGGCGTGTCGGAGGCCGGCATCATCCCGATACCCGCCGCTGTGGCGAACGCCGTTGCGGACGCGGTCGGAATCAGGATTCGCACGCTGCCCATGACGCCGGAGAACGTCCATTCCGCCCTCAAGGCCGCCGGAAAGGCGACATAACGCGAATGGGATTCCGCGAAAACAGAAGTGCAGTGCTCAGCTTGCCGGCAGGGGCGCGGCCCTGCTTTGCCTGACGAATCCGCCAGGGCTTCGCAGGGCAGGCCGAGCCCCAGGCCGCGTACGCGGCCTATTTGGAGGGGCGAAGGCGGGGTCATTCGCGGTTCGAAATGAACCGGCGGAAACAGCATTTCCGGCTCGAAAAACCCGCCTTGATTTGCATAATAGGCACTTAGTGAAAAGAATTGCGGGAAGGCACGCGCGAAGCGCGTGGTATAACGCGGACGAGCCTGATTTTTCATTCCTGTTTGGTTCCGGCTCGTCCGGGTTGTGCGGCAGCGGAAGTCGTTCAAATCAGTACCCGGCCTGTCCGGGACGGGAGGGTGGGATGGATCCGAAACTCGCCAGGGTGCCCGCCGACCTGAAGCAGGTCTTCGCGACAGCGGAGAACTCCCTCAGGAAATTCTTCAAGGATTTCAAGTGGGACCCGGAGCACGGGGAGATAAAAATCGGCGGGCTCCGGTACATGCTCGTGCGCACGGACTCCATGAGCATCGAGCTCCACGACCAGCTGAGCAAGAGGTTCGGCGAGATTCCCGCGGCGCAAATCGCCTTCAGGCTGGGCCGCGCATGCGGCATGCGCGACGCCAGGGTTTTCCACGAGAAGTTCAATGCTTCCGATCCTGCGAGCAGGCTGGCGCTCGGGCCAATCCACTTCGCGCTCACGGGGTGGGCTTTCGTGGACATCTTCGAGCAGAGCAGGCCCTCCACCGACGAGAATTACTGCATCGTCTACGACCACCCCTACTCCTTCGAGGCCGCGGCGTACATCGACGCCGGAATCAGGACGAGCCACCCGGTGTGCCACATGAACTCCGGCTACTCGTCCGGCTGGTGCCAGGAAAGCTACGGCGTGGAGCTCAAGGCCGAGGAGCTCACCTGCAGGGCCATGGGCCACGAGAAATGCATCTTCGTCATGGCCCACCCGAAGCGGTTCGACGAGATGGCCGCGAAGACGAGGAAGGAGCTGGGAATTGTTTGACGGGTAATCGATATCCACGAAGTCCAAGGTCTTACTAATGAGTGCGAAATAGTATTGACACGATTGGAACATTCGACACTGAAAACACTGAATAGAAGCTGAGGACGCTGAGGCATGCCCGTAGCTTTGAAACGTATTCTTTCAGCGTCTTCAGAAATCCATCAGCGGTCTCAGCGTCGAAAACCTGTCAATATTATTATGCACTTCTTAGTAAGTCGAAAGTCTAAAGTCAAAAGCCAAGGTCGAAGGTCCAAGGCCCAGATTCGGAAGCGAAGTCCCGCGGCGACCGCTTGCGCCGCGGAAGATGTCGACAACCCCGCCCCATCGGATATATCATGCCCGCTTCAGGCACTTTTCAGGAGTTCCCCATGAAGCGCAGGCCGAATCCGCCGCAAGGAGGATTGAAAATCCCGCCCGCCCCGGAAACCCGCAGGGAGGACCTCGTCGAGAGGCTGCACGGCGTCGATGTGGCCGACCCTTACAGGTGGCTCGAGAACGCAGGCGACCCGGAGGTCATGAAGTGGGCGGATGCGCAGAACGGCAGGACCAGGAAGATCCTCGATACTCTGCCTGGCAGGGAGAAATTCAGGGCCAGAATCAGGGAGCTTCTTTCCCTGACCCTCACCGGCACGCCCACGCCGAGAAAAGGCCGCTACTTCTACACCCTGCGCAGGCCCGAGCAGAACCAGCCCGAAATCCGCGTGCGCCAGGGCCTCGACGGCAAGGACGAAATCCTCCTCGACGTGAACTCCCTTTCAGCCGACGGCACCACGTCGCTCGACTGGATGTATCCCTCCAAGGGCGGGGCGTATGTCGCGGTCGGCCTTTCCGAGAAGGGCTCGGAGATGAGCGTGCTCAAGGTGATTGATGCCGCGACGAAGAGGGAGCTTCCGGACGTCATCCCGGACACGCAGCATTGCGCGCTTACCTGGCTGCCCGACGACTCGGGCTTCTTCTACACGCGCCATCCGCACAAGGGCGAAGTGCCCCCCGGGGACGAGCTCTACAACGCCAAGGTCTTCTTCCACAGGCTCGGCACCGACTTCCGGAGCGACCCGCTCGTATTCGGCGCGGACAGGCCCAAGACGGACCTCCCCATGGTGAGCCTGTCGCCGGAAGGGGACGTGCTCTGCATAAACGTCATGAAGGGAAGCGCGGACTACACGGACGTCTACGTGCGCAGCCCGGCGCTCGAAGGCGAGTTCAAGCCCGTGATCGAGAACGTGCACAACATCACCTACTGCCACGCGGCGGGCGGGAAGCTCTACATCACCACGAACCTGGGCGCCCCGAACTACAGGCTGTGCACCGCATCCCCCGCCAATCCCGGAAAGGCCCACTGGAAGGAAATCATCCCAGAGAGGCAGTCGAAGCTCGAGGGAGCGGCGCTAATCGGCCGCCGGATGTTCGCCACGTATCTCGAAAACGTCTCCACCAGAATCAGGATGTTCACACTGGAGGGCAAGGAGCTGGGCGAGATTAAGCTCCCCGGCATCGGGAGCGCCAACGGGCTAAGGGGCGAATGGGACGGGAAGGAGGCGTTCTACTCATTCACGTCCTTCCACGTCCCGCTAGTCGTCTTCCGGTACGACCTTGAGACCGGCGCCACTACCGAATTCTCCCGGACGGCCGCGCCCGTCGACGCGCAGGCTTTCGAAATCAAGCAGGAATGGTTCACGTCAAGGGACGGGACGAAGGTGCCCATGTTCGTGGGGTGGAAGAAGGGGCTCAGGCTCGACGGACGCAACCCGGCCATGCTGACCGGGTACGGGGGCTTCAACATCCCGCTCACGCCGTATTTCAGCGCCGTGAACGTCTCGTGGATGGAGGCAGGCGGAGTGTTCGCGGTCGCCAACCTCCGCGGCGGATCCGAGTTCGGGGAGAACTGGCACAAGGCAGGAATGCTCGGCAACAAGCAGAACGTGTTCGACGACTTCATCGCCGCGGCCGAGCACCTCAGCCATGCGGGATACACGAGCCCCTCGAGGCTCGCGCTAGTGGGCGGATCGAACGGCGGTCTTCTGGTGTCGGCCGCGCTCGTGCAGAGGCCTGACGTAGCCGCTGCGATTGTATGCTCGGTGCCCGTCATCGACATGCTCAGGTACACGCGGTTCCTAATCGCCCGCTACTGGGCAGGGGAGTACGGAGACCCGGACAACCCCGAGCACTTCAGGTTCCTCTACGAGTACTCGCCCTACCATCACGTGAAGAAGGGCGCCAGGTACCCCGCCGTGTTCTTCCGCACCGCCGAATCCGACAGCAGGGTCGATCCCATGCACGCCATGAAGATGGCTGCGGCGGTGCAGTGGGCGACCTCGTCGGAACGGCCCGTGCTGTTCTGGATGACCAGGAAGGCGGGACACGGCATCGGAATGCCCAAGGAGATGATGATAGAAGAGGTCGCCGACGAGATGGCTTTCCTGCAGCACTTCACGGAGGACCGCGGCGGCCGTGCGGGCGATTAGCCCTGCAACGCAAGACTCGCAGCGTCAGGGCCAGTCAACGTCTTCGATCCTTTTTGACCCTAAATGTTGCATTAAATGCATTTGTGGACTATTAACCCCACTTTCACCACCGAAGACACAGAAGACACCGAAGAGGGGGGAGATTGCGCTTAACCTAGGCACTTGGATCCCGTGTTCTTGAGTTCAAACGCGTCACTTATCTATGCGCCGTGGGAAGACACGCCTGTCCCTTGGGCAAAATCCTCGGTGTCTTCGGCGTCTTCGGTGGTGAATCCTAATCCGCATTGCTATTCTTCGAGAGTTCCCTGAAATGGCGCGTTTTTTATGCGACTATAGAGTAAGTGATAACCACTGATTTGGTTGCGACTCCGCATGAAACCCGGAAATGAAGGCAACGAAGCTCCCCGGCGCAGGAAGAGGTATCCGGGGACCCACCCGCGACGCTTCGAGCACCGGTACAAGGAGCTCGACCCTGGGAAGTTCCCTGGAATCCATGAGCACGTCCGCGGCCGCGGCATGACTCCAGCGGGCACGCACGTGCCCATCCTCGTGGCCGAAGTCATGGACCTTCTCAGGCCGTCGCCCGGGGAATCGGTCCTCGACTGCACTTTGGGATTCGGGGGCCACGCCGTGGAATTCGCCCGCAGGATCTCGCCGGGAGGGCTCCTGGTCGGAATCGACGCGGACGCGGAGGAGATGGAGCGCGCCCGGTCGCGCATCGCCGGAACCGGCGTGCGCGCGAGCCTGCGCAACAGGAACTTCGAGTCCCTGTCGAGCCTGCCTGCCGAGGAAGGAATACAAGGATTCGACGTGATTTTCGCCGACCTCGGCCTCTCGAGCATGCAGATCGACGACCCCGGAAGGGGGTTCTCGTACAAGTTCGACGGGCCGCTCGACATGAGGATGGACCGCAGGCAGAAGCGCACGGCCGCGGACCTGCTCGCAACCATGGGGGAGGAAGAATTCGCCGAGGCCCTGTCGGACCTGGCGGACGAGGAGGACGCTCCTGAAATCGCGCGGCTCGTCGTCGGAGAGCGCCGCAAGGGTCCGATTGCCCGAACGTCGCAGCTCGCCGGAATCGTCATGCGGGCCAAGGGTACGTCGAAGGCAGGACTGCGCAGGGCCGCGCTCGAGGGGGAGGCGCGGGGTCCCCATCCTGCGGCTAAGACCTTCCAGGCGCTCAGGATGCTCGTCAACAGGGAGCAGGACGCGCTCAGGAGGATGCTCAAATCCGCTCCCACATGCCTCCTTCCGGGCGGGAGAATAGGGGTGATTTGCTTCCATTCGGGCGAAGACAGGCTCGTAAAAGCCGCGTTCCGGGAAGGGCTCGATGAGGGGCTCTACTCAGCCGTCGCCGCAGAAGTCGTGAGGCCCTGCGCGGCCGAAACACGGTCCAACCCGCGCAGCTCCGCGGCAAAGCTCAGGTGGGCCCTGCGCGCGGGGTGAGAATGACGTAAACCCTTTTCGCAGGAGCTTCGGCGGACTTAGCAGCAATGCTTCCCTCTCTGCTTTCAAGTCGAAAGCGAAGCCCAAAGCGAGCCCATAGAGAAAGTCGGGGCAAGTCGAAGGGTCGGAGGCTTTTGCTGTAGCCGCCCCACTCCGTTGGGGCGAAGATCACGGCAACGGAGTGCCGTGGCTACCGCCGAGTCCAACTTGGGGGACGTTGGGACTTTGTGAACTTGCCGAAATTCGCTTTGCACTTGCGTCCTCTGTACTTTAGTTTAGATTGGCAAGTAGGCTGGTAAGAGGCGAAAATGAGGATGACAAGGATCGGTTTATAGTCATTAGTCTGGCGAGCTGCGTACAAGTTCCTGCATTCCATTCCACCCCACGTAGCAAGTATATCGGAGTGACCGGGAAGTGGGGTCATTTCAGACCGACAATGACACACCACGCACGTTGCCGTGACATGCTCTTGCGGGAGCGCCCACCAGACAAGAATGATTCGCCCGTAATAAGCCTCGATGACGGGCGAGTAATGTCAGTCTGTCCAAATATTCGATATGTACCGGATTTTCAGGATTAATTCATTTTGGCAATCGGAACAATCTCAACAGCGAGTCCCGCCTGGCTGACGCTCCCAGGCAGGTTTCCCATGTTTTCCGTTGAAGAGTGTCGTGAAGTTCCTTCACCTTGTACCTGTCGAGGAGTCTCCAGTCCTTGTTCCCCTTGAAAGCAAGGAAGCCTACGGCGATGCTTGAGATGTAGTCGAAGTCCGTGGACTCCGTGACCTCGACGGATACGGTCACAATGGGGATCAGGTCTTTCCTTTGTAAACCATCCAGCAGGACTAGATATGCAAATATGGAGACGAGCTCGGGCTGCCTGACGTCACGGGCTCTTCTGAGCAATCCTCTGATGTCCGTGAAATCCCCTTTCCTTTCGAGGTAATCCAGAATCAGTTGATATGGATTTTCCTGCCCCACCATCTCCAATGAGAATTTTCGCGGCTTGATTGCTCCATTGAGTTTCATCTTCACGTAGCTTGCAGCGTTCTTCTCCCAGCAGACCGGTATGCACAAAGGTCTCTTGATTGGGTTAGCAGGGTCGTCGATCTCAATCTTGCAGACCACCAAGCCGCCGCCGCAGAAGGGATCCAAGCGTTCTCTACCTCGACCTCAATCGGAATGCGCCACATAACTCTCCAGTTCTTAACGAAGTCCCTGTAATTCCCTTCGTTCTTCAGGATTTTGCTGTTCAACATGTCTTTCAGGATCCACTTTCCCGATCGAATCAGCTTCCCTTCGTTCGGATTATTACATGGCTTGCATGTCTTCGTTTCCGGATCGTAAATAGTCCCGGCGCCAAAGCTGCCTCCGCTGAACTCATCACGCACCAGGGTGACCAAGGCTGTATCGTCTTTAGCGTACCCTTCAAGTCTGGAGACAGCAGATGCGTCAAGTGCAATCCGTATATCAAAGCCAATACCATTTACATGAGTCGTATCATCCCTTGATGACTCGTCGGGGAGGATGGGCCCACCGCAGCCGAGAGCAAGGAGCCAGAATAAATACCCGGCTTTCATGGGGCTGCCTTCAATCATCAATTCTTGGTTCCGGCTTCGTTCAGGTTATGAAATGAGAAATCTAAACCAGGAGCCAGTGCCAGCCGTGGGATTGTATCACTCCGAGCGGAAGAGAACGTTTCTCGTTTCCTCTCTTCTCCGGCTGTTGGACAACAACTTGTCAATGAGACATGCTCTTGCGGGAGCGCCCACCAGACGAGAATAACCATATCAATGTAGCAACGACGCTGAGACCCAGTCCGGTCGAAAGCAACTCTTTGAGAATACCTTCCTTCCTTCTCAAGTATTCTTGCCCGCTTATGCCCGAATCTCCAGCAATTGAAGGAAACCTCCAGCCTTCAAGCCTCCACCATTCTTCAAACTCACGAACGTAACGGGCACGATTAGCTAAGAAATCATGCTCATTCGACGGGCGGTCTTTTCCCAACGTCCTGTAAATCCCGATTAGGCAGTTATATTGTGTCTGGGGATTAGTTTCCAACGGATTGAAAAGACATTGGGCAAAGTAGGGAATTGACGACTCTTCATGCATTTCCGCCAGCGCCCATGAAGAGTAGCGTCTCAGTTCCGGGTCCGAATCTCGTAGCAATTGGTTTAGCTTCGGCACAAGATAACGAGCTCTAATACGGATAAAGGAACATGCAATTTCAGCAGCAATTCCTTGCTCTAGCGAAGTACCCTTGCATTCTCGAATGAAATCGAGGCACTCCTGGAAACGGTTTGTTTCTCCTGCCGAGAAAAGGGCAAGCAATGCTTTCCCACGTACCTTATCATCGCTGCTCCTAGTTAGCGGTTCTACTGCATGAGCAAGAAAGGGGTAGTTGAGCTCTTGCAGACCATCGATAGCCCAATAGACCAGGCGGGCATCATGACTCCTCAGGCAAACGCGCAATACTTCCGATGCTGATGTCGTCGATGCCCCAACAGCTTCCTCAGATATGCAAGCGAAAAACCTGACCATATTAAAAGGGATGTATGCATCACCGGCATCGTTTTTCATCAGGAAAAACAGGAAGTGCCCTTCGTATATACCCCCCCAACCTCTACGCAGATAGTTTTCCCTTTCGCAATATATAACAGCATCGTCAGGAATCGATCCTCTCAGAATTTTCCCGATGCGCACATCGGCGCGCAGGACTTCCACACTGTAATCCCTTCCTTTCTCCCCGTAAGGCTTCTTTGTGCATGTCCGAGCAACAGAGGTCACTGTGCCGGTGCAGATAATCGGTGATTTTTCGACGAGTTCCCTGAGAGACGGCCTATGAAAAGCCTGCGCAGTCGAAGGGAACACTATAATTGTGTAGAGAAAATAGGAAATAATTATTTGAAATGTAATTCTTGAAGACCTTTCGTTGAAGACGCAGATGCTACTCATGGCGACCATGGTCCTGATATATCTGCCAACGTACTCCGAGGATTTTTATACCCTTCCCGATTGACATGCTTCCGATGTACCATCCGCCTTCAACGTGATCTATCTTGGGTCCTATAAGCCCATAGTTCAAGACGGGGGGGGTCAATGGACTGACTGGTAATTGAGCTCTAACAATGTTATCAATCGAGTCTTGTGGAGAAACAAGCCAACCAGCTTCATCACCCCAAGGCCAATTTTCTCTATCATAATCGGAAATACCAGAGACGGGGATTTTCCCATCATCATTGAAGTCCTCATTCCATGGAACATCGTGCGGAAGTATCCGACCGAACTGGTCACGTATTTCATAGTGGATTTTACATATGTAGCCTACATACATCTCATATCCTGGAATATCTCGTATATTCGCGTCTTCATTTCTTAAATGCCCAAGGAAGTATGGCGCAAAGACGACAGTATCTAGTTGCGACAACTGGCCGCCATCAAGGCTAAGTCTAATGCGGACGTCTTTCTTCACATCGTTTGCTGCAGAACTCGACGCTGTACTGATAAGACTAACATCGTTGTCATTAACGGTCGAAAAGACATCGGCATTGTTTTCGAAATCTACCTTGCTTTGCCCGGTTATTACCTCCCACCGATAAGTCCCTTGAATTAACGGTTCCGATTTCAAGGTAACCTTTGTGTGATAATTCGCCGGGCTTTCTCCGTTGAACCACCAGAGGTCATTGTCTTGGCTGATTGTGACAGCAACAACTTTGACTCTCTTGCTTGGAGACTCAATCTCTACCCCATTGATGAGCGCACTGAACCAGACCTCCCAGTCTCCCAAAGTTTCTTCTTTGTTCTCTATGGCTCCCTTGGGAGGAGGAGCAGGGCGTCCGGACTGGTCATGTTCGCCCATGGACTGGTACCATTTATAATACCATTTAAACCTTAATGGATTCTCGACGTTTGATTCCAATTTTGGCTCGTACTTCGCCCACCACTTGACTGGAATGACTGCTGGAATTCCTGCTGTCGCCCAAGTAGCGGCGTCGGCGCTACGTAATATATCATTAATTTCCGCCTTCACAACATTGATATACCACTTGTCCCTTGCAATGATAACCTTCGACTGCCTATCCTTGAACTCCCATTTCAGGACCGCTTCCTCTTTCCCGTTCTCCCCTCCCGCCTCAATATAAACATTGACATCCTTCTCGACTATTTCTTTTAGCTTCCCGTTGGGATTCTTCACATCCACTCTTAAGTCGCCTGGGGGGACCTCCTGACCGTCAACCGAATAAACACGCAACGGTGAATCGACAACAAGGCAGTAGAATCCGTCCAATGCCGTCTTCTCAAATATGTTCCCGGGTCCAATCCGCTTCAGTATTACCTTTGCGACGTCGTCATCCTTCGGACTGATACTGTTGTCTTTGTTGTCCTTATATCCGAAAACCGTCGGATCGTCGTCGTTGTCCCAGTTAAGGCCTATCGGTGATTCTGAAGCGTCTTCCTCGTTATCAGGGACAATTCTTGGCGTATTTTTTCCCCTCATCATACCGGGTTTGTAACCTTCTAAATCGATTTCAATGATTGTCACCCTGGCGCGGTCGTCCGGGGAAATGCGCTTGAAATTGAAGAAGAGCCTCGCAGTTATTCTGCCTCACCCGATTTCAGTCTGCTTCCTTCCTTCGATAAATAGATCGGCGGGATTGCTCCTGTCCAGCCTGAGGTAGTCAGCGGTGTAAAGGGTTCCGGGCTCCAGGGGGGAGCCGCCAGCATCTTCCCTGTAGATTAGGAAGCTGGTCTTGTCAAACTCCAAGGAAATCTTCCACCTCTTCGCGCCCTTGGCGATTGCCGCTGCGCTCAACCCCCAGATTTTTATTGCCGCCGGCGTCCGCTTTTCGCACCCGGCTCCGACCACCTTCCCCGGGAGCCTCGGATTGTCTTCCATCCGCTCTTCCACCGTGGTCGGTGTCCATGCTCCGCCTGCCGCCGTGTCGAACCCGTTGTTGTTGTCGCTGTCAACGTCCACGTCCACCAGGAAACCAATCAGCACGGCAATAGTATAACTCGTGGAGATGAGCGGAATGCATGGGATTCTCGGCATGCCTTCCATCTCCCGCGGGTTCGGGGTAGGGCCTGGGCCGGGAGGGGGAGGAGGAATAGTCGATTCGTCGCACCAGATGATCCATACAACCCCATTCCTGTCCATGTATGCTACATTACCCATGCCGGGCAGGCAATTCGGCAAAGTTTCTTCGTCTGGGAATTTCGGGATGGATCTTAGTGCGTCCCCACCGACTATGCACATAAGCTGGGTTGCGCCCACAACCCTCAAACCATCATATAGCGCATCCGCATCAGAATCCGCAAGAGCCAGGAAAGCTTCCCGCAAATCTGCGGGAGGAAGGCCCGACTGCCGACTGGAGACGGCACCGGCTAGAGCAGATATGACCTTGCCCCTTTCGCCCGGCTTCAGATTGAACCGGTGGACCATTTCAATCACAGTCTGAAGCGTTACCCTTGTAAAGACCTTCACAAGGAAGCTGAGCCTGCCTCCTTCCCCGTTCCCAATCACGCGCCCGTCGCTGCCATGCAGAAGGAAATCTATCCTGCTGTACCCCGAGGATTTCGGGGAGTGGATTCTGACCTTGAATCCGCCGTCCTCCCCTGTGAGGGAAGTCAGGAGCTCTGCTTTAATCCGGCTGTACGGCACTTCGCACTCGACCGCGTATCCGGACAGCGGGTTGCCTGCTTCATCCGTGGCTTTCAGCTCAAGTTCGGTTTCTCCGTTCAGGAACAGGGAAGGGACCTCGCCGTCCTCCACCCCGCCGGTGATTTCAATCATCGGCCTGGGCTGTTCCAGAACCGTAACCGGCATGCAGCAGGCGTATTTCACGGCGCCGTTTGCATCCACAATCCTGCTCTCGAGCATGAGAGCCGCCCCGGCTCGAGACAGGACTTCCTGAAGGAAAGGCACGCCGAGCTGCAACGACGCGTATGAGTAATACTGTCCGGAAGAAACCGCGGAACCCGGGATTGCTTCGCTGGAGATGAACCGCCCGTCGCTCCCGGTCAACAATACGATTAGACGGTCGCCGTTTTCAGGCATGTAAGCCCCCGGGGCTGCCGCGACTTTCAGTTGAATGGCCGCACCCTCGGCCATGGTCCCGCGGGGCAGGGGCGCAATAACCGAAACCGCCGAGGTTACCCCCGCTGAAGGAGCGATGTTCACCGGGATTGAATGAGTCTGCTGCTGTGGTACCGGCTCATGGCTCAGGACGGGCTGAAGCGACAAATTGACCGTTCCCCCCGCAGGCAGCAGCCACGCGGGAACAGCGAAACCCAGCTCGCCCGAAACCTCGCCGGCTTCCGTTTCCAAATCACCTGCGGCAATCCTGCCGTTCTCCAGCACTTCGCCTTGCGCATTGCAGAGGCGCCATGCGACGTGATCCAGGGACGTGGAAACCATGCTCAGTTTGAAACAGACCCTCGCGGTCTCTCCGGCTACCGGGATTTCAGGTTCGACCGAGGAACTCACAACCGTTACGGTTTCCCGCGCGGCGACCGGCGACGGCGTCGTGATGTCGAGCACGGGTACGGGCATGGGAGCGGGAGTAACCGTGAGATTGACTTCGTGGAAGGCGGTCTCAACGCCGAGAGAAGTTTCAACCCGAATAACGAACAATCCCGGTTCCAGGGGAGCGACGAAGTCGTATCGGCCCGACAACGTCGAGCCTGAGACCAGGAATCCCGAAAGGTCGATACCCGAGGATTGGATTTCCGTCCCGTCTGCCGTGCGGATGGAAAACCGGGCAGCGGTTCCCGCGGGATTGGAAGATTCAATGATGATATCAACATATCCTTCTGCCCCTGCATCGAGTTCGAAGGGAGTCGAAGGGATTGCAAACGAAACCGATAGCTGAGGCATGACGGCAGGTTTCACGGTGACAAGAGCCGTAAAGCCCGCTTCCAGGGTGATTGGTCCTCCGCTGACGGGATCGAAGACAACGGCCGCGGCCTGAAACAGCAGATGCAGTCCTGAAACGCCCGCCAGTCCCGCCTGTGGAGTGAACACCGCGTTCAAGATGAGCCTGGAAGGATCGCCCGGGTCCGGGACGAACAGAGCAGGGGGGTAGTTCCAAGAGGAAAGAATGCTCCCCGCAGAGTTGCGGAATTCAAGGGAGGTGGATTGAATTTCGAACGACGGGTCCTGCGGAGGAACGATGCAAAGCCGGATTGGTGTCTGGACGCTCTCGATCGCAACAACGTTCTGAGGCTCGATAAGCGCTCCGAAAACCACGGTAGATGCCGTTTCCGAGGCCGCAAGCACTTCTTCAACTCCCTTGGAATTCTTCTTCCGATATTCGATAAGCAAATCCACGCGGCCGGATTTCAAGCCTTTTATCCTTGCCGTGCCTGCATCGATGGATCCGTCGAGTTCCCTCGTTCTGATGCGGATGCCGCCTGTTCCGCCCACTACCTGCCAGACGAACCTTCCGCCTTGCGGAAGTTTGTCGGATGCCGTGATTCTGGCCCGGACTTCCCCTTTCAGCGGGATGCAGGACGGGATTTCCAGCAGAATCTTCTTATCATTTCCCTTACCGCCGCCCGCAATCATCACGGGGAAAACAAGCGCAAACAGGGCGAGCAAGACCGGGAACGATATGGGCGCCCTGCCTCTGTTCATCCATTCGCCCCGGGGATTCTGTTTGGGGATCATGAGCGTTCTCCATCTATAGGGTGTTTCCGAACGGGTTTTCTTCGGGTGTTCGGTTTATTTCTTGCCTGGCTATGCTGCGGTGAGGACAGCTTTCCTGTGCATGTGTGTGTGGGGGGGGGGGGATCCGGGACATGGAACCGGATGCGGAAGATTCTCTACACGGGCAGTCTTACACTCGTTCCTCATAATTCCCCTGAACCCCTGACGTTACGGGGAATCCGAATACCTCGCATAAATATTAACTAGATTGAAGGCGGAAGTCAAACGATTGAGGATCGCTTGTATGAAAGAGACTACTTCATCTTCTTCACAAGCCCCTGGAGCCTAGAGAGTTCGGCCTTCAGGTCCTTGGCCAGCTGCTCCACGCCCGCGTTCTGGCCCGACGCGTCCTTCGACAGGCCGTCAAGCGCCGCGCCGCGATCCGTCCTGTCCTTGGCGAACGCGGCCGCGGCCGTTGCGAGCTTCTGCTCGAGCCCGTCCAGCTCGGCGGTCTGCTCCTTCGAAGCCCCGGAAGGATCGGAAACGGCCTCGAGAAGGCCCTCCAGGCCCCGAAGCCGCTCCGCCCAGCCCTCCTTGCTACTGGCCGCTTCGCCGCCGCAAGCCGATGTGCCGGCCTCCAGCGATCCCAGCATCGAGCTCCCGTTCGAGGAGAACAGCGATATCGCCTCCCTCGCCAGCTTCGAGTGCGGGCCCGCCTCCTTCTCGATCATCATAAGCCCCTTCTTCTTGGCTTCCTCGACCTGCTCGGCGAGCGCCTCGCGGAATCCGCGGCGAAGCGAATCGCCAAGGTCCGTCCTGGTCGAGAACGATTCGAGCGACGTCCCGCGGAACGCGATTGCGACATCCACGTTCAGGTCCCGCACGCCGCCGAGAATTTTGCCGATAATCGCCGCAATCCTGGCGTCAGCCCCCGCGAAGTCGAGGGTGAACCTGAGCCCCTTCACGGACAGCCTACCCGCTGCCTTCTTCGCGCCGCCGTCCAGGCTGAATTCGAGCGTGAATCCCAGGGAATCGGCGGATATCTCCCGCGGCGCATACTTCCCCCTGAACTTGATTCCGCTCAGCGGGAATCCTGAAGCCTCGATGCGCGCGACCATCCTGCCCGAAGGATGATACTCGAACCTGCCGGAAATCGTCTTCCCGTCCTTCGAGACCTTGAACTCCATCACGACCGGCTTCCCCGTGTAGTCCACGTCGGTCGCAAGGTCCGTCACCGTCCCCTCCAGCGCGAACTCGCTCCCCTGCACGGGGAAGATCCCGCTGAAACGCACGGATTCGGCCCAGAAAGCAGGCGGAACCGGCCCCTCCGGAGCGGGGAAATCGTAGACGTGCCCTTTTTCAACCGCCGCTTTCACCGGACCCGCCGCCCGCTTTTTCCTGTGCATGTGAGGCTTCAGGCTCAGGTAGGCGGAATACGCCTGGTCCATCCAGCCCGAGACGCCCTCGCCGAGCACGGACTTAATCAGCTCCTCCGTGTCGAAGTCGGCGACCCCGTACCTGCTCATCAGGTTATCCTTGTCGGCTTCGAGCGCTTTAATAATCCTCTCGTCGAGCGTCAGGAGATAGCGCAGGCTCTCCTCGAACGACTTGCGCAGATCAGCCGCGAACGCGACAGCTTCACCAGCCTCCGTCGAGATTTTTTCCAGGGCCCCCAGAACCTCGGCCTTCTCCTTCTCGAAGTCATCCTTCGCGGTCCCGAGCGCCTTGGAAAGCGACTCGTACGCCGCCGCAACCTGACCGCCGGTCTTTTCGAGCACCTCGCGCGCGGTCTTTATCGCCGATTCAGACGAGGAAACGCTTCCCGCAAAGGCCGTTGCACGCCCTTCGAGGCCGGATGCGGCTTCCGCCACGCCCTTCACCGCCGATTCGAGCCTCGTCCTGGCCGTAGAGATTTTCTTGTCCAGCGCCTCAAGGTCCTTGATAAGCGAAAGGACCGCCGGAATGTCCTTCAGCGTCACCTTCTGTATGTTGCGGCTGCGCTTCAGTATCTCCCCCGCGTCCGTCAGGCTCTTCTTCACGTCGTCCAGGTCCCTGCGGATGAAAACGATCTTCCTCTTTTCCTCGTCCAGGTTGACTCCGAGCGCCGAGGCGACCGCCTTCTGCGCCGCCTCGAGGTCCGCGGTCCCGAGCTTGAGCGACTTGAACTCACCGGCCGACGCCTTGAAAGCCGAGACCGACGCGGGTTCCTGCCTCTTCGCGAGCCCCTCGATCAGCGCCTTCGTCCTCTCGAGCCTCCCTTTCAGGTCGAAGTCGCCGACGCGTTTCAGGATTGCGGCGTACCGGTCCTCGCATTCCTTCCGTATCGCGTTGGCCTCCTTGACGGTCTCGAGCTCATCCAACTTCGGAGGCGTGAGCTTTTCTATAACCTTCGCAAGGGCTGAATCGAGCGCCGTCTCGAACACGCCTTTCTCCACCTCTTCCGCCGGACCGGCCTGCATGCCCCCGCCCCCGGCGTCCCCATCGAGCGATCCGCTCTCCGCCCTCGCGGTTGCGAACCTCAGGCCCTCGAGCTTGAGCTCCTTCACCCTCACCCTGCCTGAAGCGAGCTCCGCGGCGTCCACGCCCGCGGAGAGGTTCTCGAACTCGAAGAGGTTCTGCATTGGTTTGCGACGGTCCGCCACCTTGACGTCGTCAATCCTTACCGAGGGGAGCAGCGTGGTCGCCAGGGAACCCGCCTCCACCTTGGCCCCGAACAGCGTCTGTATCCGCTCAAGGGCGATTGGTCTTATGATCCGGTCGCGGAACAGGAACACCCCCGCCAGGACCGCGGCGGCAGCGACCGCCGCCGGAAGGAGCGCGCCCCACCTTATGAGCGACTTCGATTTGCGCGCGAGCCTGACGGCTTTCAGCGCAAAGCGAACCTCGGGCTTGCGGAACTCGAACGATCTCCTTGCGGCGTGAAACCTCTCGAACGCCGGCCGCACTCGGTCCCTGTATTCGGCGTGGGCGTCCGTTCCGGTCCACGGACGCGGAGGCGCGAAGAAGACCGCTCGAGGAAGGCCCTTCCTCCCGAACCTGTCCTCGAAGGCCCGGTCGAGGGAGGCGGTTTCTTCGGCCGAGCAGGGCGGATTCAGCACGGCAACCGGCGATCTGCCGGCTTTTGCGAATCCATCCTTCATCGCGTCCGCAATCCCGGGCTTGCCCGATGCGTCGATTACATGGAAGCCTTTCAGCGCCGCCTTCAGCGCATCCATGATTCCGTCGAGACCGGCGGCAGGAGGATAGTAGATGACCAGGTTCATTTTCGCTTCCGTCCAATTTCAGGCCAAAGGAGACACCACGCGCTGGTAGAGCTGATAAATCCAAAGGCTCCTCAGGAACGCGGCTATCCTGCTCTTGTTCACCCAGTTCTGGACGTGAACCCTGTATAGAGCGACCAGGATGCGCACGGCGACGAACGCGGGAATCGCCAGCGCCGCCGCCGCGGCAGTGCCGGCCAGGACCAGGGTGTGGTTGAGCCTTAAGACCGGCATCACCGGAGCGTTGCAGACCGCGGTCCAGAACCCCTGCAGCGATGAAGCATCGAGCAGGGCCGATCCCGCCGCGTCCATCTGCGGAGCCAGCGCCGCGGCCAGGAGCTTGCCGATTCCGAACGCGATGAACGCCGACGTCAGGTTCACGCGGAAGAACAGCGTGACGACCAGCATCAGGGCGAACTGCACGGTCAGGAAAGGGACCAGCCCCATCGAGAGCCCGAGCACGAACGCCGCCGCGATGGAATTCGCGGACGTCTCGGAGTTGAGAAGCCTCACTAGATTGAAGAAGAATTTCACGGTGAACATGGCTAGCCTCCTGTTCCCGCATCCGCGAGGAGACCCGGCAGATGCCGCGAGGGATGATATATCCACCGCCCACGCCTTACAAGCAAGACCGTGCCGCGCAAGGGCTGAAGAGTCGGGCGCGGAGCCGGTCGGGCCGGCAACCGGCAAGGGAGTCGCGGGGTTTTGGAAGGACTTGCAAGATGGA
>DYIT01000171.1 GCA_020723505.1 Candidatus Kuenenia stuttgartensis
GAAGTTCGCCGTCTTCCCTTCGGGCCCGGGTCTGATGTCGACGACGAGTGGGCGCAGGAAATGCCCCACGGAGGCTGTCACGCCGGCCTCGTGGCTGTCCGGGACCACCGGGAGTTCAGCCCCGGCCATGGCGCCGACTTCCCCCGCTTTCGCGCCCGCCGCTATCAGCACGAGTCGCGAATGCACCGTCCCTGCCGGCGTGTCCACCCCCTCGACCCGTCCTGATTTCGTCCTCACGCCGGTGACCGGCGTCCTGAACTCGAACTCGACCCCTGCCTTCTTCGCCGCGGAGTAGAACGACCTCGAGGCCATCAGCGGCGAGACCTGGCCGTCCAGGGGGGAGTAGGTGCCTCCGAGGAGCCCCTCCATGCTGATGCCGGGAATCACTTCGGCAATCTCTTGCGGGGAAAGCCAGTCGATTCGGAGCCCGAAGGACTTCTGAATCGGCAGCATGTCCTTCAGCAGCTTCTCGTCCTCCTTCCTGTACACCGGGAACGAGTAGCCGCCCTGTTTCCAGCCCAGGTCGTCGCCGCGCTCCTCTTTCCACCGGGAGAAGACCTCGAGGCTCTTGAGGCACAGCAGTATCTTGGCCGGATCGGAGTGAGTGGCCCTCACGCCCCCGATGGCAGCCTTGTTCTGTCCCTGGCCGGGAGAGGCGAGCTCCTCGATGACGAGCGTGCGCAGGCCCCTCTCCGCGAGGAAAAGTGCGGAAGGGAGCCCCACGCTCCCCGCGCCAATCACTATCGCGTCGTACGTTCTTGCCGCCATCGGGCGCTCCAGATGGGCGAATCACCCCTTCGAACCGTCCGGTTCCTCCCCTGCGAGCCTGCCGAGCGGAATCTCGGAATAGAACGGCCTGGGCTCGTTTGGCGCCGGATTGGCCGTTCCCAGGCTCCTGAATATCCGTTTTATCTCGTCGGTGCACGTCTTTCCGCCGCATGCACCCATGAGGCAGCGCAGCCTTGCCTTGAGCTCGTTCATGTCCGTGGCTCCGGCGCGAATCTCCGCCTCAATCTCCGCCCGCGTGACCCTCTCGCACTTGCACACGATTGCGGAGCCGGCGTCCGCGCCGTATTCGCAGGGCGTCCCCTCCTCCCTTTCCTGGAGCACGAAGCCGGCCACGTCGAGCCGCTTCTCGAAGGGGACCTCGAGTTCCACGAGAAGGCGGCGGTCCTGGAATTTCCGGTCGCGCACCGCCGAGATCCGGGCCTTGCATGCCGGCGCGCCGGACGCGTCGACCGCGTCCACGACGTCGCCGGTCCTCACCAGGGCCCTGTTCATCTCGAACGGCACGGTCACGAGGGCGAGCTTGCGCGTCTCGTCGTAATCCTCCCTGACGATGGTTATGGCAAGCCCCGGGCAGATGGACGCGCATTTCCCGCATCCGGTGCATTCGCCGGAGAAGGCCGGAAGTCCCGTAATCAGGCCCGAAGGGATGCTGATGGAGTTCTTCGGGCATACGTCTATGCAGGGATTGCAGGGAATCTCCTGGAAGCACCTGAAGACGGGGTATCTCGCGCCGCTCCCGCCGGTTATTTTGGCGTCGTGGACGCGTCCGCCGGGTTGCTTCAGGACCGCCAGCAGCGCGTGCCAGGTCTTCGGTATATCCCCGCCGCGCCCGAGAATCCTTGCGGCCTCGAGGCCCCTGATTTTGCCCGAGAACATCGCCGCGGAAGCTTCCGCGATCTCCTCGGCGTCCCCCGCGGAAAGCACCTTCATGCCATATTCCCGCGCCTTTTCCGCCATCTCGGACACCGGATTCAATCCGACCGCGATGAGCAGGGTGTCCACCTCGAACCGTCTGAACGTGCCCCGGACGGGCTTCCAGTCCTTGTCGATTGCCGCGATGACCACGCTTTCGAGCTTCTCCCGGCCTTCCGCGGCGATGATCGAATGCGAGACGTGGACCGGGACGCCAAGCCGGGCTATTTTGTCCCTGTGGACCAGGTACCCGCCGACCCGGGGCATGGCTTCCGCAAGCCCGACTACCTTGATGCCCGCCTGCAATGCGTGATAGGCGGCAATCAGCCCGACGTTGCCGCCTCCTATGATGAAGAGCCTCTTCGAGGCCATGACCAGGTCCCGGTTCACCAGGGTCTGGAAGGCGCCGGCGCCGTACACGCCGGGGAGGTCGCAGCCCGGGAAGGCAAGGGCTTTTTCCCTGGCGCCGGCGGCATTGAGCAGCACTTCCGGCTTAGCCAGGACGTACCTGCCCGCCGAATCAAGGCCTAGGGTCCCGTCGCAGAATACGCCGACGCATGCGGTGTTCAGCATGACGCTCACCGACTCCAGTTTCGAGATTTCCCCCGCGAGGTTCTCGGCGATGTCGATTCCGCGCGTGCCGGCCTGGCAATCCGATATGGAACCGAAGAATGCGTGCGTCTGGAGGACCAGCTTGCCCCCCAGCCTCCCCTTGTCGTCGACCAGCAGCGTCCTGACCCCGGCCCTGCCGAGTTCCACGGCCGCGGAGATGCCGGCGGGCCCGCCGCCGATGATGAGGACCTCGGGGCGAAGCACTTCGATGTCCGATTTGGGGAGTCTCCTGTCGTCGGCAGGCAGGGGCGGGCTGCCGTCTATGCTCCTCACGTCCATCCCGGGCTTCGCGGGCGTCATGCATCCCTTGACAGGAACGCCGTCGGCCAGCACGAGGCATTTCGCGCACTGGCCGTTCGCGCAGAAGATTCCCTGGGGCGCCCCGCCCCTTTCGTGGCGGCCGAACACGCTCATGCCCGCGGCCATGAGAGCGCTGGTCACCGGTTCGCCTGCGCGGGCCCGGACCGGGACGCCGTCGAAGGCGAACTCGATCCATTCCCCGTCCGGGATGCCGAGGATTGGATGCTCCAGTATCCTGCCTTCAGCGCTTCTGTCCATGGTTGTGCCGGAATCCAACCCGGGAATTCTAACTGCCCGTTGCCGTTTGTAAACTGGGATAATCATCGGCGGATTCTGGAAATACTCGATTCGCTGGAGTCTTGGGTCGACCGGATGCGGAAGAAGACGTGATTCCGGCATTTGAACAATTGTTGAAATGCCGGAATCGGATATGCAGCTGCGAACGCCTCCGTTCAGTCCGCCGGCGTGACGGGTCCCGCCGGCCATGTGCAGGCGTTCGCGCCGATTTTCAGCTCTTCCCGAACCTCTCCTGGCCCCATTTGCGCCAGACCTCTGCTTCCATCCCGAGGTCCTTGCCCGCGATTGCGCAGAGGGAGCTCCATGCCGTGCGCCGCTGGATTCTTATCGTGCGGACCTCGGTGCTCAGCACCTTCACGTCGAGAACGGAACCCTCGATCGCGGTGCCCATGATGGGGTCGCCAATGCCTGCGAACGCGGCGACCTCGACGTCGAAGTCCTTCACGTACGCGACCTGCCTACCGACGAAGATGTTGGCGTGCGGGATGTGGGGAGTGGCCGACCCCAGCACCGTAGCAAGGGCGTTGACCGTGTCCTGCGCCGGGAACGACGCGAGCGCGGCAATCGAGTTGAGCCGCACCGTGAGGTTCTTCGACGCGATTCCCGCCATGAGCAGGTCCCTTGCTTCCGGGTAGCTTCCGTCCAGCAGGGACTTGACGGCCGCTTCCCTGACCTTCTTCTCGGAGTCGGCTATCGCCGCCCTGGCGAGAGGTTTCGCGACCTCGAGTCCCTTGAAAGAGGACAGCCTCGCCGCGGCCTCTGCCCTGATTGCCGCAGACCTGTCGTCCAGGGAAAGAAGGAACCCCTCCCTGCGCACTTCCGGCGGCATGGCGGCCAAAGCCGAATCAGCGCTCTTCCTTTCCGACTCGGATCCCGAGCAGAGCTCCCTCAGCAGGTTCCTGGCGTCATGCTGCGGCTCCTGCCTCACCTCGAGCCTGCCTTTCGCTCCTTCCGGAACGTACCTGACCCAGGCTTTCTCCGGACCGGGCAGCTTCGTCCATACGCCCTCGGTAACCCATATGCCGCGGACCTTCACCTGGCCCAGCGCCCAGCGGGCCGCAGGGTTGTCCGGGTCTTTCTCGATAATCGCGTTGAAATGCTTCCTGGATTCCTCCCTGAGCCCCCTCTTCCAGCACCACACTCCCATGGAAAAGTGGTTCGCTTCCGCGCCTTCGCGCTCGACCATGGAGGCGTATTCCTTGCGCAAATCATCGAGCCCCCTGATCTCCTGAATCTCCTCGCCGAGAACGACGGACCGGCCTGCATAATCCACCAGGACAACGTCCTCCCCCTGCTTCCGGACCTCGCCATAAAGGATTCTCCCGTCCTTGAGGACGACTTCCTCCCCCGTCGCGATACCCGCGAGCACGGGCAGCAGCAAAAGGATTGAGAAGATTATGCGCATGGGAAATCTCCGACGAGACCGAAGGGGGTGTGCTATCATCTGTAAACGACCGCTTTCAAGTATTTGTTACACTATTCCATGAATATATTACAGGATTCGAGAGCCGAAACGCGCTTTTCGGGCATCCGGACCGCATCGCAACGGATTGCCGCGCCGATCCTTGCAGCCTTCGTCCTTTGCGGATGCCCCACGCACCGCCTGATGGAAAAAACGCCCGTGATGTTGGACGTGGACCTCGAATCCCTGGAAAAAGCCCACTTCGATGAGCTGCTCCAGCATGTGCTTCCCGAAGGGCTCGTGGTCTATATGAGGCGCGATCCGGGCACGCTCAGGGAGCTCTACCGCCAGGCCGCCTCGCAGGCGGACGGCGCATATTTCAACGGCTGCATGCTCGCGATGCTGTCCTTCAAATACGCGGCAACGGGAGATCTGGAGGCGCTCGACCTCGCCCTGAAGGCCTTCGACGCGCACCACTTCCTCGTAAGCGGCTCCGGATATCCTGGACTCGTGGCCCGATCATTCGGGAAGATGCGGCCTTCCGATCCCGGTTACGTGTTCCGCAAGGACTCGAGCGGCGATGCGCTTTCGGGATGGCTGTTCGGCACGTCGGTCTTTCTCCGCCACATCGACGACCCCGCCAGGAAATCCCTCGCCGCAGAGGACTTGAGGGCAATCGTCCGGCACATGCGGAAGCACGACCTGAAAATCCACTCCTCGGAAAACGAGCCGACCCCCTACGGCTATTTCAAGAGGCCCGTCTTCCTCGTCCCGATAGGGCACAGGGCCGCCGCGATGATGGCCCTCTCACCCCTCGCCCTCGCGGCGAATCCCGCCGATTCCGATTGCCTCGCCTTCCGCGCGTTCCTTGAAGAGAAAGGCTATCCCGGGCAATGCGGCGCATTCTATTCCTGGTTCCCTCACCACGCTGACAACTCCATGATGTACGTCATGAACCTCCTCACGGCCCTCATGAACGATACCTCCACCCGCAACCGCGCCTTCTATCTCCAGGGGATGGAGGAGTTCTGGGAAAGGGTGCACGACTGGCAGATGGCCTTCTTCGGACTTGCGTACAAATACTCGGGCGGCGCTTCTGAACCGGACAGCATGAGGGATTCCATCGAACGCCTGAGGAACGTCCCGCGCAGATACCGCCAGACGTCGGGAGAGGACGGAGGCGACAGGCGCCGTGGTTCGATAGTCCCCATCGAGAGGAGACCGATGACCTCCTCGTACTGGGCGCAGAACCCGTGGATTGAGTCCGCCGATCCCGCGGGAGACCCGGGCCCGGTCAGCAGGTGCAGGCTCGACTTCCTGCTGGCCTACTGGTTCGGGAGATGCATGGGGGAGTACGAGCCCGCCGGGGAGGGGCCGGGCAGACCGGATGAAAGCCCGGGACCGCGCGGAATCCGTACGGGGAGCATCAGTCAGGGTCGCAGGCTGCCTTGAGCGACGACTCCCCGTTTTCTCGCGAAGCGGGGAACTAGAGCGAGAGCTCTATGCCCGTGCTGAACTCCCTCGCCCCTTTCTCGAACAGCGGCATGGATCCGTCCCTGTAGGAGAAGAACGCGTAGAGGCCCGCGCCCAGCGGTATCTTGAGCTCGAGCTCCACGGCGGAGAAGAAGCCCGATTCAAAGGACAGGCGCACGGGCTCGTCGAACGACGCGTGCCACCATATCCTCCATCGAATCGTGAAGATCGGGAAAGAGATCTCGTCCCCTCCCTTGCCCCGCTCTCCCGCCTTTTCCGCGTCCCCGTCGTCGTTGCCGATTACCCCGGCCGCGATGTCCGCAATCTCGAGGGGCAGGGGCTGGGAGAGCCGGAACTCGAGCTTCACGGTCCCGCGATTCCTTTCTCCGCGAACGGCCCCGGCTATCCTGGACGCGAATCCCGCGGACAGCGCCAGGCTCATGTACGACTCGTGGATGGCCCTCGGAGTCCCGGGGGAGACGCCCAGCAAGTCGAAAGGCGTGCACGGGAAGAATGCGGACAGGGAGAAGCCCGAGGAGGCGTCCTGCCTTTCCCAGTCCTCCGAGGCCTCGAGCGTTCCGTGGACGCTTAAGGCCAGAATCCCTGGCAGCAGTGACGAGAGGTCGCCCTCCCCGCCCGCCCTGAGCCCTCCGCCTGCGAAGGCGCTGGCGCCCGCGAGGAGGTTC
This sequence comes from Candidatus Kuenenia stuttgartensis, assembly GCA_020723505.1. Taxonomy (GTDB): domain Bacteria; phylum Planctomycetota; class JAKEIC01; order JAKEIC01; family DYIT01; genus DYIT01. The sequence goes on from DYIT01000171.1 coordinate 6,472, forward strand.
ATCTCGTGGACGTTCCTTCGGTCGCTCCCCTTGCCGCTTTCGAACGCGAAATCCGCGTTGAGGTCCATGCGCAGCCAGCCCGGAAGCACGGCGGAGAAGATGGAGAGAGTCTGAATCCTCACGTCCAGCTTCGCCGTGCCGTCCGACGTGACCTCGGCCCCCAGCGACACCGCGTCGAACAGAATCTTCCACGGGGATCTCCCCGCGTCGGTCAGGAACGACGGGGCGTCCCCGCTCCTCACATCGAGCATGACCGGAACGGTGTAGTCCCCGGACGATGGCCGGCCGCTCACGCCGGACAGCACGAAATATTTCCTCAGCCTCGTATTCAGCCAAAGCCTCATCGCGTCGGGGCCCAGGCTCGCCGATTTCGCGTCGAGCCTGCCTGCCGCAGCCAGCCTTTCGAGGCCTTCCGGGCCCGCGGCGCCTCCAGGCTTCGGGACTATGAAGAGATGGAGCTGCCCCGACGGGAGGTCCGCGGCCGCTGCCGCGATTTCGAGCCCCCTCGCCCTGAAAGCCCGCGGGTCGCGGAGCGCGGCCAGGATTTCCGCGAACTTGCCGGGGTTCGCGCTCCTCATTCCCCTGAGCGAAAGGCACAGGGTCAGCCTGTCGCGCCTGAGCCAGTTGTCCCTGAGCGCCGCGAGATGGACGGCAATCTCGGCGGCCAGCGGGTCCCTGAAGGCCGGCTTCCCGGATTCCGGGCTCCTTGCGGATCCGGCGGCGCCTCCCGCCCCACCGGCCATGAATGGCCTCAGTTCCGATTCGGCGCGGGCCGCGCACGCCGCCGCGGCCCGGACCGCCTTCCCGAATTCCTCGAGATCCCTCCCCCCGCCCGGGAACGCGTCCGGGCTCAAACCGGAGAGCAGCGCGTCCGCTTTGCGGCAGAATCCTTCCCCGAGCCCCCCTCCGCCCGACCCCTCGGGGCAGGCCTTCCAGAGCAGCCTCCGCGCCCTTCCGAACAGCTCCTGGTCGAGCCCGCCGCCGGCGGCGAACATCCCGAGGTCCGCGTAGTCGGAAGCGTTCCATGCCCCGGGCTCCCGCCCCCCTCTGCCGTAAACCGCGGCCGCGCTCTGCCTCGAATCGCCCGAGGCCGGCGAAACGGCGATTAACGCGGCGAGAAACGCCGCGGCCGCGCCATGAGGCGGTAGGAATCTCCGCAGGTTCCGCAGCGCAGGCTTCGTGATTCCGGTCATTCAATCCTCTGAAGGCGGGTGAAAAGGGCCGGGAGGAAGACGTCAATCCTCTTCTTCATATTCGCCGGCAAGGCCAGCGTCCGGGAGGTCGTTCCTCCGGCGAACCGCCTGCCACGCTCCTTCGCGAGGAAATCCTCGAGCGAAGCCCAGAAAATCCTCCTCGCCTGGTCCGCCGGAACGGCATCATTGTCCGCGAACTTGAGGCAGGACAGCCTCGCCTTCCTGAACTCCGCCTCGTCCGCAAGCCGCGGATTGAGCCCCACGTACTCCGCCGAACTCAGCACGATTCCAAGGAAATCGACGATGAAATCCTCCGCGCTGTAGAACATGCACCCTCCATGTCGCCGGCAGCATCCTCACGCATACGGTATGACCCGGACGAGTCGGGACCGGGAAGGAATGCGCCCAGGCTCGTCCGGGTCATGCAGCGCGCTCAGCGCGCGCCTCTCCGCGCATCCCTTCGGTTTCTACGACGATATTTCAGGAAAATGACGCGTCAACCCCCCACTGGCGGCTGCATGATATTCTCCGTAAATCC
>DYIT01000172.1:0-6911 GCA_020723505.1 Candidatus Kuenenia stuttgartensis
ACATGCCCCGCGGGCCGCTTATAGGCACCAGATTCAGCATTGCGCGCTTCATGCCCGAAGCCGCAATCTTGCCCAGCTCGCCGTCGAGGATGCCGTCCATTTCCCGCAACCCGGCCTCCCTTCATCTGCCGCGGATGATATGCCTGCCCATGCCCGAGGACATCACGGTCCTGAACCCGCCTTTGCCGTCGTCCACCAGAAGCAGGCATTCCACCGATTCCAGGGACTCGACCAAATCAAGCCCCCTCCTCTCGCCCATCACTGCGACCGAGGTCGACAGGCCGTCCGCGAACGCCGCCGAAGGGGCGACCACGGTCACGCTCAGGATTCCGTTGTCCACGGGCATCCCCGTCGCCGGGTCCACTATGTGGGATATCCTCTTCCCCTCGATTTCCGTGAAACGCTGGTAATGCCCGGAGGTCGTGACTCCGCAGTCGGAAATCTCGAGCACCGCCACCGGATCCGTGCTGTCCGGATCCTTCGGGTTCTGCACGCCGACTCTCCAGGGGCCTCCATCCCGCCTGTTTCCGAAAGCGTACAGGTCGCCGCCGGCCACCACGAGCCCGGAAGATGCGCCCAGGAGAATCAGGGTCCTTGCCGCGCGGTCAACGATATAGCCCTTCGCTATGCCGCCGAGGTCGAGGCTCATGCCTTCCGGCAGTCCTGCCTTCCTTCCGGCCCTGTCCAAGTCAATCCGCCCGAAACCCGTGCTGAGCCGCGCCCCTGCCACGGCCTCCTCCGCAGGCATCCGGCCGGACTTCGCCGCGTCTTTCCAGAGCTTCATTATCGGCCCCACGGTCGCATCGAACGCGCCGCCGGAAAGCCTCGAGATTCTGACTGAAAGCTCGATGTTCTCGATCAGTTCTTCCGAGACCGCGACCTTTCCTCTTCCCGCGGACGCGTTCAGCCTCGACAGCCCGCTTTCCGGATTGTGCTTGCTCAGTTCAGCCTCCAGCGAGGCCATGGTCTCGAAAGCCCCGCCGACGGCGTTGTCAATCCTGGACTCGTCCCCGCAGGCCGTGATTGTGACAACGGTCCCCATGAGCGTGCGGGTCTCGGAAACCAATCCCGCCGCCGGATTCGTCGTCCTGCCGCAGCAGGGCAGAAACGCCAGGACTGCCGCCAGGGCGGCTGCGGGTGAGATGGTTCGAACCGACGGGCTCCGCCGCACGCAATCCGGGCCGCCGGCCAAAAGCCGCGGGCGGCGGGCGGCCATGGGCTTTCCGCGTTTCAAAGCGGGGGTTTCAGCGTCGATGACCCGCCGTGCCGCGGTTCGGAATCCGGGATTCGCGATTCGCGAGTTCACGCCCCTCCCTTCGTTGCCGCGTCCTTTCCCCCGGCGGGGGCGCCGCCCGGGGTCGGAGCGTCTTCGGCGAATCTGCCGTCCTTGAGCTTTAGCACCCTGTCGCCGGGCAGGATATGCTGCACGGCATGCGTGACGATGAGCACTGTCACGCCGATGTCCCTGTTCATCGCTCGAATCATGCCGATAATCTCGCCGCCCTTCTGGCTGTCGAGCTCGCCTGTGGGTTCGTCCGCAAAGACGATTTCCGGCTTGCCGATGAGCGCCCTTGCGAGCGCCACCCGCTGCTGCTCCCCCCCGCTCAGCTCGAACGGCTTGTGCTTCATCCGTTCGCCGAGGCCCAGCGTCGAAAGGAGCCTCGCCGCATCCTGCGCCGCCTCGCGCGCGGTCCCGCCGGGTATCAGCGGGCAGAGCACGTTTTCGAGCGCCGTCAGCGTCGGAATCAGATTGAACGCCTGGAAGACGAATCCGAACTTGCTCCTTCGCAGCATGGCCAGTTCCCTGTCGCTCCGGTCGAACAGGTCCCTCCCCTCGAGCCAGACCTTGCCCGAGGTAGGCCTGTCAAGGGCGCCGAGAATGCCGAGCAGGGTGGATTTGCCCGAGCCGGACGGCCCGACAATGAAAGCGAGCTCCCCCTTGCGGACGTCGAGGTCCACGCCGCGCAGGGACCGCACCTCAGCCGGGCCTTTCTTGTAGACCTTCTCGACGCCCCTTGCCGAGAGCAGCGCCCTGTCTTCGCCGGACGCTTCCCGGATGTCTCTTGGATTGGGAGATGAAGTCTGTTTTTCCATCGGGATCTGGGCCCCCATGGTCCGGAGATGTGGTTTTCGCGGGACAATTTGAACCGCGAACCCGACTTTCCTTTTTCAGTCTGTCCTTATAGCCTCCACCGGATTGAGGCTCGCCGCCCTGAACGCCGGATATACTCCGCCGCATACGCCGAGCAGCACCCCTCCGAGGAACGTCGCCGAAATGAGCAAGGGCGTGACCAGCGGCTGGTACGGCAGGAATCCGCCGAGCATTCTTGCCGACATGGTGCCTGTCGCGCACCCGATTGCCCCGGCAGCCGCGCCAAGGAAGGCGGATTCCAGAAGCACCAGCTTCATCACGTCGGTCCTCGTCCATCCCACTGCCTTGAGAATCCCGAATTCCCGCCTGCGCTCCATGACGCTCATGCTCATCGTGAGAAGGACGATTATCACTCCCAGCACGGCGATGTACGCCGACTGCGCGGAGAAGAAGGCATCCAGGTTGCCGAGCACTGCGCCGAACTCCTCGTGCCAGTCGTACTTGGTCTTCGCCTCGATTGACGTCTTCAGCCCGGCAATCCTGCCTGCCGCGGCCTTCACCGCACTCTCGGACGGATCGGCGGTCTCCACGTATATGCAGGACACCGAGTCCTCGTTCATGCGGCAGAGGTCCCTCGCCTTGGCAAGAGTGATGATGAGCGACTGGTCCAGGAACATGGATCCGGTATGGTATATGCCCACGATTTCGAATTCCTTCCCGTTCACCTTCGTCCTGTCCCCGACCTTTTTACGGTACTCGCGGGCGAGTTTCCTGCTCATGACCAGCGCCCCGTCGTCGTCCTCCCGCAGGAACCTGCCCTCCTCAATCGCCTTGCCGTATATGCCCCCGCCCCGCGCCGACTTCATGGCCGCGGGATCAAAACCGCCGTAGGCCACGGCCGAGAACCAGCCCTTCGTGAGCGGAGACGTGCCGTCCAGCATGGCGACGAGGCCCCAGATTTCGGGGGCCGCAGCCGAGACGCCGCCGATGCCCTTTATCTCTTCCGCGAGCCCCGATGGGACCCTCGAGAAGATAGGGTCGGCCGATCCCTTCGAAATAACGACTATACCGTCGAGGCGCATGAAGGTCGCGGAGACCGAATTCCTCATGCCGCTCGACAGGGAGATCAGCCCTATGGTTCCCGCGAGCACCATGGAAAGAAGGATTAGGCTCAGTACGGTCCTGACCTTCTTGGCGAACAGATTGCCGAATGCGAACCTGAGCATGCCGCGTCCTTCGAGAACCCGGGGAAGAATACTCCGAAGCCGGAAAAATACACGATTCGGGCATGCAACTCAACCTCGCCGGCCTTCTATCCGCCCTTTCGGCGCCGGGAATTTCCCTTGAATCGAATCCGCACAAATATAGTATATGGACGGCGGCCGGGAACGGGTCCGGCAGCACCAAAGGCCTTTTATGAGGTGGCACATGAAGATTCTCGTCACGATGCCGGCTCTGCAGAAGCCGGAAGTCAAGAATGCCTGAGGCAAAGTCCTTGCCGCTTCCCGTGGAACCGGCATGACGCTTGACAGGGCGTTCCTGAACAAACAGGAAGGGCATACGATCTGCTGCTGGAACGCGCCGTCCGTGGAAAAGCTCAAGGATCTGTTCAAGAAAGCCGCCACTCCGTTCGACAAGATGTTCGAAGTCGAGGAGCAGATGGCCCAGTCGCTGGAGAAATAGTCCAGGTCGAAATCCGGAACTTCATACGGCCCCAGACGGGGCCGTTTTTTTTTGATGAATGCCGGCCGGCAGGACGGATTCCTATGCGATTTCGAGCATGAAAACGCCGCACCGCATGCGCGTTTGTCAACGGCTCATTCTTCATCGCCGCCGATTGCGTGCGTCTTGTGCGCGGGGAAATGCAATGTTACACGGGCAAGACAAACGCCGCTCTTCCGACTCCGATGGCGGCCTTGATGTTGCGGCCGCCGATTCCCCGGCGCATCGCGACCGGGCCCGCCGCCGTCTTCCTTCCTTGACTTGCCCTTCCGCCCTAATATAATTGAATCGAAACACGGATTCATCTGATTCAGGATTGCGGAGGTCGAGATGCTCGTAAGATTTGCAGCAATTGCGGCAGTCGCCCTGGCTCTGGCGATTGCGCCGGTTTCGGCCGAGAACGCCCCTCCAACTGATCCCAAGCCCGTGGACAAGAAGGCCGAGGAAGAGGCGCTCAAAGCCAGAATCGTCGAAATACTGACCAAGGTCAAGGCGAGCGATGCCTCCGAGCTCCCGATCGAGGACTGGAACAAGATTCGCGATGGAGCCGAGGCCGAGCTCTTCGCTCTCGGGCCCGTGTCAATCCAGTTCCTCCTGCCTTATCTCGATCTCGCAACGCTGAAAGGCATCCTTGGAAAGACCGATCCCGAGTTCGCAGGCAGGATAAAGGCGGTCTTGAAGAAGCTCGGCTGGATTTCCCCGGAGATGGAAGCGGAGCTCAAGGAGCTGATGGGAAAGCTCCGCAAGAAGGAGGTCGTACCTCAGGAGGATAGCCCGAGATTCCGCGAGCTGGGCAACTACGCTGTCGTAGCCCTGGACCAGGAGCTGCGCCTGCACCCGCTGCAGATAATCAGGGAAAAGATTTGCGAGATTCTGGGCGACATGGGGAGCGCCGGCATCCTGAGCGCGGTTGATACCCTTCTCTTCGCGATATCTGATCCGGAGCCCGCGGTAAGGCTTCAGGCCTTCAGGGCCTTGTCTCTTACCGCGAGGGAGGAGGATCATTTCAAGGAGCTGGACGAAAGGCTCGTGAAACTCGGCGCGTACGAGCTGATTGTCTGCCACCTCGCGGGCGATTCCGATGCCCGGATCAGGCTAAGGGCCGCCACCGTGCTCGGATGGATGGAAGCCGTGAATACCGCCGAGGCGCTGTTCGCCGTGCTTTCCTCCGAGAAGGAGGAGAACATCGTGTCAGAGGCCGTGTGGGCGCTGGAGATGATTTCAGCCGTGGAAACGAAGAGCGGCGAGGAATGGAAGGCGAGGCTGGCAAGAATCAACGAATGGTGGGCCAAGAAGAAGGACTCGCTGCCCAAGCAGATAAAGCCCGGCAAACCCAAAATCCGGGAAAAGACCAAGGAAACCGACGGAGAGAAGAAAGAAGGCGGCAAGGACGAGAAGAAAGCAGGTTAACCATGACCCGGGCGAGCCGGGAATCATGAGGGGGGAATCCAGCTCGTACGGGTTATTCCGCGCGCTTTCTGCTCTGGAACCGGAAAGGCATCTTTGAAGGAAAAGGCCGCTGTCGATATTCGGCTGGGTGTTTGGAAAACGCGGCTTGAAAGGCGGCATCCTCAAGATGCCGGACATCGTGAGGGAGCTCTCCGGTCCCTGGCCAAGCCTCGTGGGGAGTGTTGAAGGCCTCACCGACGATCTCGAGCGAGAATTCCGTTTCTGCCAGAGCGTCATACGCATAGAGGGGCAGTACAGGCTCGGAGGCAACCTTAAGGGCGGCTCGTCGGCCATGTGGGTCCCCTCGGACGAAGACGCATACCGCACTTATCTGGCATGGAAGACCGTGGACGGCATCCCCGCGATTAGATCAACCCAGGGATACGACAGGCTGCGAAGGCTCCTGGGACGAAACGGCATCGAACTCGTCAACGGGATGTCCCCGGGAGACGATGAATCGCTGCGGCAGAGCGAAAGGCGCGGGTACGTGTTCGAACTCCTGTTCTCCATCATTTCCTGCCTGCCGCCGTCGCACCTCAGGAATCCGATGTTCCGCAAGATTCAAATCGGCGGGTGGGGTCCGGACGCGGCCAAGGCGTCGGCCTTCGAAGGCAAGACCGTCATCCTGTACGATTTCGCCGTGTCCGGAGCCAGGAGGACTCTTGCCGGGCTCGTCCTGCACGAACTCGGACACGCCTGCGAAGCAGGGATGCAGGTGATTCGCAGGTCGAGGCTCGAAAAGCTCTTCAGGACGGTCTCGAATCCCGAAACCCTGATCGGGCTGGATTTCCTGCTGGACGGATCCAACCGCAGGGCCTACCAGCACAGGGTATTCGAGGAGTTCCTTGCCGAAACCTATCTCATCTACGCCTCCTGCGGCAGGCGGATTCATGAGATGGTCTCCGGTTTCCCGGATGCGGCCAGGGGCGCATGGGCCGAGATATATTCGATTTTCCGTGAAATCTTCGACTGCCGCGAATACGATTGAACGTGCGCTGCGTTCGGACGCGGTTTTGCCCCGTCCGGCGGCTCGCGCTTGAAATCGCCGGCGGACCTATTACACTTTCAGCGTCTTTTCCGGATTGACCATGGAACCGAACGAAGACGTCAAGCGACCGTCGCGCAGGCTCAGGATTCTGAGGAGGATTCGCCGGGAACGCGAACCGGAGGTGGCTGTGCCCGAGCCGATTTCAAGGCTCGATTCCCAGTCCGGGAGGCTCCGGAAACTCTCCCTCCTGGCCAAGGTCAAGTCCCTCATGAAGAAGGCCGCCAAGCTCAACCTCGAGAGCCCGCTCAGGAAGGGCGCGGTCGTCGTCCTGCCTCCCGAGGGCGACGTCATCTTCACCGGCGACATACACGGCGCCAAGGACAACATGGCGAGGCTCATAGAGATAGCAGACCTCGCCAACAATCCGAAAAGGCATTTCGTGGTCCAGGAAATCACCCATAACATCCAGTTCGGCCTCATCGACAGGGACATCTCCTTCAGGGTGCTGGAGCGCATCGCCCAGCTCAAGTCGGACTTCCCCGACCAGGTCCACGTCGTCATGGGCAACCACGAGCTGAGCGAACTGACAGGGAAGAAAATCCTGAAGGACGACCACATGCTGAACAAGATGTTCGCACAGGGGATTATCTCGAGCTACGG
>DYIT01000172.1:6921-8181 GCA_020723505.1 Candidatus Kuenenia stuttgartensis
GAGGGAGGTCAAGCAGTCTTACAACGTCTTCTTCCAGAGCCTTCTTCTCGGCGTCAGGACTTCCACGGGGATCTTTTTCTGCCATTCCACGCCGCCGCTCAAGCAGCTCAAGGGTTTCGACCCCCGCGTTTTCGACATCGAGGGCGAGGTCCTCCGCAAGGGCATGAAGGCCCATATCGAGAGGATGGTCTGGGGCAGGGACTTCTCGCAGGAGGCGGCCGACGAATTCGCGCGCATGGTCGGCGCCGAGATTCTGATTGTCGGGCACGAGGCATGCCAGAAAGGGTTCAGAGTGCCCAACACGAGGCACATCATCCTGGACTCCAAGGACGAAACCGGATGCTTCATCCATCTCAGGCTCGACGTCCGCTACGTCCACTCCGACCTCGTCAAGCGAATAAGGCGAATCAACGACCCGGCCGTCGTTCTGGACTGAAGCATGAGCCCCGAGTCGCGATTCGCCTTGTCAAGGCATGCGGGGAGGATGGTTCTCAGAAGGGCCGCGGCGTCCGGCTTGTCCGCTTTCTCCACGGTCGCGTATCCCGCCGCGGCGGTCACGGCGGCCGCATGCGCAGCCGCTGCGGTTTTTAAGCCTAATCTCCCCGTTCCGGCTTTCGCGCTCGCTGCCGCCGCCGGGCTCGCGGCGGCTTGCGCCGCCTCCGCATCGGCCTCGGTTCTCGGATGGATCGATCCGCGCGCGCGCCTTCTCTGCATGATGAAGGCCGACGCGGTCCTCTCCGCTGATGACCGCCTGTCCACGGCAATCGACTCGGTGCGAACCGGAGTCGATTCGGCCATGGCCGAGGCGCTGGCGAGGGAAGCGCTGGGAATGCTCGAATCCCGGCGCGCCGCGGAATCGGCCTATCCCCTCCGCGCCAAATCACTGTCGGCCGCGCTCTCTTTGGCGCTGCTCGCGGCATGCGCATTCCTGCAGGTCGCCTGGCAGGAAGAATCCGGGAATCCTGCCGGCTCCGCCTCTCCTTCGGCCATCGCGCCCGGACGTCCGGATCCGGCGCCCGGAGGCGGCGGCCAGGAAAGGACGGATGCGCAGCGTCCGGGCGCAGGAGACGGAGCCGAGCCCGGCCGCGGAGACAGCCCGCCCATACGGAGCGGCCCTGTCCCGGAATCCTCGAAACCCTCGTGGGGGTCGCCCCTCGAGTCGGCCGCAATGGAAAGGAAAGGGACCTTCGAGAAGGTCTTCGTGGAGCCCGTGTTCTCGGGGGAGCCTTCAGGCAAGTCCTCGGCCGCGGAGCCTGAGAA
>DYIT01000022.1:0-9102 GCA_020723505.1 Candidatus Kuenenia stuttgartensis
CGTTTTCGTACACGTACACGAATCCCACACGAAGCGCGGGGCTTCAGGCTTCGTGTGGGATACGACATGACAACCGCAACCGGGAAGCGCGGCAGTTCCATCTCGCAAGTCCTTCCAAAACCCCACGACTCCCTTGCCGGTTGCCGGCCCGACCGGCCCCGCGCCCGACTCTTCAGCGCTGGGTTCAAGGGGTTATCCTTGACATAAGCCAGCCTTTAGTTTTCTCTACGCGTTGGAAGGAACATCATTCCGGCGAGTCTCATGAACCGCATTCTGCTTATTAGGACGCCCGGAGGGAAAGAGCTCAAAGTCGCCCTTCAGGAAGGGAGGGAGGTTTCCATCGGGAGAGGGTCGGGCGCAGATGTGAGAATCGAGGACGATCAGGTTTCGAGAAAGCACCTGGCGATTCATGCCGGGCCCGAGGGCGTTGCCGTCTCTGATCTCCAAAGCAGGAACGGAACCCTGCTCAACGGCGAAAAAATCGAAACGCGGATCTTCATGAAACAAGGGGATGTGGTCAGGGCCGGCGACACGGAGATAGTCCTTTGCGAGACCGTCCAAAGGAGGGAGGTTCCCGCAAAGCCGACTCAGAGCCTGGTCTGCCTTTCGTGCGGGCAGATCGGCGCCGATCCGTGCAGGGTCTGCGGAACGAGGTTCTCGATACCCGCGTCCGGCATAAAAGGGCTTCGCCTCGCCAAGCTCATAGGGAAGGGCGGGATGGGGCTGGTCTTCAGGGGTTACAGCGAGCAGGAAAAAGCCGACGTCGCCCTGAAGGTCCTCGCGTTCTCGGACTCGCCGGATCCCGGGAAACTGAGGAGGTTCTTCAGGGAAGCCAGGGTACAGGCGAAATTCAGGCATGGCAACGTCGTCAGGATACTGGGAACCGGGCTCATCAAATCCGGACCCGCGGACCGGCCGACCAGGGCCGCGTACATAGTCATGGAGTACGTGAACGGATTGGATCTCCTCGCGATTGTGAAGGAAAAGGGGCCCATGGAGATTAAGCTCGCCCTCAGGACCGGGCTGAAGGTCGCCGACGTGCTTGCGGAAGCCTACAGGCAGGGTGTGGTGCACCGGGACATCAAGCCGGCGAACATAATGCTGAGCGCTTCGGGAGTGGCGAAGGTCATGGATTTCGGGCTTGCTAAATGCCTGGATGGCGCGGGACTGAGCAATATCACCGTCACCGGGTCGGCGTTCGGCACGCCCGCGTATATGGCGCCCGAGCAGATACATGATGCGAAACATGCCGGCCACGCGGCAGACATATACTCATTCGGAGGCATGATGTTCTTCCTGGTCACGGGAAGACATCCATTCGAGGGTGGGAAAATCGCCGAAATGATTAAGCGGATCCTGATCGAGAAGCCCGCCGCGCTTTCAGCCATCAGGCCGGACGCCCCCCCCCGGTTGTGCGCCATCGTGGCGAAGTGCCTGGAAAAAAAGCCCGGGGATCGCTACGCCAACGCCGAGATGCTTCAGAAGGATCTCGAAAACGCCTTCTTCGCCCTGGGTCAATAGGATTCCGGGGCCGTCGGGCCGGGCGCGGACGGGGGATCGCTCCGGGATTCCCTGCGCTCCATCTTATCCACGAGGAAATCCTTGGAAGCGATAATTTCCTTGTTCCCGTAAAGCTGGAACTCGTATTTGCCGGGCCGGGTGAAGGTTATTCCCTGGAGGTTGATGCAAATCTCCGCGGGTCTCAGCCTGTCGTTGATTTTGATTGTAGGGAGGGACGCATTGCCTACTTTCGCTCCCGAGGAAAGCTCGATGAGCCTGATTTCGAAGTCGTAAGGACCCATGGCGTCGATGAGATTCGCATAGATGCACATGGAGTGGTGCGTGCAGGGGAAGGCATGGGCGTTGATATTGTGGAAGATGCCTACGAGCGTCTTCTTGTTAGTGCCCGCCTCGTGTATCACGTGATCGCAGATAAGGAACGCGTTCACCTTCGGCAGTGGAGGCAAGACAGCATCCTTGAAATCTCCATGCGCATCCCAGGAGGACGAGGCGCTGACCATGGTGGAGACGATGGGATTCGAACCCACGACCTTCGCATTGCGAACGCGACGCTCTCCCAATTGAGCTACGTCCCCGGGCAAATGCTAGTAAAAAGCATCCGGATTGTCAACCTGATATGCCCCGCAGATTAAGCCCAAGGACTCCTCAATCCTGCGGATTAGAGCAGCCGGATGCGGATTGTGCCGGATAAGATCGTAACTCATGTGTATTGCTGGAGTTGCGGTTCAGCATTGCATGGATATTGAGATTCGTGCCATTAGGAGCCGTGCGCCTGGGGGGAGGTTCCGGAATCGTGTCGAAAAGCCGGACGGCTAAGGGTTATAATCCCAGCATGTTCAATTTCCCGCATATAGCGCGGGCGGCTGCCATGACGGCAGTCGTTTCTGCCGTTCTTTCCGCCGGCTCATGGGCTTCGCAGGCCGCGGGACCTGTTTTAATAATCCGCGGCGACGGCGGCGTCGAGGCGGCATGGGCGCCTCCGAAAGACGAATCCGCGGTAATGAGCCTCAAACCCGGTTCCGGCGAAGCAGGACAGTCGCTGATTGAAGGTTACACCGGCGGGAAGGGCATCTGGAGGTTCCATCTCGAAGGCCTTGAGAAGGGGCGGGAATACTCGTATTCAATCGGATCAGAGTCCGGCAGGACCGGGGTATTCGGGTTCAGGACCGCGGGCAACGGCGGGCTTCTGGCGGCGGTCGCCGGGAGGACGCGCGGCAGTCCCGCGGAGTTACTATCGTTGTCCGGCGCAATCCTGGCGAGAAAGCCGAGCCTTCTCATTTTCGCGGACGGGCTTTCAGACTGGGCGGACGCCGGAGCGGACAGGGAAACGGAGTTATTCGACGCAGCCGGCGACCTGATGGCATCGACTCCCGTTTTCATGCCTTCCTGCGACCGGTTCAGCACGGATTCGGCCATCGCGGGCCTCTATTACCACGCGGAAGCCGGATACGTCTTAAGCGCAGTCGCAGGCGGCGTGCTTTTCATCGCCGTCAGGCCGGAGTGGCCGGATTCGGAAAACGAGAAGCACTTGACCGCCATAAGGAATCTAATCTCGAAATCCGCTGAAAGACTCAGAATCGCAGTTGTGCCGAAGCCTTTCCTGAACTCGGGCGCGTCAGGCTGCGACCGGGAGGGAAGAAGGAGGGTCATGCCCGTCCTCCTGGAAGGGGGCGTGGTCCTGGTGATTTCATCCGGACCGGCATCCTATGAGAGAAGCCTGCCTGCCGGTCTTGCTGAAAACGCGAGGAGCATCGTGCAGGTCGTGACCGGGGGGGCTGGCGCCCCGCCGGAGAAATTGCGTCCCCTGCCATGGACCGCCTGCCATGCCGCCTGCCGCCACTTCGTCATCCTCGAAAGCCGGGACAACATCCTGACTGTGACTGCCGTGGATGGGGAGGGAGTGATTATCGACAGGTTCGAATTCGGAGAGACCGGCCTGAAGGGAAAGGACGCATCGAGAAGGTTCGTGCTCCTGTCCGCGGAACTCGACGTCCAGGAAAGGCAGACGATGAGGGATCTGGCGGGATCCTTCAGGGAGCTCAAAAGCGCGCTTTCGTCTGATGAGAAGCTGGGGGTTGCGCATCTCGCATCACGCTTCGAAGCCCTGGCATCCAAGGTCGCCGGCATCAGGATTCTGAAGGAGCTCGAGACTCCTGCGCATGAGTTCCAATCGGAGGCTTCAGCTGCGGCGGATTTGGACTTGTCGATGCCAGAGTCTCGGATTATAGCCGAAACCAGACTGGAGCATGCAGGTATGCTTTGCCGCCGCTGCCACGGCCTTTTCCGCTGATGCGCGGCATTCAGGAATCCTTCTCAATCATGCGGCGGTAAAATGTTTTTGACAGGATTGCGGCTGCCCTGTATAGTCTTGTCGTTTACGGCCGGTACGTTGCAGTTTGCGTGATATCCGGATGTTTGACGCTAGTTTCAAATCGCCCGCGATTACGGGAGCGGTATTGCTTCTTCTGCTAGCGGTCCCGCAAGCGGCCGCCCAGGAGCCTGGGAATCAAAGGGAAGCCGAACCTTTTGTCGTCAAAGGCGTTACGTACGACCTCGACCAGGGTCTTCTTGCCGGACCTATACACATCCATGCGTATCTGAGCGAATTCATTTCTTACGACTCCAATCCTTTCCTAAAGAGCAGCAAACCCGATTACGATTTCATTTTCGATACCCTCCTTGGCATGAGGGGGGACATGTTCCTCGGCGACAACCTGGTCTCGCTGTTCTTCGACGCCGAATATGCGAACGCGGCTTATGACAACGATTTCGACAAGGTCAACTACTCTGGAGGCGGCAGGGGAAGCCTTAACCTGAAGGATTTCTTCCTCGACGTGAAGGCGGCGTGGAGCGAGGTCACCGAGCCAGAGACGGTGAGGATTTCCGACTGGGACGAAATCAGGCGTCAGACCCTGGAGTGCTCGCTGGAAACCGGGCTCAGGATGGGCCGGCTCGGGGTCGAAGCCGGCGGATATTTCTGGCTGAGGCGTTTCGGCGGAGGCTACAGCAAGACGGTCCTGATGGGCGACGGAAACATCCTGGAGCTGAGCCGGGACTACCTGAACCATTACGAGGCGGTCGGCCACATCAGGATTGCTTACATCTGGGCAAGGCTTAGGGTGTTCGTGGCAGCCTCCGCGGGCGTGGTTCAGTTCACCGACGACGTGATGCACGATTATTCGTACTTCTCGTTCGTAGCCGGCGCCAGTCTCAAGGTGACGAAAAAAATCGATGGCGAGGCCACCGCGGGCTACTCTTTCCAGAACGTGCAGGGGATGGGGAGGGCGCGGACAATCCAGGACGACTCGGAGTTCTCGGGTTTCGTCGGGTCACTTGCGCTCAAATACTTCTTCTCGGAGAAGCTGAGGACCACGCTGCAGTTCATCTCTGCGCTCCAGTTCTCCGGCAGCTCCAACTACCAGATATACGACAGCCTCAGGGCATCGGCAACCCATCAGCTGTTCGAGAAGCTCTCGTGGACGCTCGAATTCGGGATAGACTACATCGATCCCTCGGCGAACTATAATTACGCCGTCTATCGCGGCTCGTTCGACACCGAATACCGGATTTTCGACTGGGCCAGCGCCGGGATGAAGTTCGAGTTCAGGAAGCGGGATACGCACAGGGTCGTGTCCGGCGGAAAGAGCACGAGCCTCAACTACAACGACTTCATCGGTTCGCTCGTCCTGACGGTTTTCTTCTAGCGAATACCTCCGGCGAACCGTCGATTTCCAACATGCAGCACAGCGCGGAACAATCCAGGAAGGCGAAAGGCGGGACCAAGGGGAGCGGCACATACACAGCTGCCGTCCTCGCAATCTGGACCGGATTCACGGGCCTCGTGGTCATCCTCCACTTCGCGGGTGCGTTTCAGAACCTGGACAGCCTGCTCTACGACCGGAGCTTCAGGATTCGTAACGCGGTGTGCCCGGAGAAGGTCGGCCGCTGGAAGGAAACCGCGGCAGCCACCATTGCAGTCGTCACGATTGATGATCTGAGCCTCGATCTGCTCGGCATCGACAAGGCTCCCACGCGGCAGCACTGGTCACTGCTCGTGGACAGGCTGGGCCCTGATCCGGAATCCGGGAGCGCCGGGGCTCCGGTCGTCGCGTTCGACTACTACCTTCCGGAAATCGAGTACCCGCCGCGAGAACTGGATCACGTGAACAG
Source organism: Candidatus Kuenenia stuttgartensis (assembly GCA_020723505.1). Lineage (GTDB taxonomy): Bacteria > Planctomycetota > JAKEIC01 > JAKEIC01 > DYIT01 > DYIT01. Next base: position 5,692 of record DYIT01000022.1, read on the forward strand.
GAACCTGGCCAGAAACGTCTCAGGCGTGGTCGAGAGCCTGTCAACCCTTTCGTTCGGGGAGCCGAGGCCGGAGAGCCCGTCCGGGCAGGCCTGGGACGACGGGTCCTTCCTTGCTGACCTCGGGCTTCTGTCCCTGGAAGGCCAGGATTACCTGAAGAGCTCCGGCGATCCCAGGTACAAAGCGGTCTACTCGCTCATCAAGGAACGCGAAAAGAAGATTGCAGCCGCGCTCGGGAAGGAGGGGGCCTCGGTCAAATCTGCCGTCAGGTCGCTCGATCCGAGGCTGGTGGAATCACTGGCAACGGAGGACGGGGGGCTCGTGCTGAGGCTCAGGAAGCTCCATGGAACGATTGTCAATTCGATGCTGGTCTCGGACATAAGCCTGGCCGCGAGCATGCTCGCCTCGGGGAACGTGATACTCGCGAAGTTCATAGACGAAGGCGGAATCGAGCGCGAGTCGGATCCCCTTTTCAGGGCATCGGCGTGGAGCCAGGGCCTGATTAACGCGGTCAAGGACCAGGACGGGAAACTGAGGAGCGTGCCCTTCGTGCGCTGGAAAATCGCGGGGCAGGACGAGTTCGAGGAGGAGTTCGCCCTTTCGGTCATATCCGTCATCAAGTACGAGAACCTGAAGCAGGAGGAACTCGACCGGGGCGCATCAGGGTACAGAATCGGGAAGCACGCGCTCCCGGCCGACATGAAGCTCCACATAAACTACATAGGCGAGGGAGGGTCGTTCAAGTACATCCCGCTCTACAGGGTTCTTCACGACAGAATAGAGCCTGCCGCGCGGCAGAGGGTCGAGGCGACGGGAATTACGGTCGAGCCTCCGCTGACGAGATTGAGGGCAGGGTGATACTCGTGGGCGACACCTCGAAATCGGGCCAGGACATGGTCCCGACCCCGTTCTCGAGAATCGAGACGGTCGAAGGCGGAATCGAGGCCGGGCTCAGGTCTTCCGGCGGAAGCCTCCGGGAGACGCCCGGAGTCGAGTGCCACGCCAACGCCGTGTTTTCGATACTAAACGACACTTACATCCGCGTGCCCGGCGATTCGATAGTCGCAGCCGCCGTGCTCGCCCTCGCGTTCCTGAGCCTCGCTTTCTACGTTCAGAGGGTCACGTTCCTGATATCGCTCGCCGTCTTCGCGGTGCTCGTCTGCGGCACGTTCGCGGCCGTCTTCTTCCTGTTCACCGACGGCTGCATCTGGATGCGGCCCACCCCCCTCCTGTGCGTCGTCGGGGCGAATTTCATCTCCGGCCTCGCATACCAGGGAGTCGTGAGCCAGATGAAGAAGAAGGCGATAACCAGCATTTTCGGGAAGTACGTGTCGGACAACCTCGTCAAGAAGATGGTGAGCGGCAATCTCGAGGTGGACCTGAAGGGAAGGACCAGCGAGGTCACCGTCCTGTTCTCCGATATCCGGGGATTCACGAAGATATCCGAGCGGCTCGAACCCGAGATGGTGGGGACTATACTCCGAATCTATTTCTCGAGGATGATAAAGACGATATTCAAGAACGAGGGGACGCTCAACAAGCTCATGGGAGACGCGATTATGGCGTTCTTCGGCGACCCCGAGGAGCAGGCCGACCATCCGAAGAAGGCCGCATCCGCCGCGCTGGACATGCTCTCCGAGCTTGCCGTCCTGAAGAGGGACAGCGACATCCCGGTGCTCAGGGATTTCGCAATAGGAATCGGCCTGAACACGGGTCTCGTCACGGTCGGAAATCTCGGGTCCGACGAATTCGTCGACTACACCGTCATCGGCGACAACGTGAACCTCGGGTCCAGGCTCGAGGGCCTGAACAAGGAGTACGGGAGCTCGATTCTCGTTTCGGAATTCACTAAAATCCGCATCGAGGACGCGTTTGAAACCAGACCGCTGGGCAGGGTCCGCGTGGTCGGCAAGACGAAGCCCGTGGCCATTTTCGAGCTTCTTGCGAGGCGCGGATCGCTTGATCCGCTGATGGCGCAGGTGAGGGACTCGTTCACGAAGGGGCTCGACCTGTGGACACGGGGGAAATTCGCCGAGGCAATACCGGTCTTCGAGCAGACGCTCGCGATGAAACCGGACGACGGCCCTTCGAAGACGTTCCTCGACAAGAGCAAGGCGCTTGTCGAATCACCCCCCAAGGAGGAATGGGATGGCGTATTCACACCCAAGGGCAAATAGGATGATTGGAGCCGCGGCAGCTCTGGCTTTCGCCCTGGCCGCAGGCCGGGCGTCGGCCTCAGAGCCGGTCGACGAATCCTACCACAAGGTCTTCGTCGGCGGAAAGGAAGCCGGAACAATGGTGCTCCATGTCCTGAGGCAGCCGAGGGGGACCGAGACGATGTTCCTGTCGCGCCGCATGACCGAGCTCTTCCTCGCGGAATCTGGCAGGAGGGTGAGAGTGATTTCAATGGTTGAATGCTTCGAATCCGCCGAGGGCAGGATTGAGGCGTTCATCTACCACAGGACGCTCGACTACGGATCCCAGGCGCCGGTCGAGTCCTACGGAGTGACGGGAAGGCTTTCAGGGGAGCGGATGGAATTCACCGTAACTCTCGGAAAGGAGATGAAACGCGGAAGCGCGGACGTGAAGGGGGAGCTGCTGGGGCAATGGGCGGTAGAGAGGAAGATTCGCGAAGCCGTCGCTAAAAACGCGCCGTTCGAAGCGCAAACGATAGTGCCGGAGACTTGCAGAATCGCTGTGTTCAGGTTCAAGCCGGCGGGTGAGGGGATTCCTCCTATTCCGGCCGACGGCAAGAATCAGAAGTGCTCCAGAATCGAGGTGGAGTCCGAAGCCTTGGAGGGCTCGTACTTCGAGTTGCGCGACCAGGCCGGAATGCTCGCGTATTCCGAGCTTTCGCCGAAGGCCGGCGGCGCCGGGTCCGTGGTAGCCACCGCGCGCGCGACGCGCGAGGAGATGGATGCAAGGTCCGCAAAGCAGTTCAGCATCCCGCCGATTGCGCCGAAGCCCTTCGCGCCAGGCAGGAAAATCGATTTCACGAGACCGCTGAAGCTGCGCATCTCCGGTCCGGACCTCGCTTGGATTGACGCATCAGGTTTCGGCCAGTCGGTGGTCTCGACCGGAGAGGGGCGCATTGTGATAAGAGTCGACCGGTCATCGCCGCCCCCCGAAGGATCGAGGCCGTTCGCCCCGCCGGTGGAGATGATTGACTACCTGGCCGAAAAGGACCCGGTGGACGGATTCCAGAAGCTCGGGATGGAAGCGGAAGAGATGCTGCGCGGCGATCGGCGGGCGTGGAAATCCGCATCCCTGATTGCGGAGCACGTGGGCTTGAAGTACGGCAGGGATCCCTGGAGCGGCATGCTGAACCCGGCGTCGGCATACATCAGGGCCCGGTCTCTCACGCCGTGGGGAAAGGCCGTTCTCCTCGTGGCCTGGTGCAGGGCCGCGTCGGT
>DYIT01000022.1:9112-14712 GCA_020723505.1 Candidatus Kuenenia stuttgartensis
CCCGTCCGAAATCCTGAGCCCTCCAACCATCCGCGTCGGTGCCGTCGAGGATGGTTGGAGGGCTCAGGATTTCGGACGGGCAGATAGCCCCCGACATCTGGGCCGAAGTCTACACGGGCGAGTGGATCTCGCTGGACTCGCCTCCAGCCTCCTCCGATCGCGTCCGCCTGTGCGAAATCAGGCTGGGCGGCCTCCAGGCTTCCGACCTGAAGAGGTTCCTCGAAACCGCGTCGATGCTCACCGTGGAACCCGAGGAATAGCCGGGCGCAAAGCGGAGGCCGCACGGTCGGCTGAGCGTCATATGAAACGCGCGGTCAGATCGAGGCAAAGCCTATCCATCGCCGCGGAATCCGGAACGCACAGGGTGCGTCTTGCGAAGTCCACCTGCGCAGCCGCGACCGGATTGCGCAAATCCGACGGAAGGCGGAGGATGCCAAGCCGCCTCCCGAGCCTGAACCTCACCCTTTCATCCTCGTCCAATCCGAGATAGGAGTCGATGGCGTTGATTATGCTCCCGCGATCCTCGGGCAGCCTCCCTTCCACTCCTTCCAGGAGGTTCAGGATGTGGTCCGAGACGATCTCGCTCCTGACATCGGGCAGGCTCTCGATGAAGAGCCTGATTTCCCTTATTGTTTCGTCATCGCTCTGAATCTCGAATCCGCCTTCTCCTGCGCGGCGCATGAGGTCGTGGGTCGGAGCCACGGCAAGGGTCCTGAGCCTTATGAAGTCCGGGTCAATCTCCCCGACGACGCGGGCAGTCTCGACGGCATGCTCGCGGGAAAGCTTCCGCCCACCGAGCCCCGGCATCACGTAGACGCACAGGGACAACCCCGCCGCCTTCAGGTTCGCCCCGGCCTCCAAGTGATCCGCCGACGTGACGCCTTTCGAAGCCATGGCGAGGACGGCGTCGCTTCCGGATTCGAGTCCGACGTGGACGCGCCTGAGCCCGGCCTCCGCAAGAAGCCTGAACTCGTCCGGATCCTTTCTCGAAGCCGTTCTGCTCCGGCAGTAGGAAGTCACGCGCGAAACCGAGGGAAACCTCTCCTTGAGATGCCTCAAAATCCCGGCGACATCGCGCGCAGGGAGCGCCAGCGCATCTGCGTCCTGCAGGAACACCGTCCCCTCGCCCGAGCAGGACCAGACGGCCACGTCCCAGGCCGACCGGCTCAAGCCTGGGAGACCGGATACCTCCCCGAGTATCCTGCCGTCCAGAGCGCCTCCGAAGCCTGCCGCAGCGGACATGCTGCGCAGATCGCCCGACCAATCGGCAGCGCGGTCGATGTCGGCAATGACGTCGTCAACGCTCCTCGGCGAATAACGGATGCCGCGGTATGTTCCGCAGAACGCGCATCTGTTCCAGGGGCATCCTCTGGTCAGCCTGAGGAACAGGCTTCCGGCTTCGCTCGGCGGCCTGATTGGCCCCTGTTCTATGAGTTCCAGGCTTGGCTGGCTGTTCATTTTCCCCAAGGCTCCGATGGAAGGGTTTGAAGCCGGGAGTCAAATCGAATGGTGCTCCGGTTCCGGATTATATTAGCATTGCAGGCTCCTTCGACAGAGAAAACGCCGGATGGAATATCGGCCGGCGGCGGCGAGCAGCGAAGGGCGCTTTTAGCCATAACGCGTCCGCTGGCAAGGGAATTGCGTTGACTTGAAATGCCCGTGAAAGTAGATTTGTCGGGTTGGACCGCCATTGGAATCCGGAATTGGAAACCTGCGGTCCTGAGCGGTCTCAGGATTTTTCATCCCGGGCCGCGGAGCCTTCCTGAGCGGATTGCCGGGAGGACTGCGGCGCCGGGAATGGCCCGCGGGCGAATCCCCGACTGTTCCAGGAGAGGCGCCGCAATGTCGCAGCCGGAATCCAATGCACCGGAGAGCGCGCGACTGGGAGAAATCAAGTTCCTCGTTGTCGACGACGAAGCGAACATCCGCATCCTCCAGAAGAACCTCCTCATGAGTCTCGGCCATTCTGACGTTGAAATCGCGGTGGATGGCCGGGAGGCTCTCCAGATTCTTGGGCAGGACAAGGTCGACGTGCTTCTTCTCGATCTCAAGATGCCGGGCATGGACGGCTACCAGGTGGCACGGAAAGCCGTTCAACTATGGCCGGATATGGTCATTCTGGTGGTGACGGCTTTCGCGACAATCACCGGCGCCGTCGATCTCATGAAAGTCGGCGTATACGACCTCCTCGAGAAGCCGTTCAAGTACGACCAGTTCAAGGAAAAGATTGCCAAGGCCGTGGATGAGCACCGCCGAAGGGCCGCGGAGAGAGAGGAGAGGAACAAGAAGCGCAACTTCGGCAAATACCTCATCCTTTCCGAACTCTCCAGGGGGGGCATGGGCATCGTGTACAAGGCCCGCGATTCCGTCAACGAGAACGTCGTGGCGCTCAAGGTGCTCGCGACCCACTTCAAGAAACAGGAACAGGTCGCGAGGTTCTATCTGGAAGGCGATACGATTTCCAAACTCAGCCATCCCGGTATTGTGACGATCTACGAGTTGGGGATAATCGAGGGCCAGCATTTCATATCGATGGAGTTCATCGAAGGCAAGTCGCTATACGATCTAATCTATTCAAGCGTCCTGACATACAAGAAGGGAATATCAATCCTGGCGGACCTCCTGGAAGCCGTCGCCTATGCGCACTCGAAGGGAGTCATACACAGGGATTTGAAGCCGTCCAACGTGCTGGTCGACGAGTCAGCCAATCCGCACCTGATAGATTTCGGACTCGCCAAAACCTTGAAAAGCGGCGTGAAAATCACCCAGACCGACCTTATTCTGGGAACCTTCGGGTATCTTGCGCCGGAACGCCTTTCCGGAGAAAACGTGGACCACCAGTCGGACATCTTCTCTGTAGGAGTGATACTCTACGAGATGCTCACCCACAGGCTTCCCTACGAGAAGGACAACGAGGTGAACGTCTTCCCGATCTTCACCGAGGCGGTCCTGAAGCCGTCGCAGGTCAATCCGAAAGTCCCGGAGTTCCTGGAGAAGGTATGCCTCAAGGCAATCGCCGTCGAGAAGGCCGACCGCTACGCGACTGCGGAGGATTTCAAGGTCGATCTCGAGAGGTTCCTGGAGCATTATTGCATGAACTCGTGAACCCGCGCCGCCGGCGCGCATTGGCGGAGGCTGGCATGAAGGAATACCAAAAGGCGTTCGTTGATTTCCTAGTGGAGGTGAAGGCGCTGAAATTCGGCGACTTCACGCTTAAAAGCGGCAGGCAATCGCCGTATTTCGTGAATATGGGCGCTTTCGACGACGGCGTCTCCCTTCTCCGGCTCGGCGGGTTCTACGCGGATCTCCTCGCGGACAGGTTCGGTGGGCGCTTCGACGTGCTTTTCGGGCCGGCGTACAAGGGGATTCCGCTCGCCACGGCGGCGGCGGCGGCTCTTGCGGCGAACCGTAAAATCAACGTAAAGGTTGCCTTCAACCGCAAGGAGGAGAAGGCTCACGGCGAGAAAGGCCTGATTTTCGGGCACGTTCCAATTGCCGGCGACAGGGTGGTCATCGTAGACGACGTGTTCACGACCGGCGAGACCAAGGACGAGGCGGTCGATTTGCTGTTTGCGGTCCCCGGCGTGTCGTGCGCCGGCGTGGTGATAGCGGTCGATCGCCAGGAGGCGCTGGAAGGCGGGAGGAGCGCGGTCCAGATTTTCGAGGAGAGAAGGGGCATCCCGGTCAGGGCGGTCGTGAACATCACGGAGGCGGTCGAGCATCTATCCTCGCCGAGGGGGGGGGCCAAAGCCCTGATCGACGGGGACATGGCCGGACGGATAGCGGAGTATCAGGCAAAATTCGGTGCAAGATAGGCGGACGCCCGGGCATCCGGGTCTGTAACCGGAGTGAATCGGCATGGCAAGCCAGCATGATTTGTATTTCGCCGAATACGCAATCAAAAAGGGGTTCTCGACAACCGCCAAGGTGCAGGAGTCGTTCGATATACTCTCGCGCCTCAAATCCGAGGCGGGAATCGACGATTCCCTGAGCGGCGTAATGCTCATCAAGGGCTACGTCAGCGAAAAGAACGTCGAGGAAATCCGCGCGCTGATGGAGAAGGACGGGATTGTCGTGAAGGCCGACGTCCCCGCGCCGGCTCCGGCGCAGGCGCCTGTTCCGGCCCCGGCGAATGCCCCGGACAGGAGCGCCCCTCCCGCGGAAGCGGCCGAAGACGCGAAGCTCAGGTTCCATTTCGATTCGGCGAAGCAGAAGGAGGACTCCGGCGACTTCGCCGGCGCGATAGTCGTCATGAACCAGGCCAGGGCCTATGACCCGGACAGGTCCCGCATCGACGGGATGATAGCCGGCCTGAGAAAGAAGGCCAGGCCCGCGGAGCTCGACGGCAGATACCGTCGGTACAAGGATGAAGTGAACGAAAAGGCCAAGGCCCAGGATTTCGAAGGAGCCATCAAGACCGCCGGCCTCGCCCGCGATTTCGCGGCGGACGCGGCGGAAATGGAATCGGCACTCGCAAAGCTCAAGGAAGCAGCGTTGAAGAAGCGCGAGAGGGATGCGTGGAATCTCGCCGTGGCAGGGGACATCAAGGAGGCATTAAAGACCATCGAATCCGCGCTCTGGTACGCGGGCGCCGAGGCGGTGAAGAAGATAATCGCCGAGCTGAACCAGTCGGCGGACATGAAGCAGAGCACGAGCAGGTATCTCGCCATGGCCGAGTCGTACCAGAAGAAGGGCAATCTTCAAGCCGCCCTCGACATCTACGGCAGGCTGGCCAGGGTTCTTCCCGACATGAGGGATCTGCAGCTAAAGATGGACGGCCTTAAGAAGGAGGCGTTCGACCTCCTCATGGTGGAGGCGCGCAAGAAGGAGTGGATTGGGGACTTCGACGCCGCCATGGAAGCGTGCATCAGGGCGCGTCAGTACACCAGGGCCGTCGACTCTGTGGACCGGAAGATTGCCGTACTCAGGAAGAAGGCCGAATATTCCCGCAAGTTCCGGGAGCTGAAGGAGGACGGGGTAGCGAAGATTGGACGGGGAGACCTCGAGGGCGGCCTCAAGTCGCTGAAGGAGGCGCTCGAGTTCGCCGACAACAGGGACGAATTCAGGTCGTTCATGGATGGCCTGGTCGCCGGGAAGTACGAGTCGCTCGTGCGCGACGTCGCGGCCCGCGAGAGGAGGGGGGATCTCGAAGGTGCAATGGCCGCAGCCAAGGAGGCCCAGGTCTTCGCCCCCGCGGCCAAGGCAGACGAGGCGCGCACGGTGGTGCAGAATCTTGCCGAAAAGATTGCGGCCGCCGAGCGCAGGGACAAATTCGAGCGAATCCTCAAAGAGGCCGATTCCCTCCTGGAAGCCGGGGACGCAAGGAAGGCAATCGACCGCATGAAGGCGGCGAGGGCGTTCGCGGAGAATCCATCGGCGGTCGACGAGAGAATCGAGCGCGTCGCCTCGGAGCAGTTCGAGAAGGGCATTTCGGAGGCGAGGGACCTTGGCAAGGCCGGTAAGCTTCAGGACGCGTTGAAGAGGTCCGAGGCGCTGGTCCAGTGGGCCAAGGGCAGGGAAGAGACTCTGAAGCACGCCATCGCCGGGTTCAAGGCCGGGATAGAACGCATGCAGAAGGAAGGGGAGTTCCTGGCCAGGGT
>DYIT01000022.1:14722-16999 GCA_020723505.1 Candidatus Kuenenia stuttgartensis
GCGCCTGAGGCCTTCTGCTTCCCGAAGTTCCTGGCCAGGGTCAGGGCCGCCGGCGAATTCCTGCGCAAGGGGCGAATCAAGCAGGCGCTGGACGCCTACGAGTCGGCATCGGAATGGGAAGAGAAGCGAACCGAGATGCGCGCGAACATCGACGAAGTATTCGCGGATGAGTACGCGAAGGCCACGAGCGCCGCCGCCGCGCTAGGCTCGGCCGGATCCTACGCAGAGGCGGCAGAAACGGTGAGGAAGGCGCTTGCGTGGGCGCGCGGCAAGGAAACCGAAATAGAGAAGCTCGCGAGCGGATACGAAGCCCTGGACGCGGAGTCCCGAAAGAAGAGGGCGTTTGAGGAGGCCGCAGCTGGCGCTGAACTCCTCATGAAGAGCGGCGATTTCCGCGGCGGCATCAGGAAGCTCAAGGAGGCCAGGGCGTTCGAGACCAATCCCGGAGAGACGGACCGGATGATTTCGGCGGCCGGCCGGACCTGCCTTGAAGGCATGGCGGACCGCGCCGGACGGCTGATAGCCGAAGGGAAACTGGACGACGCGGAGCCGGTCATTTCGGAGGCTGCGGCATGGGCGGCCGAACTCGGCCTCGAATTCTCGGAAAGGCTGTCGAATCTAGAGAGGGGCATGGCGTCGGCCAGGAAGTCGTCGAAGTATCTGATGCTAAAGGCCGAAGCGGAGAAGTTCTACTCGGAGAACTCGGTAAAGAAAGCCGTCAGGAAGCTCGAGGAGGCGGGGAAGATTGCGGAAAACCCTTCGGAAATCACGGTCAGAATCGAGCAGATAAAGAGGGAGTCGCTCGATAAGCACCTCGCGGACGTGGAGCGCCTCACGCGCGAGGAGGACTACAAATGGGCCATCGTCTCCTGCGAGCTCGCGAAGGAATACGCGTCCGGGCCGGATCTCGCAGACGTGGAAAAGAGGATTGAACAGCTTCGAGGATTCACGAAATCCAAGGAAAGGAAGGACGCGTTTGAGAAAATCCGCACCGAAGCCCTGGAATACAGGGAGGATGGGCAGCTTGGAAGGGCCATAGACTGCTACCGCGAGGCGAGAGGGCTAGCCGAATCGCCGTCGGCCGTAGACGAGGAAATCGAGGGATGGAAGCGCGACGAGGTTCGCAATCTGCTCGGTGCGGCGTCTGATCTGCTTGCAGGCAGGAGGTACGCGGCGGCAAGGGAGGCGGCATCGAAGGCGGCCGAGTGGGACGCCGGCATGGAATCCTCCGAGATGCTGTCGGCCATAAAAGCCGAGGAGGAATCCCGCGACAGATCCAGGAAGCTCGAAGGCGCTTTAGCCCATGCCGAGGAGTTCCTGAACGCCGGGGATCCGTGGAAGGCGGTCGATGCCCTGAACGCGATTCGCGATTCGGCACCGGCGGATTTCGACGTCGAAGGGCGGATTAGGTCAATCGTCGACGGGCAGTACGAATCGCGCGTGCGCGAATCAAGGTCCGCCATGAGGGCGGGCGAATTCGAAAAGGCCATGCGGCTCGCGGAGAGCGCCCGAGAGTTCGCCGGAGAAAGGGGGCAGGAGTTCGAGGGTGAGCTCAGGGAACTGCGAGGGGAGATTGAGAAGAAGAAGCGGAAGGCCAGGATTGAGGAGCTGAAAGCATGGGCTGCCGAGGCAATCGCGGACGGCAGCATAAGGCAGGCAGCGAATCTGCTTTCCGAAGCCGCCAAAATCTCGGACTCTCCGCGGGAGATTGAGGTCGAGATTGAAAGGATTTTCTCGGCAGAGCTTGAAAAGGTCTTCGCGCATGCGGACTCGCTGGGCAAGGAGGGCCGTTACGCCGATGCCGAGGAAGCGCTGGAAAAGGCGAGGCAGTGGGCCGTCGGCAGGGAAGAGGATCTGGACGCTGCAGTCGCACGCTTCAGGGAGGCGAAGTCGTCTTTCGAGGAGGAGACCCAGTTCCGCAAAATCGTCACGGAAGCCGAGGAGCGCTACTCGAAGGGGGATTCCGCCGGCGCGATAGAGTCTCTCAGGTTTGCCCTTTCCTATGCGTCTCGCAAGGGCGAAATAGAGGAACGCATCGGCCAAATCTCGGACGCAACGTTCGAGAAGTGGATTGAGGAGTCGAGGGTGCGCGAGGGCGCGGGGATGCTGGCGGAGGCCCTCGAATCGTGCGAAATGGCGCGCGAGTGGGCCGGAAGGCGCGCCCCCGAGCTGGAGGCAAGAATCGCGGACCTTCGGGCCAGTTCGGATGCCAGGAGGAAGAACGAGCGTTGGCGCGCGATCGAGCCGGCATGGAAATTCGCGCTCGGCGCGTATGTC
>DYIT01000022.1:17009-52113 GCA_020723505.1 Candidatus Kuenenia stuttgartensis
GCGATCGAGAGCGACGTGCGCGCCCGAATCGAGACCCAGGATGTCGAGGGCGCGGTGGACATCCTCGAGAAGGAAATCGAGATTGCGCCGGACCCCGCGGAAGTAAGGACGCTAATCGGGCAGCTCAGGCAGCGCGAGTACGAAACCGGCGTGCTCAAGGCGAGGAAGATCGCTGCCGAGGGGGACATGGAGAAAGCGGTTGCGAGTCTGGAAAAAGTCCGGAAATGGTCCGTTGGAAGGGAGAAGGAGTACGACGACGAACTCATGGCCCTCGGCAGGTCGGCGGAGGCCGGAAAAAGGCACGGGGCGTTCAAGAAACTCGAGGCACAAGCCGACGAAGCGGAAAAGACCGGGAATGTCGGGGAAGCCATGAAGCTTCTGGATCTTGCCAGAGTCTACGCCGAGGACGCTTCCGTCATCGAATCGCGCATCAGGCGGTTGTTCGATCGCACGCTCGATGAATACATGAAGGACGCGTCGGCGTGCGAAGACAGGATGGACATGGAAGGCGCGGTGAAGGCGCTGAGGGCTGCCGCCGACTGGGCGGGGACCAGGGCGCCCCGCATGATATCGGGCGACATAGACAGGCTTTCCGCCCTGATGAGGATGGAGAAGGGGTCGGACAGGCTGGCACGCATGAACGTCGTGACGAGGGCCCTCCTGGCGGAGGAGAAAGTCGTCGAAGCCGCTGGCAGGTACATGATTAACCTCGAGACGGCCGGGGAGGACGAAGGCGTACGGGGGAAAATGGAGGAGATCGTCGGCCGCCACCTCGCCAGGTACTCGGAGGCGGCCAGGAACGCCCTCTCGGCGTCGGACTGGTCCCAGAGCCTGAGCCTGGTCGGGAAGGCCGAGAAGATTATGGCTATCCTTCCGGCGCCCTCGGGCCAGCTCAAGAGCGCATTCGAAAGCGCGTCCGCCCTGAGGAGGGACTCGGAGTTCCTCCGCTGCAGATCCAAGGCCATGGAATCGGCGCGTGAGGGAGATATAAAGGTGGCGCTGGGATTCTGCGAAGAGGCGAAAGTATACGCCGACGATCCCGAGGTGCTCGAGACGGCCATGATTTCGCTCGTGGACAGCGCGTTTTCAAACTGGTCCGCGGAGGCCGGCAAGCGGCGGGATTCCGGCGAGTGGGAGGCGGCAAGGAACGCGCTCAAGAACATCTCCTCGCTTTTCGATCTCCACGAGAACATCACGAGAAACATCTACGCCAACAAGGAGCGGATTGTCGCGGAGCTCAAGGAAGCGGAGTTCAAGCACCGCCTCGGAGAGGCGGCCTCCGAGGAGATGAAAGGAAATCTTCTCCGAAGCGTGGAAATCCTGAGAGCCGCCTCGGCATTCGCGGACGACTCCGCGATGATTGAAAGCGAAATCCAGAGGGTTCAGCTCGCGCTGTTCGACAAGTTCAACGTGGACCTGAGGAAAGTCGAGGCGGACGAGGGCGTGGAAGGGGCGATACGGTTCTGCAAAGCCGCGCTGGACTACTTCCCCGAGGTGGACGTCGTCAAGCAGAAGCTCAAGGACTACAGCGACCGCTGGAAGCTCAAGGAGAGGCGAAAGCTGTTCGTCCAGTACGACAGGGGGGCTACCTCGGCAATCAGCAGGGGGGACATACCGACAGCCGTGGAGAACTACCTTGCGGCGGCGGAGTACTCGACCGATCCGGAGGCCATTCGCGTCAAGATAGCAGCGCTCATCGATCCCGTCGTGGCGGAAGTAGTCAAGAAGGCGGAGGAGAGGCGCTCCGCGGGCGACCTCGCAGGAGCAATCGCCATGTGCGAGGAAGCGTTCGCGAAGTTCCCGAGTTCGAGGGTCCTGCAGGAGAAAATCATAGCCCTCCGGAAGCAGAAGATAGACGCGACCACCCTTTTCAGGACAGCCGACGTCGCGAAAGCCGCTGCGGCGGAGAAATGGAAGTCGGTCATCAGGGACAGGAAGGAGAGAAGGGAACTCGAGGTGGCCGATGGCAAGGAAAGCATTCTGAAGCACGTATGGGAAACGGACGAGTTCAAGGTCGGAGAGCTGTTCCCGGGAGGAAAGCCGCCTGAAGAGCCCAAACCGCAGCCGGTTTCCCCCGAGCCTGCCATCGCGGTCCCTCTGCACGAGGAAACCGAGTCACGGCCGTCCTCAGAGGCGCTGAGCCTGGAGGAGGGCGGAGAGGCCGGAACGCCCGGGGAGGAAGCCGGGGCCGCGTACGCCGAATCAGGCGCCGCGGAACCCGCAGGAATCGAAGAGGCGAAGAAGGAAACCGCGCCGGCCGAAGAACCCGCACATGCACTCGAGTTGGAGGAGACCCCGGCGGAATCGTCCTTGGATGAGACCTCCATGCCCCAGCGATTCGAGGAAGCGGCTGAGGAGCCGGAAGCAGCCCCGGAAGAGCCTGCCGTTGAGCCCGCGGAGAGAGAGGAAGAAGCCGCCGAAATCGAGAGCGCAGCCGCGCCTGTTGAGGCCGATTATTCGTCCGTGGAAACGCCCGCCGAAGGCATGGAGACGGCCCAGTCGCCAGCCGCTGTTGCGGATGTGGAAGCGCCGGATGAGGAACCGGAACCAGCAGCTCGAGCATTCGCCGCGGATGCCTCGTCCGCCGAAACGCCGGCAGAGGGGATTGAGCCCGGAATAGAGCCGGCCGCAGTGGACGAGTCATTCGCAAAGACGCCTGCCGAGGGAATCAAAGCCGGCGCATTGGAGCCCGATACGACCGAAATCGCATTGGCTCGCCGGGATGATGAAGGACGAGGCGTGCTCCCGGCGCCTGAGCCCGCTGAAACACAGGCACCGGCTTCCCCAATGCAAGAGCCGGAAGAGCCGGCATCGGCTCTCCCTGGTGAAGTCGCCGTGCTGCCCGAGCCGTCACCGCCTGAAATCGCCGCGATCAAGGCTCCCGACGCCGATCAGGAACTGCAGAGAAGGAAGAAGGTGCTTGAGATAGCAAAACGCCTGACCAAACTGAAGAAGCGCAGGACCGCGGATGTCGAAAGGAAGAAGCAAGAGTCCGCAACAGAAACTCCAATCGCCGCTCCTGGAGAGGAGGCTCAGCCGGAAAAGGAAATTCCCCCCGAAACCGTTCCCGAAGCGATGGAAGAAGCCGTGGCAAAGACTACGCCTGCCGGACCGGTTTTCAACGAAGTGCCCGCTCCGGTCGCCGAACCTGGCGCCGAGGCGGCCGGTGATCTAAACGAGGAGACTATCGGGCTCGGCGAGAACCTGATGATGAAGGAATACCTGGAGTCGGCGCCTCAGAAGCCCCCTGAAGCAGCTCAGAAGCTTGTGGAAGCCATGGTTCCGGCCATGGAAAACGACAATTACGCAAGTCAGGAGGAGGCTCCATCGCAGCAGGAATATAAAGAGATTCCGATTACCGAGGACGACGAACAAGTCCCGGATCGCCTCGAGGGCGTAATCCATGCAGTCGCGTCCGAACCGGAAAGCGAACCAGTGGCTGCGTCGGCGAAGGATGCTGAAGACGACGGAACGCCCCTGTACTCCGCGCGCGAGGAAACGGAATCCGCAGGAAAAGCTCCAATGGAGGAAGCCGCCCCTGCGGCTTGTGAGCCGGCGGTTCCGGTCATTGAAGAGGACGTTCAAGGGAAAGCCGAGCCGCAGGCCGAGGAGGCCGCCGCCAGTGTTCCCGCCGAGCCGCAGGCCGCGGCGGCAGGGGAGGATGAGGAATCCGGGCCTGGGGAAGTACCAGCTTCGACGGGAGATGGAGATGAAGGCGGGGAAGAGCCTGCAGAAGGCATGGGAAAGGAGTCTCAGGAGCCTGTCGAACGGGAAGAGGCCGGGATCGAGGGGGCGCAACCCGATGAAGCGGAGGGCGGCGAAGCCGAACCCGATGCGGCCGCTGTCCAGCCTGTGGCCGAAGCGAAGGACGCCGTTTCGCCTGCAAAGAAGAAGGAGCCGAAGATACCGGTGAAATGCGCGAATCCGGCCTGCGGATTCATGCTGAAGGTCCCGCTGGCGCACGCCGGAAAGGCAGGCAGATGTCCGAAGTGCGGAAAACAGGTGAAGGTGCCGATGGTGAAGGGCATGATTCGGTGCGCGGCATGCGGGAAGGTGGCGCAGGCCAAGGGTGGAGCCAAGGTGAAGGGGAAGCCGGTCTGCGCCGAGTGCGTGGCCAAGATAAAGGCGAGGAAGGCAAGGTAGGGTTTACTCAGGTTGCGTCATTCCGGCGACGGCCGGAATCCAGATGCGCTTTCAGGACTTCCTTGATGGGTCCGAACCTGAACCTCTCGAGCAATCCCTCTATTTTTGACGGCACCGATTTTATCAAATAGTCGTGCATGAACCTCCGTCCCAGGGGGAGCCTTGTCTTCGGCGGGTCGTCGTCGAATTCCCAGGGATGCATGTACACCAGGGACGGATACCCCATCCTGTTCGTCTTCTTCATCCCCTCGACCGTGAACCAGAACGGCGACATGCGCAGCGGGAGGCCGCCGGTGTACGGGAAGCCCTCCCACAGGCAGCGCATGGTGGATGCCGGGAACTCGATGATGCTTCCGCCGCCGGTACGCACTACGAATGGAAACCGGGGGAACGCCCTGTCGCCCATCATCGTAAGCGAGACGACGCTCGAGTCATATTTGAACCCGTTCTCAATCAGGATGTCCCATGCCCATGCCGTCTCTCGCACGACGGTCCACTCGGGCGCCCTGTAGCCGATTATTTCGCAGTCGGCGGCATTGCCTATCGCGTCCAGGGACCTGCCAAGATCAGCCTCGAATTCCGCCGGCGTTATGTCAATCAGCCGCTGGTGGAGGTAGCCGTGGGTGGCAATCTCGTGCCCGCCGTCCCGGAACATCCTGACCAGGTCGGGATTCTTCTCGGCAACGTATCCGAGCACGAAGAAGGTGACCCTCGTGTCGTACTTCCGCAGCAAATCGAGAATCTTCCTGCTGTTCTTGTTGACGCGGTTCTCGTACTCGCCCCATTTCTCGGTGGGAAGGTAGTCGCCGACCGCGCAGACGTGGTACCAGTCCTCCACGTCGACCGTCAATGCGTTAAGGATGTCCACGATTTCAGGGCCTCAGGAACTTTTTCATGTCTGAAGACGCCATGGGAAAGGCCGAAAGGACGGTTCCCAGCACGGGCATCATGTCACCGCGCCGGATTATATCATAGTGGAGGTCCTTCATCCTGAACCTGAAGAAGGGCGGGTCGAGCCTGAACCTCTCAGGATTGCGGATGAAATGCAGAATGTCCCCGGGGATAAGCCACCTGCACATGACGCCTTCCCTGTACCCGGGCGGAGGGCCGTGGAACCTGCCCTGCGCCCATCTTGCGAGCAGCACGGGGAAATTCACGCCCGCCCTCACGGCGAGTTCGAGGGATCCCCAGAAGCGGGGATTCACTTCCATGAGCTTGAATCGCCCATCGCGGAGGTCGGTCTTGAACTCGACCATGGCGACGCCGCTCAGGCCCAAGCAGCGGACCAGGCTGGCGGCGCATTCCTCAATCTCCGGTATCCTAGCGCTTGCCCTGAGCGTGCTTGCGCCCCCCTTCGGCGGATTCTCCCTGAGCCTCAGGTGGGTGAACGACGCCAGCACACGGCCATCGAAGTCAATCAGCATCGAGACTCCCGCCCCGCGCCCGTCCGAAGGCAGCCGCTCCTGCACGAGGGGGCGGGGAAACCGGGATGCGACCTCATGGTAGGCGGCCTCGAGTTCGGAATGCTTCGCGGCGTAACGTATCCCCCTGGCTCCCGATGAGATGCGGGGCTTGACCAGGGCCGGCAGAGGGAACGATGCCAGGGAGCGGGGGGAGACGTCCTCGGAAAACAGGGTTCTGGGCACCGGTATGCCGAGGTCCATTGCCTTCCGGAGGACAATTGCCTTGTCGCGCGCGACAAGGATTCTCTCCAGCGGCGCGAACGGGATCAGGACTCCCTTGAAATGCGTGTCCCGCGCGCGCAGGACGGTAATCAACGTGGTCTCCTCCATGGGCATGAGTATGTCGACGGAATCCCGGCGGATTTCGGCGGACAGGGCGCGCAGGAAGGCCTTCGGCCTCGAGAGGGGGGAGGGATAAACGATTGTCTTCCGGGCGAACCTCGAGAAGAGGGAGCAGGAGAACCGGGACCATTCGCCGGCCGTGACCTCGAATTCCCGCGAAGCGCCGAGGGCGCGGACTGCCGACAGGCTTTTGCGCCAGAAGCCGTCCGTAACCAGGACCCTGGCAGCTTTCGCCTCGCGGCCGCGCCGCAGGGCGTGGCCCTCCGTTCCGCTTTCCGGAGACCCGGCAAGGAGGGTGGTCATCCCTGTTTGACCTTCTCCTGAAGCTCTATGTCGGCCAGCAGTTTTTCCAGGTCCTTCCTCATGGGTTCGAGCTCGGCGGAGCGGAGCTCGTCGTCCTTCATGGATTCGGCAATCCTGTCGAAGAACCCGCGGAGCTGCTCCCTCTGGCCGTCGTCGCCCTTCCGCTGGAGCATGTCGTCCGACATCCTCTCGATTAGGCCGTTCCATGCCGTTTTGTCGGCGTCGATAAGATCGGATTGATTCACAAACTTCACCGCGAGGTGGCGGAAGAGCTTCACCCTGCCGGTTTCGACCTGGGTGGAGGCCCATCCAGTCATGTCGCGCCACGTGTCCTTGAACAGCAGCGCCATGGCGCCGAGGGCCACAGCGGCCAGGACAACGACGATTAGGCATATCTTGAGTACGAGCAGCAGAACCGACCGCTGCTTGAAAGCCTTTCCCGACTTCATGCCGGAATCCTTTTCCGCTGCCATATGGAAGACCTCAAATCCAGGCGGCATGCCGCTATTCCAGCGCAGCAACCGCCACCGCGTACGCCCCCGCATGCGAAATCGAAACCCGCATGGAATCGCCGCCGGCAGCACGGGCGATTTCCAGCGCCCTGCCGCTGAGCCTGACCGCCGGAGGACCGGAGCTCGTGACCTCGATGTGCTTCCATCCGACGCCGCCGGACCATCCGGTTCCCAGGGCCTTCATTGCAGCCTCCTTGGCTGCGAACCTGCCCGCGAAATGCACGGCGGGCTCCTTCATGCGACGGCAGTAGGCAATTTCCTCCTCGGTGAAAACCCTTTCCTCGAAGCTGCCGGCGAATCGCGCGAGCATGTCGCTTATTCTCGCAACTTCCACGATGTCCGTCCCGAGACCCTTGAGCATTTGAATGCGCGTCCCAAACCGTGTCCTCATGAACCGGTCCGAACGGTCCATCTGCCAATTCTATACCGGAATTCGAGTTTTTGAAGGATTTTCAGGGAAATACAGGGAAGTCCCTACAATGGATGCCCGCATCGATTCGCATCGATTGAGGCTGCGTCGGCGAACCGCCCAATCCCGGAAGGCGCGTTCAACGGCAAGCACGGCGGCTCCGATAGATGTCCGGGTTAGAAAAAGCCGCGTCATGTGATAGAATATCCCTGCACAGCTGGAAACAGGGCGTTGAATCACGAATACAAGCGGAGCTTCCTGTTGGATGGACTGCTGGCCAATCTGACTGAACGGCAGAGGGAAGCCGTTTGCTGCACGGAAGGTCCGCTCCTCGTGGTCGCAGGGCCGGGAAGCGGCAAGACGCGCGTCATCACGACCAGGGTGGCATACCTGATTTCCGGTGGCACTGCCCCTTCGAACATCCTATGCCTCACTTTCACGAACAAAGCGGCGGACGAAATGCGCGAGAGGGTTGAGGCTTCTGCAGGGACAAGAGGCGCATGGCTCTCCACGTTCCACTCCATGTGCAGCAGGCTCCTGCGCATGGACCTCGATTTGGAGGGTTATTCCCGGAACTTCACGATTTACGACCGCTCGGACCAGTTATCCTGCCTGCGGAACGTGCTCAAATCGCTGAACATCGACCAGGGCGAAGCCGGGCTTACCAGGCTGCCCGGGAGGATAAGCGCGATAAAGAACGGTTCCGCGAATCCCGTGTCCGGAGATGAGAAAAACCGGGATTTTTCAAGGATTTTCGCCGCCTACGAGAAAGCGCTGCAGGCGGCGAACGCGCTCGATTTCGACGATTTGCTCGTCGTGTTCCTGAAGATGCTGAAATCGAGGCCCGAAATCCTGGAGAAATACCGCGACAGGTTCAGGTACGTCCTGGTGGACGAGTACCAGGACACGAACAGGCTGCAGTACGAGATTGTCATGCAGATTTCGGAGAAGCACCGGAACATCTGCGTGACCGGGGACCCTGACCAGTCCATCTACAGCTGGCGGGGAGCGGACATCAGGAACATCCTGGATTTCAGGAAGAGCTTCCCCGAGGCAAGAGTGGTGCTGCTGGAGCAGAATTTCCGCTCGACGGCCGGCATCCTCAAAGCCGCGGGCAATCTCATTGCGCGGAACAGGAAGAGGGAGGAGAAGAGCCTCATTCCAGTGCTCGGGGAGGGGCTGGCGCCGCGGGTCGTGAGCGCGTTTGATCCCGAGGACGAGGCGCTCAGGATAGCGGAGGCGGTTTCATCGCTCTCCTCAGGCGGCGCGCCGCTCTCGGAAACGGCGGTATTCTACCGGACGAACGCGCAGTCAAGGGCGATTGAACAGGCCCTTCTCGACCGGGGCATACCCTACGTGATTGTCGGCAGCGTGGAGTTCTTCCAGCGGCGCGAAATAAAGGACCTGTCGGCGTACTTGAAGATCGCCGTCAATCCGAAGGACGACGTTTCGTTCCTCAGGATCTGCAACGTTCCGGCCAGGGGCATGGGGGACAAGGCGCTCGACATGGTTAAGGGGGCGGCGGACTCTTCCGGCGCGTCCATGTTCGAGGCGGCGGTTCGGATTGCCTCGGACCAGAACGCCCCTCCCCGCATCCGGAAGGCCCTGGGCGAACTATCCGGCGCGGTGGCGTCGCTGGCCGATTTCCGCGGCGGGGTGGGGGGGGCGGTCGGCCGGCTCGTCGAAGCCCTCCGCTACGCCGAGTACCTCGGCAAGGCGTTCGCAGAAGACGCGGAGGATAGGGTCGCGAACGTGACTGAGCTCATCAGCGCCTGCCACGAGTGGGACGAGAAGCATCCGGGCGGGACGCTGGCGGATTTCCTGGAAGAGGTGTCTTTGCTTTCGGACGTGGACAAGTGGGACCGCAAAGACGCAGTCTCGCTGATGACCCTGCATTCCTCCAAGGGGCTCGAATTCGATACGGTCGTCATCGCCGGCATGGAGGAGGGGCTGCTTCCCCACTTCGGGATTGACGGGGCTTCGGATTCGGACAGGATAGAGGAGGAGCGGCGCCTGTGTTTCGTCGGAATGACGCGAGCGAAGCGGAACCTGATTGTCACCTGGGCTAAGAACAGGCGCACGGCCCGCGGAGATATCGACTTCGGCGAGCCGTCGAGGTTCCTGAGGGAATCCGGACTTGCGCCGTTGCTTGCGGAGGTATCGGAATCGAGGATGACGCCGTATCCCTCGCCGGGGCGGGCGGGCCCTGGAACTGAGGAGGGGGACGAAGACCTGGAATTCCGCGATTCGCTGGCCGGGGAAGCGGAGGACGAGCCGTTCAAGACAGGGGATTACGTGAAACACCTGAGTCTCGGCCCAGGGCGCGTGGTGGCGACCAAGGGATTCGGCTGCTCGGCAAAGGTCGTGGTAAATTTCCCGAGGCTCGGGCTCAAGACGTTCGCGGTGGGGCTTGCGCCCCTCATAAGGGTCAATCCGGACGAGTGATGAGATGGAAACGCTGATAATCAGGGAGAAGGAAGGGGAGAGGCGGTTCGAAATCGTCTCCGACGTGACGACCATAGGCAGGGCATCGGAGAACGACATCCAGATTTCGGATCCGGTGGCTTCCCGGTTCCACTGCCACGTGGAGCGCGGGCCGGACGGTCTCAAGCTGGTCGACCTCGAGAGCCAGAACGGGACGTGCGTCAACGGCCGGAAGATTAACGCCTCGAAGCTTGCGTCGGGCGACAGGATAGAAATCGGCGCGGTCGTTATTGAGCTCCTGGTGGAGGATGATTCCGTTCCGCAGGCCCAGAGGGGGACGAGGAGGAGGAAGGGGAGGAGGGTACGGAGGCGGCGGAGGATTTCGATTGAGACCGGGGGCGGCGACCTGGACGCGCGATTCGGGCAGTTGCTGGTCGAAATCAAGAAGACGCTCGGCGACGATGGACTCGCGCGGGCCGAGGAGATGTTCGGCGATTTCGCGGAAGGCGAAGGGGGCCGGGGAAGGATTGAGGCGCTCATGGAGCACAAGGAGAAGCTCGAGCACCTCATGGAAATAAACAAAGCAATCAACACCGAGCTCGACAAGAAGAAGCTCCTAAACATGATAATGGACTCCGCCATCATGCTGACCAACGCCGAGAGGGGGTTCGTGGTGCTGCTCGAGGGCGGCAAGCTCAGGTTCGAAGTCGCGAGGAACTTCGACAAGGAGTCCGTCAAGAATCCCGCGTTCAAGATAAGCCATTCGATTGCCGAGCAGGTCGCCGGGACCGGCAGAGCCGTGCTGTCGTCGGACGCGCTCACGGACCAGCGCTTCCAGGAATACATGAGCGTGTCCGATTTGAAGCTGAGGTCCGTGCTGTGCATGCCGCTGAAAATCCGCAACAGGACAATCGGCGTGCTCTACATCGACAACAGGTTCGAGAAGGGGGTTTTCACGCCCGAAGACATGACCGTTCTCGAGTCCTTCGGCGATCAGGCATCCATAGCGATTGAGAACGCGAGGCTCCATCAGGAGAACCTCAGGAAGCAGGCCGAGCTGGAGGACGCAAAAACCAAGCTGGAGCAGCTCAACGCGCTGCTATCGAAGAAGGTGGAGGACCAGCAGGTAGAACTCGTGAAGACGAGGGAAACCCTGGAGAGGAGCCAGAAGGAATTCACGTCCAAGTACAACTACGACAACATCATCGGCACGTCGAAGTCCATGCGCTCGGTGTTCAACCTTCTCGACAGAATCACCGATTCCGACGTGTCGGTGCTAATCCAGGGAAAGAGCGGGACCGGCAAGGAGCTCGTCGCCAGGGCGATTCACTTCAACGGGCCGAGGAAGAAGATGCCGTTCGTGTCGCTGAACTGCGCTGCGGTGTCGGAAACCCTCCTCGAAAGCGAGCTGTTCGGGCACGTGAGGGGATCGTTCACCGGAGCCATCAGCAACAAGAAGGGACTGTTCGAGGTCGCCGACGGCGGGACCCTTTTCCTCGATGAAATCGGCGAAATGAGCCCGGCCATGCAGAAGAAGCTCCTGCGCGCCCTGCAAGAGGGCGAGATTCGCCCGGTGGGGGGAAAGGAGACCAGGAAGGTCAACGTGAGAATCCTGTCGGCCTCAAACGAGGACCTGAAGACCCTGGTGGCTGAGCGGAGGTTCAGGGATGACCTCTTCTACCGGCTCAATGTCGTGGCAGTGAGCCTGCCGGAACTGCGGGAGCGGAAGGAGGACATCCCCCTCCTCGTGGACCACTTCCTGACGGTCCTCGCGGCGGAGACCAGGAGGGAGAAGCTCAAGATCTCGAAGGAGACCCTGAGGCAGCTCGTGAACTACCCCTGGCCTGGCAACGTGCGGGAGCTCGAGAACGAGATGCGCAGGGTGCATGCACTGAGCGAAGGCACGGTGGAGCCGGAGAACCTGAGCGAGAGCGTCCGCAAGCGGGCGCCGGCGGGCATCTCCGACCTCATGGACGAGAAGCCGCTCAGGGACATAGTCAAGGAATCGGTCGAGAGGGTGGAATCAGAAATCATCGTCCGGACGCTCGCCCGCACCGGATGGAGGAAATCCGAGACGGCGAAGCTCCTCGGCATTTCGCGGCCAACGCTCGACTCTAAGATGGCGCAATACGCCCTCAGAAGGCCCGAGGGCGCGTCCGCCGAGGAGGAGCCGGATTCGCCGGATGACGGGCTTCCGGAGGGATTCGAGGCCGGGTAGCCGCCGGTATCGCCGCGTCGGGATTATTACAGGTGCCTGTCAAAGAAATCCGCCGTGGACCTGAGCGCGGTCACCTGGTTCTTCATCTTCGTGAATCCGTGCCCCTCGTCTTCGAAGACGATGTATTCGACCGGGTGGCCGCGCCTCCTGAGCGATTCCACGATTTGATCGGACTCCGCCTTCGCCACCCTCGGATCGTTCCTGCCCTGAATCACGAGCAGGGGCGTCGAGATTTGGTCGACGTGATTCATGGGCGACCTCTCGGTGAGGTAATCCTTGTCGCGTTCGGGATGGCCCACGAGCGCATACACTCCTTCGGCCCAGGAAGGCGGATTGGACGCGATGAACGTGAAGAGGTTGGCGGGGCCATAGGCCTCAACCGCCGCCTTGAACGCGCCGGGGGAGCGCGTGATGCATGTGAGAACCGCGAACCCCCCGAAGCTCATCCCGAGGATGCCAACCCTGGCCGGATCGGCCCACCCCGACTTGCGCAGGAATCCGGCTCCCGCCATGAGGTCATGGTAGTCCCCGCCGCCCCAGTCGCGGAATATCAGCTTCTGGAATTCGGTTCCGTATCCCGTGCTCCCCCTGAAGTCAGGGGCAAGGATGCAGTAGCCGCGCGACATCAGGTACTGGAACCACATGCTGAACGCGTTCATGTTCTGTGCGTTCGGGCCGCCGTGGGGATAGAGGATGGCAGGAAGCGATGCGTTCTTTCGGGCTCCCCTGGGCAAGTAGAACAGGCCGTGGATTTTGAGGCCGTCCGGCGACTCGTAGCTTATCTCCCTCGGGGCCGCAAGCCGTTTCTGGTCGATGCCGCCGGCCATGGAATGCGTGACCTGCACGGGCTTTCCCGAGGGGATCCTCATGGTCCAGACGTCCGCCGGCATCGTGGGCCCCTGGTAGAGATAGGCGATTTTCCTGCCGTCCCTCGAGAAGTGGAGCGAAGTGTATATCCCCTTCCTCAAGCCGAGGGGGGCGTCCTTTCCCGTCTTCAAATCGAGCATCCTCGGAACGATTGAGCCCCGTACGTTGAGCCCGTAGCAGAGGCTCCGTCCGTCCGGCGAGGCCTGGACGAACGCGGCGTCGTGCCTGGCGCGGACCGTCCACTCGAGCGCAGGTTCCCTGGAATCCAAACCGATCGATGCCACGTTCTTGAAGTCGCTGCCCTGGTTCGCAATCATGAACGCCCGCTTGCCGTCCGCAGAGAAGCATGCGTCGAAATAGTGCGCGTCTCCCGTATGCGGGGTTATGTCCTTGAAATCCTCGGGGGGAGTACGCACGGATGTCAGTATGATGTTCGAGTTGAGGTTGTGGTCGTCCCTGTAAACCAGGAGCCGGGATCCGTCCGGGGACCAGTCGCTCGGGGCGTCGATTCCGACCCGGTCGCGCCTGAGCACCATCTTCTCGGCCCCGGTCTTCAAATCGCGCACGTAAGTATCGAACTTGTCCTTTTCGCGCCGGTTGTCCGACCAGGCGATTTGCCTTCCGGATGGAGACGCACCGAGGAGGAAGCACTGGACCTCGGGATTCCCGGTCAGGTTCTCGGGCCTGCCCCCCGACGAAGGGACCAGATAGACTTGGGTGTTCTCGTTCCCCTGAAAATCGGCGGTGTACACGATGTGGCTCCCGCCCAGCGCCCAGTCCGCCGCCATGATGAAGTCGTCCTGGGCGGTAATCTGTGTCGGCCATCCGCCATCGGAAGGTACTGTCCAGAGGTTGTAGCTGCCGCCGATGTTCGACACGAACAGGATTCGCTTCCCGTCGGGGGAAAGCCTGGGCATGAAGGTCCTGCGGATTGCAAGGAACTGCTCCAGGCTCAGAGGTTCGGACGCCGATGCCTTGGGCTTTTTCATTTGCGCTCCTCCTCCAATAATCTGTATCCGGGCTACACAGTCTATAGAACCACGCAGTTAAATACAGGATTTTCCCGGACAGGGATTCATGACTCAGCCGGGCCCCATCAGAAGCGGGCTGACCGCTGTCGAAATCATTTGAAGGCCTCCCGGCGGCCGGATAATATCTGATAAGCAGAAGCGGGAGCTTATCCAACGAGCAGACCTGTTCGTCCGTGAGTGAAGAAGGGCGTCATGGGGCCGATTACATACGACGAAGCCAAGGCATTGGTTCTCGGAAGCATCCCGGTCCTGGGGCCGGAGAAGACCGGACTCCTGGAAAGCCTCGGCAGGGTCCTTGCGCGGGACGTGAACTCGCCGACCGATCTCCCGGCCAGGGACATGTCCACTGCCGATGGATGGGCAGTGCGATGCGCTGATCTGGATGGATCGAACAGGAATTCACAGGCGGCTCTCAGGATAGGCGGGGAAATCCAGCCTGATGCGGCGGCTTTTCTGCCGACGGAGACCGGCATCTGCTGGAAAGTGCATCCCGGGTCGGCTGTGCCGAGACCGCTCGACGCGGTGGTGGAAGGGGCCGAGGCGTCGGAGAAGCACGGAATCGTGTCCTTCTCTTGCGCGCCGAGACCGGGAGACAGGGTGGCGGCCAGGGGATCATATTTCAGGAAGGACGAGTTCCTGCTTGGCAAAGGATGCGCAATGCGCGCCGCGGAAGTGAACCTTCTGTCGTCCTTGGGGATTGAGTCGGTTGAGGCTGTCGGCAGGCCCAGGGTTGCCGTAGTCGCCACGGGAAGCCCCGCCGTGGAGGCGGGAGGGGAGGGCGCTGGAAGCGGATTCGCGAGCGTCAACCTCCAGCACCTCCTCGCGAGGACGATTGAAGCCGGTGCTCGGCCCGTGAACATGGGAGCCGTCCGCGACAGCCGCGATGCAATCGCCGGCGCGCTGGAAAGGGCCCGCGGATGCGACGCAATCCTCGCCACCGGCGGCGCGTCCGACGAAGGCTTGGGCACGCTGAAGGCCGCGCTGCGCGGGCTCGGCGCGGAAATCCTTTTCGAGGAGACGAATTTCAGGCCGGGCAGGACCTTCGCTTTCGCGAGATTCGGCGGAATGCCGGTGTTCTGCATCCCGGGCTCCCCGAAATCAATCGCCGCGCTTTTCAGGCTGTTCGTGTGGCCCTCAATCCAGCAGATGAGCGGGAAACCGCCCGCCGACGACGAGATTGCCGCAATACTCGAAAAGGATCTCGTCACTCAGCCGGGGACGATGAAGTTCATCTTTTCGAAGCTGACCCGGACCGTGACGGGCTACTCGGTTCTCCCGATGCGGGACATGCCCAAGGGGGGCTTCGTGACCTCGGACGCGGTGAATGCCCTGACCATTGTCCCCGAGGACGTGGCTTATCTCAAGTCGTCGCTGGAGGTGAGCGTTCTTCCTCTGCACGAGGTTTGACCGGGAAATACCATCCCGCGCTTCCACTTAATTGATATGATTCCGCCATGATTCCCGTCATCGTTATCTGCGGGAGATCGAACACCGGCAAGACGACGCTCATCGAGAAGCTCCTTCCCTTGTTCAGCGGAAGAGGCCTCAGCGTCGCCACAATAAAGGACTATCACGGGGAGGGGCCGGTCGACGTCCCGGGGAAGGACAGCGACAGGCATCTCAAGGCCGGCGCGTGCGCTGTGGTCCTGAGGGGCGGGGACACGGCGCGGATGTTCTTCATGGTCGACCCGTCGATGCCGCTTGGCGAGTTCGCCGATTCGCGGCTCAAGGGGGCCGACTTCGTAATCGCCGAGGGATTCAAATCGGCCGAGACCGCAAAGATAGAGGTCGCTCTCGCTTCCAGGAGCAGGGGGCTCGTATGCGCCGGCGACCCGCATCTCGTCGCGGCAGTGGCCGACTTCGATCCCGGGGCGGGCGTGCCCCTTTTCGGGCATGATGAGGCTGGAAGAATATCCGAATTCATCCTCGGCCTGTTTCCCGGCATGGGCGGAAGCCGGGCCGCAGGGCGGAAAAGGAGGCGGTGATTGTCCCGGGCGACTGGGGATGGCCCGTTGAAAGCAACGGCCGTCGTACTCGCCGGCGGCGAATCCAGGCGGATGGGGGTCGACAAAGCCTTTCTCCGCCTGGGCGGTCTCACGCTCATCGGCACAGTGCTCCGGGTGCTCGACGGGCTGTTCGCCGAAATCCTCGTCAGCGCGCCGCCGACGCCGGAATACATGGCGCTCGGCCGTCCGATTATCCCTGACACGACGGGGAGGAAAGGACCGGTCTCCGGCCTCCATGCCGGGCTCCTGAACGCTTCCCACGAGAACGTCTTCCTCTGCGCCTGCGACATGCCGCTCATGAAGCCGAAGCTGGTGCGTTTCCTGCACGCAATCGCGGTCGAAAGGGGGACCGTCGTTCCGCGGAGCCCGTCCGGACTTGAGCCGCTCTTCGCGTTCTATGCGAAATCCTGCCTCCCCAAGGTCGAGGATCTGCTGCATTCCGGCTCCTACGGCCTGCATCAGCTGCCCGGAATCCTCGGGGCGGAGATCGTGCCTTTCGAGGCGATTGAGTCCATCGACCCGGATGCGGAATCATTCTTCAACGTCAACACGCCGTCCGACTACGAGAAACTCGTGGTTGATTTCCGCGCCCGCGGGGATAGAATTATCTGATTCGGGCGTCCGGGCCCGGGGCGGTGTGCCGGACCGGTGCTGCGCCTTCCGGGAAGTGCGGCGGGATGGTTTCGGGGCTCGTGCTTTGGAAAACCCTGGAGGAAAAGCGTTCACGGACGACATGAAGGAGGCGTTCACCTCCCTGGCCGAGCTCTACGCCCCGATTCAAGGGCACCTCGACGAGATGGAAGCGCGCCTGTCCGCCGAGATGGAGAGCCACCACTCCTTCCTCAAGAAATACACCGACCATCTCGCGAACTACAGGGGCAAGCGGCTTAGGCCTGCGCTGGTCTTCTTCGCGGCGAAGGCCATAGGGGAGGTCGGCCCGGCTCACGTCGAGGTCGCTGCCGCTGCCGAACTCATGCATTGCGCGACTCTGGTCCACGACGACATCCTGGATGAGGCGGAGACGCGGCGCCGGGTCGAGACGGTCAACAGGAAATGGGGCAACGAGAGGGCCGTCCTGCTCGGGGACTACGTGTTCACGAAGGCGTTCGAGATGGTGCAGAGGACCGGCCGCGACGATCTGGTCTCGGACCTCATCGCGTCCGCCCAGGAAATCTGCCTGGGCGAAATGCTTCAGATTGAGAAGCGCTTCGACCTGGGCCTGGACGAGCCGTTCTACCTGTCGATGATTGGCATGAAGACCGCATCCCTGTTCAGGTTCTGCGCGGGCGCCGGCGCCAGGCTCGCGGGCGGGACCGCGGCGCAGGTCGAGTCGCTCAGGGCATTCGCAGGCGACGTGGGCGTAGCGTTCCAGATTATCGACGACTGCCTCGACCTCGTCGGCGACGAAGCCCTCGTGGGGAAGTCGCTCGGCACGGACCTCGACAACGGCAAGTTGACGCTGCCTCTCATTCACGCCTACGCCTTGAGATCTCCGGAAGCCAGGAAGGAAATCGAGCGGGTCTTCAGGGAAGGGCCGCGTTCGGAGGCCCTAAGGAACTTCCTCCTCGAGTACGACTCCGTGGAGTACGCCGTCTCCAGGGCCGTGGAATACGTCGAGGAGGGATGCAGGGCCCTGGACGCGCTTCCGGCCTCTCCTGCGCTCTGCCAGGCGCTCCGATTGGGCAGGTTCGTGCTTAATCGCAAATGGTAGGACCGCGTGTTCCCAGCGCGGATTCCCCCACGTGAAGGAAACGAGAAACCGAAAGGATGCGAAGCCGCCGTCGCGGCCTGACGGCGAAGGCCTTGACCTGGCCGGCAGCATCCTGGACGGAATCGGGGCGGAAATACTCGCCGTCGACGCCGCCGGGAGGGTGACGGCATGGAACAGGAGGATCGAGGAACGCGTCTGCCCGGGAAGCGAAGTCATCGGAAAGCCGTTCGACGTCGCGGCGGCCAGGATGTGGGACGCGGCCGCTGCGCGCGACGTCGCCGAGGCCATGAGAACGAAGGCGCTGGGATCGGGCGAGGCGGTGCGCTTCGAACGACTTCCCTGCAGGTGCCCCGACGGCCGGACACTGCTGTACGACGCGTGGATTAATCCGCTGCCCGGCTCCGCCGGCGGTCCCGGGGCGGTTCTCATGCGAATCGACCTCACCGACCGCTACACCAGCTCGGACAGGAGCCTGAGGTCCGCAAAGGCTTCATCCCTGGCGAACCTGGGCGCTTCCATAGCGCATGAAATCAGGAATCCGCTCAACTCGATTTCGGTTCACATGCAGCTTCTAAAGGAGGAGATAGAGGGGCTCGGGCGCAAAGTCGGACGGGATACGCTGGAATCCGTCGACATGATTTCGGAGGAAATCAGGCGCCTCAACAGGATTGTAGACGGGTTCCTGAAGTTCTCGAGGATGCCCGCCCCCGATTTGAAGCCCGGAGACCTTAACCATGCGGCGAGGCTGGCGGTCAAGCTGCTCGCAGCCGAAGCCGCAGGATTAGGGGTTTCCGTCGAATTCAAGGAGGGCGACATTCCTCAGGTTCTCATAGACGGCGACCTGATTCGCCAGGCGATTTACAACGTCGTGCTGAACGCCGTGCAGGCGTGCGGCGGAAGTGGAAGGGTCCTCATGTCGACGCGGAAGGACCGGCACTCCGTTGCAATCGAGATATCGGATACCGGCCCGGGCATCCCGCCCGCGGAGAGGGAAAAGGTCTTCGACATCTTCTACAGCAGGAAGGAGGGCGGGACCGGGCTCGGGCTGCCGATTGCCAACCGCATAGTGGAGGAGCATGGGGGCAGGATAGCGATTGGCCAGGGTTCCGCAGGCGGGGCATCCTTCGAAATCCATCTTCCTTTGGCCGGAGGTTCCTGATATGGGCGACATGCTCGTCATAGAGGACGACAGGAACGCGCGAATCGGTCTGAAGAGGGCGTTCGAGAAGGAGGGGTTCAAGGTGGACGCCGCGGCTTCCGCGGCGGAAGCCATGGCATTCATCGAGTCGGGGCTCTACGACGCGGTCCTCTCGGACATAGTCCTGCCGGACGGGGACGGCCTGGAGCTCCTGAAAACGGTCAAGGAGTCGTCGCCGGACACAATCGTCGTGATGATGACCGCGTTCGGGAGCGTGAAGCGAGCGGTGAAGGCGATGAAGATTGGGGCCTACGACTTCATCGAGAAGCCGGTCGATTTGGAAAAGCTCAGGCTCGTCATCAGGCGGGCGATTTCCGAGCGGAGCGTCCGCGAGGAGAACGTCAGGCTCAAGCGCGAGCTCAAGAAACAGTACAGGTTCGACAACATCGTCGGCCAGAGCGAGGCCATGCAGAAGGTCTACAGGCTGGTCGAGCAGGTCGCTCCCACCAAGGCCACTGTGCTGATTCTGGGCGAAAGCGGGACCGGCAAGGAACTGGTCGCGAACGCCCTTCATTACAACTCGCAGCGGGCCGACGGACCGTTCATCAAGGTGAACTGCGCCTCGCTGACCGAGACTCTCCTCGAGAGCGAGCTGTTCGGGCACGAGAAGGGGTCCTTCACCGGGGCGTTTTCGCAGAGGAAAGGCCGGTTCGAGCTCGCGAACGGCGGGACCCTGTTCATCGACGAGCTGTCCGAGATACCGAGGACGACGCAGGTCAAGCTGCTCAGGGTCCTCCAGGAGCACGAATTCGAACGCGTGGGCGGCAACGAGACGATTCCGGTGGACGTCCGCATCATAGCCGCGACGAACGCCGACATCGCTGACGAGGTCGCTTCGGGCAAGGTAAGGGAGGACCTGTACTACAGGCTGAAGGTGGTGACCATCGACCTGCCCCCGCTCAGGGACAGGAAGGAGGACATCCCTCTCCTCGTGAACTATTTCGTCGACCTGTTCGCGCGGAAGAACGGGAAGGAGATTGCCGGCATAGACGGGGGCGCCATGGAGGC
The DNA here is from genome assembly GCA_020723505.1 of Candidatus Kuenenia stuttgartensis. Classification (GTDB taxonomy): domain Bacteria; phylum Planctomycetota; class JAKEIC01; order JAKEIC01; family DYIT01; genus DYIT01. The sequence continues at coordinate 36,645 of DYIT01000022.1, forward strand.
TATGACGAGGCACTCCTGGCCCGGCAACGTCCGCGAACTCGAGCACTGCATAGAGAACGCAGTCGTGATGACGAGGGACAGCCGAATCAAGATTGAGGACCTGTCGATAGTCCCGAAAGAGGCCGGAAGGGACCCGGCAGAGTCCGGAATCACCGCGGGCAAGCCCATCCGCGACGTGGAGAGGGAGCTTATCTTGAAGACGCTTGAGTCCCTGGGATGGAACAAGACGAAAGCCGCCAAGGTCCTCGGAATCGGAGCGCGGACGCTGTACCGGAAGCTCAAGGAATACGGAATCGAGGGCCGGGGGTAGGGCCGTATGTCACGTGACGCCTGCGGGCATGCTGATGCCGGGGCAGGGTCGGAGCCGGGCGCCGCGGAACCTCCGCTAAACTGGAAGGGCGCCGTCCAGCCGGGCATCCCGCGCCCGGCGATTCCCCTGGAGCCGGACCTGCCAGGCATTTTCGGTTGATTGCACGGCATGTTTCGGATATTTTCTGTTTCCTCCAGGGCAGGTGGAACGTTCTGCTGTGTAGCTTGGACTGGAGCAGCCAACCGATGAAGATTCATCCGTCCGCAACGGTTGAAGATGGCGCTGAGCTGGGCGAAGGCGTGGAAATCGGGGCCAACGTGTACGTGGGCCCCCATGTTAAGCTCGGGCCGGGGACTGTCGTGCTGCCGAACTCGTACATAACCGGCTGGACCGAGACCGGACGGGACTGCAGAATCCACATGGGCGTCGTGCTCGGGCATGAACCCCAGGACCATGCCTACAAGGGGGCGGAGACATACCTGAAGATTGGGGACAGGAACACGTTCAGGGAATACTCCGTCGTCCACCGCGGCACTGCGGCGGGGTCCGCAACGGTCATCGGCAACGACAACCTGTTCATGGCTTACAGCCACGTCGCGCACAACTGCCGCATCGGGAACAGAATCGTGCTGGTCAACTGCGCCCAGCTCGCCGGCCACGTCCAGGTCGGCGACTCGGCCTTCATCTCCTCGAGCGTCCTGGTGCACCAGTTCTGCAGAGTGGGCAGCCTGGCGATGGTCGGCGGGCTTTCCGCTGCCAACCAGGACATACCGCCGTTCGTCACCTGCGGCGGAAGGCCGGTGGCAGTGACCGGCATCAACAACGTGGGGCTGCGCAGGGCGGGAAAGGACAAGAAGGTCAGGGACAACATCAAGACGGCGTTCAAAATCTTCTATCGCAAGAACATGCTGAGAAGCGAGGCGCTCGAAAAGATGCAGGAAATCGCCGAGACGGAAGAGGTAAGGCACCTCATCGAATTCCTGAAGGCCAGCAAGAAGGGTATTATCTTCTCGGCCATGCGCGTCGAGGAGAGATCCAGATCCTCCATCCTGCATGACGAGTTCGAATCTCAGGATTCGGAGGAATGACGCCCGGCTCTGCCGGACAGGCAGTAGAGGCGGAATTCCGGCTCGCGCGAATCCGAATAGTGTAGAATTGACCTGGACCCTAATCCTATCCGTCGATTGAATCAGCATCATGTCCGGATATCCCGCAGGGCCGGTCCGGCCTGCTGTGAAATGGGGGAGCGCAAATGAACAGCTTGAGATTGACAGCCGTTATACTGGCGGCGTCAGCGGGTTTGTCCGCCGCCTTCCTGACCGTCCCGGCATTGGCGGTAGAGGCCGGAGACAAGGACGACGGCCAGAAGCTGAAGGCCGGCGACAGGGATCCCGAGTTCCTCTCGCGCGTGAACGAATGCATTCGTAAGGGCAGGGAATACATCCTCTCCGAGCAGAAGCCGGAAGGGTTCTGGCCTTATACGCACGCCAAGGACAACTACGACAGCGGCAGCACGGCGCTGGCCCTGCTCGCCCTGCTCAAGTCGGGCCAGGGTCGCTTCGACGATTGCATCGAAAGGGGATTCCGCTGGCTCAGGACGCAGCCGTTCACGAGGACTTATTCGACGGCCCTCACAATCATGGCCATCGAGGCCAGATGGAGCGACCACAAGGTAGAGGACCAGATTAGACAGGACGTTTCGCAGCTCGTCAAAAACAAGCCCAAGGTCCCCAAGAACGATCTCTCGTGGATCGAGGAAGCCGTACGCTTCCTTCTGGAACACGTGGAATACTCCCAGAGGATAACCGAGAACGGCACCATGATTACCGAAAGGGATGCCTGGAGCTATCCGAACACCCCGGGACAGGACGCCCCGGACCATTCGAACACGCAGTTCGCGCTGCTCGGCCTCAAGTCCGCGTCGAGATGCGGCGTGAAAGTGCCCGCAGATCCGTTCGTGAAGGCGCTCAAGCATTTCCTTAAGTTCCAAGAAAAGGACGGTCCGAAAGTCGGACGCGTGGTGATTATCGAGGACAAGCAGCACGGATACGTCTCGTACAAGCCGGTATCCCGCGTCATGGACACCGCGAGGGGCTGGACCTACAGCGCGGGATGCGAGCCGCAGGGCAACTCCTGCCAGCATCCGACGGCGACCACCGGAAGCATGACGTCGGTCGGCATCGCAAGCATAATAATCTGCCTCTCGGAACTCACGCAGCGGGAAGTCAACGCGGCCATGTGGACAAAGGCCGAGACTTCGGTGAACGACGGCCTCGCCTGGCTTTCGCACAACTTCACGATCGAAAAGAATCCCGGCCATCCGGATGGAAGCTGGTTGTATTATTACCTCTACGGTCTCGAGAGGGCGGCCGTGCTCGCGAATGTTAGGAATATGGGGCAGCACGACTGGTACCGCGAGGGCGCGGAGGCTCTCATGACCATGCAGGACGGGAAAGGGTGCTGGTTCCAGAAGGTGACTTGCGGCGTCCTTCCGGCAAGCTGCCTCGCCCTCCTCTTCCTGACAAAGGCAACGGTGCCCGTGGCAGTGAAGATTACCGGGCACTGATTCCTGTTCGCAAGGCGGGCGGGAATCCATCATGTGACGAGGCTCCTGAGGGGATAATGCGCCGCTACTTGCCCTCGATCCTCGTCAACGCAGCCTTCGAGAAATGCGCCTCGGGGCGGTTGCCTGCCCCGGATTCCGCGGATTTCCTGAAACACGCCTCCGCCTGGCTGCGATCCCCTGCGGAAAGGAAGTAGAACCCGAGATAGAACCCCGCACGCGCGGCTCGGGCGGGATTCGCCCACGCTCCCGACTCATCCAGCGACTTCATGTAATGAACGACCGCGGTCTTGCCGGAGAAAAGATCGATTTCAGGGGCGATGCCGTGCTCCTCCGCCGTCATGGAAGAAGCCATCTTGCCGAAATCATCCTTCCAGGAAGCCATCCTCGCCTGCATTGCGGACAACATGAACATGAGGGCCGAATCCGCACGTCCGGCGCCGGCTTCGCATGCGCCGAACGCGGTCCTGAAATGATAGGCCGCCTGCCCGAAATCGCCGAATGCGAAAAGACACAATCCGGCGAGGAAGCGTGGCTTGTGCTCTGAAGGAAGCTCCTGAATCGCCGTCCTGGCGGCAGCCAGGGCCGGTGCATATTCGCCCGACTCGAAAAGGGCGGTTCCCGAATCCAGGGACTTCATGCCCTTCTCCCTGCGAAGCGATTGATTCACCAAACGCTCCGTTTCCCGGGATGGACTGCGGCCGGGAGGGGCGTAGGACCTGGATTTGCGCCCTGCGTCGCCGGTTCCGTTTTCTGACGGGCGTCCGAGAAATGCGAAGAGCGCAAGGGGAACCATGAAAAGCGCCATTATTGCGGCCGCAGCGATTGTCTTGGAAGCCGTTCCCGCCTTCCTGAACGGGGCCTTGCCGGCCGATTGAGCGTGCCCTCGATCCGGCCTGAAACGCGAATCCGCTGCCGCGGATTCCGGGACGCCGCCATGCCCGATGCACTCGAGATTGAATCCTCCATCAGGGGCGCAGGGATTCGGCGAACCGGGATTGATTTCATGGATTCCCACCCCATCCGGGCGCAGAGGAGGAAGTGGGGGGACGGAGCTTTCCGCCGCGGAGCCGGGAGGAGTTTCGAGGAAGCCCGCGTTCAGGCTGTCTGACGCGGCAGCAGGCCCCTCCGCTCCGTCCGGAAGAGCTCCGCGCGCTTCCCACGGTTTCCGCATGGGCGGATTATCCTCACCGCCGCCCTTGCGATCCCTGCCGCTCGGGTCGGATTCGCCTGAACAGGGGCAATCTCCATCGTTCACTTCTTCGCCCTGCTCCTTCGGGGTTTCCCTTGCTTGCCGCCGGCAAAGGGCGTCTTACCGGCACTGGACCGGCTTTTCGACCGGGCGATAACCTTCCTTTTCGCCGTTCCTGCAGGCGCAGATTCCGCAATTCCGACCGGAAGCGTCATATTCGCCGCTTTGCCCCAGGCCTTCCTGCCGACCGCGATTAGACCGACCGGGAGTTCCGGGGGATACAGTCCAACACCCCATTCGCAGGCCTTCGCGGGATGCATGCCCGATTCGATGCGGTCGTACACCTGCTTGCACAGGAGTTTCCTGATGATTTCCTCGCCGATTCCCGTCGCGGCGACCGCTCCTGCGGGGCCTGCCCAGAACCCGGCCCCGAAAATCGGGGAGTCTCCGACCCGGCCCGGCAGCATCAGCGACGTCCCTCCGGTCGAATTCGCCACGGCGAAATTGCCGCGGGCGTCCCTGACCACGGCGCCAATGGTATCGCATCCTTCCGAGGGGAGGTCGTAGTTCCTGAAGTCCAGCCATTTCCTGTTGTAGGGCGATACTTTCCCCTCTCTTATCGCTTTCCATGCTTTTCTTATGAACGCGCGCGTATCTTCGGTGGCCGGGTCATACGGATTCATCCCCATGCGGTACGCGTAATCGGAAGCCCCCTGGCCGACCATCATCACGTGGGGCGTATCCATCACCAGTCTTGCGAGGCGCACCGGATTCCTGACGTTCCTGACAGCCGCTACGGCGGCCATCCTGCCGTCGGAGGCCATGAGCGATGCGTCCATCTCAATCGTCTTCCCGTCTATACGGAACCTTGATCCCGTGCCAGCGTTGAATGCGGGGTCGTCCTCGAGGATTACGGCAGCCTCCACGGCCGCATCAAGGGCGGACCCGCCGCCTTCGAGCACTGCGAGCCCTTTGCCGGCCGCTTCCATGGGCCTTCCAACCATGTCCTCTTTGGCTCCTACGCCGCCATGCGTTATGACAATCGCGCCTTTCATCCCGTCTTCCTGAAAAAAAGGTGATTGATGATATCCAATTTCGATGTCGGAATTATCACGGCGTCCCGGGGCGGAGTCAACCGGTCCGCTCCGGGATGACCGGAAGCTGGTGCCGGAGTCCGATAATCGCCCGGCCGGCTTCGATTTCACGGTTCCGACTTCGTTGACATGCATTGAGCATGCGGATAGCATCTCGGTTTTGTTGCTTTATCGTCGGAGTGCCGGGGAAGCCTGCAGTCTTGGCGGATGCCGGGCGGCATCATTCCCGGATTACGGCTGTCGGAGAGCGGGATGGCTTCTGCGAATGCCTCGTTTCACCGGATTATGGCAGCCGCCCTCTCCATCTCGCTTGCCATCGCAGCCTCCACGAGCCTCCTGGCCGCGGAGAAGGACAAGGACGAAGAGACGGTGAAGGTCGGGAAGATTGAGATAGTCAGGCCGTCGCGCGCTTCAGCCGTCACCGACAGACAAATCCTGGCCAACATGGAGATTAAGGCCGGCACTTCGTACCCCCTGCAGAAATACCTGATGATTGCCGATTCGGACGTCAAACGGCTCTTCCGGAAGGGAATAGCCGTGAAGTCCTGGGAGCCCGCGAGCCCCAAGGGGGAATTCGCGCTCAGAATCGTCGTGGAGGAGAGGCTCATAATCGGGAAGGTCGATTTCGAGGGGGCGGACGATCTCGATGAGGAGGACGTGAGGAAAGAGGTGGAGGCCTATCTCTCGGTGAACGCTGCGAGCGATGAATCGTTCGTGAAGTTCGCCTGCGGGAAGATACGCGCCTTCTACCAGTCCAAGGGTTTCCGTTTCGCGCAGGTTTCATACGACATATATCCGATGTCCGCGGGTAGAACGCACGTCGTGGTGCGAATCATCGAGGGTCCCAGGCCGAAAATCGCGGAAATCAGGTTCCGGGGCGCGGCTCACTTCACGAAGAGCGACCTTCTGGAATCAATGGAAACGGACGAGTCCGGGCTTTTCTCCTCCGAGTATTACGACGAGGAGAAATTCGCGGACGACATCAAGGCCGTCGAACAGTTCTACAGGGAAGAGGGATACAGGAATGCCAGGGTCTGCCTCGAGGACATCGCTTACAACGCCTCGCTGGACAGGATGATTATCATCGTCCGCGTTGAAGAGGGCCCGCGATTCAAAATCGGCAAAATCGGCGTGAAGGGCTGCAAGTTCTTCGACGAGGCGAAAATCAGGAAGGAGATAAAAACCAGAACCGGCGACTGGTACAGGAGGGTCTCGATTGACGGCGACCGGAAGAAGGACGAGAAGGGGGACCTCAAGAGGATAAAGGACATCTACGGGGCCGAGGGGTTCCTGTTCACCAGGATTACGACGCGGGAATCGTTCGACCTCGAAAACCTCGTCGTCGACATGACGTACGACATAAGCGAGGGCGAGAGGATTAAGCTCGGCAAGATTCTGTTCAGGAACAATTTCAAGACGCGCGACGACGTGCTGCGGCGGTGCGTGCTTCTGACGCCGGGCGACTACCCGAGCCTCTCGGACATCGAAGACACGATGCGCATCCTGTTCAACACGAAGTATTTCAAGGACCTGAACATCGGCTGGGAGGACACCGAGGACCCGGCGGTCAAGGACCTCGTGTTCGAGCTCGAGGAAACCACGATGGGGGACATAAGGTTCATCCTCGGATACAGCGCCTCCACCAGCCTTACGGGCAAAATCCAGCTCCAGTTCAACAATTTCGACCTCGGCGACTTCCCGGAGAGCTTTGATGATCTTATCTCCGGCAACGCGTTCGTCGGCGGCGGCCAGACCTTGAGGATGGGCTTCACCATCGGCATGGAAAGGCAGATGGTCTACTCCATCGATTTCTACGAGCCTTCGTTCTTCGGGACAGACACGTCCATAAAGGTGGCGGGAAGCAAGAGCCAGCGCGACTACGGGAGCTACCTGCAGCGGAGCATGGAGGGGATGGTTGAGTTCGGGCACAGGTTCGGAAGGTACCTGAGGGTTTCCGCGGGATACGACCTCAAGGAAGTCGAGCTCAGGGACATTTCCCTCTTTTCACCCCCCGACGTTTTCGAGGCAAGGGGACCTTCGCTCATATCCTCCCTTCAATTCGGCGTGACGTTCGCCAACATAAAGGACGACATGATGCAGCCCTACGAGGGGTATTCGATAGGGCTCTCCTACGAGTACGCCGGCGGCTTCCTCCTCGGCGACGTGGACTATTCGAAAGCCAGCTTCAGGCTCGATCTCTTCAACACCCTGTGGAACAAACCGATTCTGTTCTTCATCGATCCGGTGGACAAGTACCGGCAGATACTCTCGTTCAAGCTGCAGATAGACTGGGCGGAACCCCACGGAGGCCAGAAGAGCCTCCCGATTTACGAGCGCTTCTACGCCGGCGGGCTGCAGAGCATCAGGGGTTTCGAGTTCCGGGGAATCGGGCCCAAATGGGGATCGGAGTCCATCGGAGGGAATTTCCGGGCCATGACGACTCTTGAATACAGCATACCCCTGTTCAGGACGCCGTTCATGGGCGGGAACATGAAGATCGACCTCCTGAGGCTCGTGTTCTTCTACGACGCCTGCGCGCTAGTCCCGAGCCTCGAGGATTTCAGCACCTCGCAGATTCGTTCATCCATAGGCTTCGGATTCAGGTTGAGGGTCCCTGCGATGGGGGGGATACCGATTTCGCTCGACTTCGGGTTCCCGCTTGCCAGGCTGCCCGGCGACGAATCCGAACGCGTCTCGTTCAGCATCGGGCTGTTCTTCTTCTAGATTCGCCGCGTGTGCTTGTGATTGCGGCGAATCTATCTCCCGATCATCTTACGGAGCTGAGAGGCGTGGATTTCCGCGAGAAGCAGGCTCTCTTCGAGGACCGTCCTCAGTTCGGGCGGGATGTTGTGCTCGAGGAGCGGCTTCTGCAGGATCTTCATAGCCTTCTCCTCTATTCTCAGGGCAGCGGCTCTGAAGTCCAGCTCCTTGCCCTGATTCTCCGCGGCCGCTTCGATGAATATGCCGTCCATCATCTCGGTCACGGAGTCCTCGCTCGGCTCCCTGGGCGCGTCGAACTTGAGCTTCTTGAATACCTCGGGAATCCTTGCCAGGGTTTCGACCTGTTCCTTCAGGAATCCCTCAAGCGCGGGCCTGTCTCGCGGGTCAGCGCGTTTGACGGCCGACTTCAGCACGTCCCTGGACGCAATCTTGTATTCCATCACCCTCTGGAGCAGCTGAAGCGCGTCGGAAATCTTCCCCATCAGATAGAGCACTCCGTCTCGCCGTTCATGAGGGCCGTGAGCAGCGGCCCGAACCTCATGGGCTTTCTTATCTCCTCGGTCCTTCCCAGGACGAGCGTGGCCACCTCCGCCCCGGATGAGATGTTCGTCAGCAGGGAGTTGCCGTTCGTGACCTCTTCGCCGCAGGGGACGCACCTGGATATGCCCGAGATGATGTTCCACCGGTTCTTCACGGCATCGTAGAGGACGTTTATCCGCGAGTCGTACACGAGCCTGACTCCCGGCCTCAAGTCCCTCGCGTCGATTATCCTCATCTGCTGGATTGCGGCGTCCTGGCTGAAGGCCCCGAACTTCTTCAGGTCATCGTCGATGTCGTCCACGAGGACCATGTGCCTTCCATCGTACTTGAGATAGAGCTTGTCGTAGATCTTCTTGATTAGCCTCATGTTCGTGTGGAGGTATACGCCCTTGCCGCCCGTGCTGTTCCATTCCTTCAGCGCGTATCCCCCCGTACCCATGAGTTCTCGCACCGAATCAGGCGTTATCTCGGGCCCGAGTAAAGTCCTAGGCCTCGAGACCGTCTTCCCGGTGGCCTTCTCATAGCGCCTGAAGACCTTCTCCTCGATTGTCTTCGACCTCAGGTCGTCCACCTTCCATGGATTTATGAAGAGGGTGTTGGGAGTCTCGTTGATGATTTTCGATCCCAGCGCAAGCCCGTAGAACTGCGGCATGTGGATGCGCTCAATCCTCCTGTAGCAGACATCCACTGGCGTCCCGCCGACCACCAGCTTTCCGTTCCTGACCTTTGGATTCTCGTCGGGAGTGACGCGCACGGTCTTGAGACCGGCCTCCCTGCACCCTTCGATAATCAGATTGTGGGCCGTCTCTTCTTCGCTCTCGGCGTAAGGACGCGTTATGACGCCCACAACGGGATCGTCGTGGTTGCCCTTAGCCGTCCATGCCGCTTTGAACGCGGAGACGAGCGCGTCCCTGATTTTCGCAGGGTGCATCGGGTATTCGACCATGTCGGGGTTCTGCCCGTCGAGAATCGATCGCTTGTAGAGGCGGTACGAATCGATATTTGGGCAGGCCGGGTACGAATTGCAGCAGGGGCCCTCCAGCAGCGTCGGCCTGATGTCCGTGACTTTCTTCCCCTTGGGATCGGCGATGCCGGTTATGAGTATGTCGAGTCCCAGCAGATAGCTGTGGGGGAGTTTCTCCTCTTTGCAGAAGAGCATGTACGCGTCCAGGGAATTGAACGCGACTTCGGAAACGAGGTCGAAGGCCTTGTTCACAATCCAGGTCGGCGTCTCCGGATGCGCGGGGACCTCGGTCTCGCGGCCTTTCCCTCCATCCAGGAGCCTCAAGTCTTCCTGGGCCATTTTCTCCTCCTTGAAAGCCGGGAAAATCAGGGCGGGGCCGGAAGCGCCGTCACTCGCCCGCAAGGAAACGGATTATAGGAAAGGGCGGAGGCTTGTCAAGGAAATGCGCGCTTCCGGGTTTCCGCGCGAGGCGGATTCCGGAAGGCGTGGAGTCGCAGACGGGGAGGAATTTGCTTTGAACTGCACTCTCCATTTCATATCATTCTTTGTTCAAAAACGCGCAGCGGGGGATGAAGCGCGCGCCTCATCCTTCCGCGGACGCGGCCGGTGCAGGCGCCGGCCGCGGGCTCAGCGGGGAGCGCATGCCGAGGCGTGCGCGGGAGAAGGAAAGAAGGAGGTGCTCTGTGAAGAAGAAGGTGGTCCCTACCGACATTGAAATCGCGCAGGCGGCAAAGCTCGAACCAATCGCATCGATTGCGGAGAAGGTCGGCATCCTGGAGGACGAGCTCGAGCTCTACGGGAAGTACAAGGCGAAGGTGAGCCTCGATGCTATTGACCGCCTCAAAGGCAGACCCACGGGCAAATTCATCGACGTCACGGCGATAACGCCGACCCCTCTGGGCGAGGGGAAGACCGTCACGACAATCGGATTGAGCCTCGGGCTGAACGCGATAGGCAAGAAAGTCGTGACATGCATACGCCAGCCCTCGCTGGGCCCCGTGTTCGGCATTAAAGGCGGAGCGGCCGGCGGAGGCTACTCGCAGGTCGTCCCCATGGAGGATTTCAACCTCCATCTCACCGGCGACGTGCACGCCGTGGGCCTTGCGCACAACCTCTGCTGCGCTTTCCTCGACAATTCCATCTACAAGAAGAATCCCCTCAACATAGACCCCTATTCGGTCCTCATCAGGAGGGTCGTCGACGTGTCCGACCGCTACCTGCGGAAGATCATAATCGGGCTCGGCGGCAAGGACGACGGCATCCCAAGAGAGACCGGCTTCGACATCACCGTGGCCTCCGAGGTCATGGCCATCCTCGCGCTTACGACGAGCCTCAAGGATCTCAGGGAAAGGCTCGGCCGCATGGTCCTCGCGTTCACCCAAGGTTCGAAGAAGGAACGCAAGCCGGTTACCGCCGAGGACATCAAGGTCGCCGGATCGATGGCCGTGCTCCTCAGGGACGCCATCAAGCCGAACCTGATGCAGACCCTCGAAGGGACGCCGTGCTTCGTCCACGCGGGGCCTTTCGCGAACATCGCGCACGGCAACTCGTCCGTAGTCGCGGATTACATGGCGCTGAAGCTCGGCGACTACGTGGTGACCGAGTCCGGCTTCGCCGCCGACCTCGGCGCCGAGAAGTTTATGAACATCAAGTGCCGCCAGTCCGGACTCAAGCCCGACTGCGTGGTCATAGTGGCGTCAATCAGAGCGCTCAAGATGCACAGCGGCAGTTTCAAGGTCGTCGCGGGGAGACCCCTGCCGGACGGGCTCGTCAAGGAGAATTTGCCTGCGATAGAGAAGGGATCCGCAAACCTCGTGAAGCACATCGAGAACATGAAGCTGTTCGGCCTGCCGGTCGTCGTCGCCATCAACAGGTTCACGCAGGACACGGACAAGGAGATGGACCTCGTCGCAAAGATTGCCAGGAAGGCCGGCGCCGACGGAGTCGCTCCTTCGGAAGTCTGGGCGAACGGCGGAGAGGGCGGCAAGGAGCTCGCGCAGGAAGTCGTCAAAGCCTGCCAGAAGCCCGGGAAGTTCAAGCTGCTGTACCCGGACGATATGCCGATAAAGGAGAAGATTGAGACCATCGCCACGAAGATGTACGGCGCCGACAGCGTGACCTATGCGCCGGAAGCCGAGGACAAGATCGAACTGTACACGAGGCTCGGCTATGCGAAGTTCCCGATTTGCATGGCGAAAACCCACCTGTCCATCAGCCACGATCCCGAAATGAAGGGTGTGCCGAAGGGATACAAGCTGCCCATCAGGGACATCAGGGCTTCCGTTGGCGCCGGGTTCCTCTACCCGCTCTGCGGCGAGATGAGGACCATGCCCGGCCTTCCTTCCGAGCCCTGCGGCGAGAAGTACGACCTGGACAAGGACGGAAACGTCATGAACCTGTCCTAATCGAATTATTCGAGCCGGGGGCCGTCTGGCCCCCGGCTTACGGGGGATTCATGTACATAGATGGAAGCATAAGGACATATCTCGACGACCTGGCCTCCGACAAGCCGGCGCCCGGGGGCGGGTCCGGTGCCGCGTTCATGGGCGCCGCCGGCGCCGCGCTGCTCGGGATGGTCGGCAATTTCACGGTCGGGAAGAAGAAGTACAAGGAAGTGGAGGCCGAGATCGCCGCAATCCTCAAGCGAATCGACTCGATTCGCCGGGAGATGATGTCGCTCGTGGACGAGGACGTCCGCGGATACGCCGTTATACCAGCCGCCTATTCGATGCCCAAGGACACCCCTGAACAGAAGGCCGCGAGATCCGCGGCCATTCAGGAGGCGCTCAAGAAGGCCGTCGCGGTCCCCCTGAGGATTTGCAGGCTGGCCCACGAGGGTCTCATGCTCTGCCCAGTGCTTCTCGCGAAGGGGAACGAGAACCTGAGGAGCGACGTGGGGGTCGGGGCGGTCGGCCTTGCCGCAGCGTACCGCGGAGGCCTTCTGAACGTGGAGATTAACCTCGCGCAGCTCAAGGACGCGGATTTCGTGGGTAGAATCAGGTTGGAAACGGAGCCGATGACCCGCGAGGCGGAAAAGCTCGCGGCCTCGGTCTGGAGTCAGACCATGAGTTCCATAAAGGGTGGAGCCTCCTAGTAGAGGCTTCCCTGCAGGAAGGAGGAGAGGCATGGCAGCGAAACTGCTCGAAGGCGCTCCGCTCGCGGAGAAGATTCAGAACGAACTCAGGACGGACATCGCGAAGTTCAAGGCTGCCAAGAACAGGCCGATGAAGCTTGTTGCGGTGCAGGCGGGCGAATCGTCCGCGGGGACCAGGGGATACGCCAAGTCGCAGGCAAAGGCGTGCGAGGACCTCGGGATAACCCATCAGGTCATCGAACTCCCGGGGGACATCAAGGAGAAGGACCTGCTCGCGAGGCTCCGCGAGCTCAATAGCGACTCCGGCGTAGACGGCATTCTTCTTTTCGTGCCCCTGCCTCAGCAAATCAATCCGAGAAACGCCCAGGTGGAGATATCGCCCGCAAAAGACGTCGAGGGGATGCACCCCGAGAACATGGGGAGGCTCTTCTATGGCACACAGACGGTCGCCCCATGCACTGCCATGGCCGCGGTGGAGCTCCTCAAGTCGTCGGGCGTGAGCCTCGCCGGGAAAGAGCTGGTGGTCGTCGGCCACTCGGAGATCGTGGGGAAACCGATTGCCATGCTCCTACTCCAGTCATTGAACGAATCTCCCACGGTCACGGTGGCGCACATCGCCACCTCCAAGGCGGGACTGACGCCGTTCCACACCAAGAGGGCGGACATCGTAATCTCGGCGGTCGGCTTCAAGCCGAACCTAGTCACGGCGGACATGCTCAAGGACGGGGCAATAGTAGTCGACGTCGCCACGATGCAGGTTCCCGAGCTCGACGCCGCCGGCAAACCCGTGCTCGACAAGAAGGGCAATCCCAAGAAGAAGTGGGTGGGCGACGTCGAGTTCGAGAAGGCGGCCGAAAAGTGCTCGTACATTTCGCCAGTCCCCGGCGGCGTGGGACCGATGACGGTCACGCTGCTCATGAGGAATCTCGTGCGCTGCGCAATGGCGTCGCTGGGAAGATGATGAACGATTGGGATTCCCAAACAGGATGAAGATAGCCGTATCGGGAAAAGGCGGCACAGGAAAGACGACCCTTTCCGCACTCCTCGTCGAGGCAATAGCCTCGGACGGGAAGCGAGTCCTCGCCGTGGACGCCGACCCCGACCCCGCTCTGGCCCATGCTCTCGGGTTCCCGGACGCCGACAGGTTGACTCCCATCAGCAGGATGAAGGATTTGATAGACGAGCGGATGGCATCGGGCGGCGGGGGAGGGTTCTACAAGCTGAATCCTCGGGTGGAGGACATCCCGGAGAAGTTCGCGCTTGCGAGGGGCAACATCAAGCTGGTATGCATGGGATACGTGGAGGAGGGGGGGGCGGGATGCATGTGCCCGGCCAACTCATTCCTCAAGAACCTCCTCGGGCACATCCTGCTGAACGAGGGCGACTGGGTCGTGGCGGACATGCCCGCGGGCATAGAGCATCTGGGACGCGCGACCGCCAGGGCCGTGGACGCGCTGCTCGTGACGGTCGAACCTTCGCCAAAGGCGGCGAAGACTGCGGAACGCGTTCGCGGCCTCGCGGCCGACATAGGGATATCGAAAATCGCCGTTGTGGCGACCAAGGTGCGGCAGCCCGGGGACCTTGCATACGTGAAGAGCGCCGCAGCGGGATTGCCCGTGATAGGGTATGTGCCTTTCGCTGAGGCGCTCCAGTCGGCCGAGAGGAAGGGGATTTCCAGGGTGACTCCGGATTTCGCCCCCCCGGAGAGGATCCGGGAGATAATAGAAGGAATCAAGACTCTCTAGGAGGACATCGATGGCTGAAAAAGACAGAGACGCAAAGAAGGAATGCGCTTTCAATTCCCCGGATCAGGCCTCGAAGGAGATGGTCGGTATCGCGAGGGAGAAGGGGGTCGAGACAGTATGGGATCGTTACCAGGCGATGCAGCCCGGGTGCACATACGGAGCGCAGGGCGTATGCTGCCGCAACTGCTCCATGGGACCCTGCAGGATTACGAAGAAGACCAAAGCCGGGGTCTGCGGGGCGACGGCGGACGTCATAGCCGCACGCAATTTCGCGAGGATGGTGGCGGGCGGCGCGGCGGCCCATTCGGACCATGGCAGGGCTGTGGCGGAGACCTTCGTCAAGGCTGCGAAGGGCGAGGCTCCCGGCTACGCCATAAAGGACGAGAAGAAGCTTTACCAGACAGCCGAGCGTCTCGGCGTGAAGACCGAAGGCAGGGACGCGAAGGACGTAGCCATCGAAGTCGGGGAAACTGCGCTGGCCGAGTTCGGAAAGCAGGAGGGCGAACTGCACTTCATAAAGCGCGCGCCTGAGCCCAGGCAGGCAATCTGGCGGGCGCTGGACGTGGTGCCGAGGGGAATCGACAGGGAGATCGTGGAGATTATGCACCGCACGACCATGGGCGTGGACATGGAGTACCGCAACATCATGATGCAGGCCACGAGGGCGTCCCTGGCGGACGGGTGGGGCGGGTCGATGATTGGCACGGAGCTGCAGGACATCATGTTCCAGACTCCCGTGCCTGTGAAGTCCAAAGTGAACCTAGGGGTGCTCAAGGAGGACGAGGTTAACGTCGTAATCCACGGCCACGAGCCTCTCCTGTCGGAGATGATTGTGGCGGTCTCGAGGGACAGGGAGATTCTCGACTACGCGAAATCCAAGGGCGCCAAGGGCATCAACATCGCCGGAATCTGCTGCACGGCCAACGAAATCCTGGTGCGCCACGGCGTTCCGATTGCGGGAAACTTCCTCCAGCAGGAGCTCGCCATACTGACGGGCGCGGTCGAGGCGATGGTGGTCGACGTGCAGTGCGTGATGCAGTCGCTCCCGCAGGTGGCTTCAGGGTTCCACACGAAGGTTATAAACACGGCGGCCAAGGCGAAGATGCCGGGCGCAATGCAGATAATATTCCACGAGGACAAAGCGATTGAGTCGGCCAAGGCGATACTCAAGGCGGCGATTGAGAACTATCCGAACCGCGGCAAAGTCCACATCCCGAAGCTTAGTTCCGACTTAATCGCCGGCTTC